>NZ_VCKZ01000056.1 GCF_005889745.1 Actinomadura geliboluensis
TCGTCGGCACCGACGGGTCGGCGGGCTGCCGCGCCGCCCTCGGCTTCGCCGCCGAGGAGGCGGCGCTGCGCGGCTGGGACCTGCACGTCGTCTACGGCTGCTGGGAGCCCGGCGCCGTCGCCGAGTCCGAACTCCCCCTGTTCCACGACCGCGAGCTGCTCGCGAGGACCCGCGCGGCCGAGCTGGCGGAGGTCGTGGAGCCGGTGCGCCGCCGCTACCCGGAGCTGCGCGTCGAGGCGTCGCCGCTGCTGGAACGCCCCCTCGACGCCCTGCGGGCGGCCGCGGACGGCGCCGGCCTCGTGGTGCTCGGGGAGCGGAGCGCCGGCCCCGGCCTCGGCGCGATCGCCACCGGCATGCTGCGCCGCGACAGCCGGACCCTCGCGATCGTCCCGGCCGGGCGGGCGGCCGAGACGCGCGCGCACGGCCCCGGCCCCCGCGTCCCCGCCCGGCACGCCTAGCCGGCGCGCCCGTCAGGGGTCGGTGACCAGGGCCTCGGTGGCGTGCAGCGCCGGGCCCGTCGGCAGGTCGGGGTCGAGGATCAGCTGGAGCAGCAGGCCGTCCAGCATGGCGGTGAACAGCATCGCGGTGCCCTCGTGCCGCTCGGCCGGCCAGTCCGGGCACAGGTGCGCCAGCCGCGCCGCGATCCGGGCCCGGACGGTGCGCGACCAGTCCCGCCGCTCGGCGCCCATCCGCGGATCGCGCAGCGCCCTGACCAGCAGCTCGGCCGCGAGCCGCAGGTTGCGCTCGCCGGCCGCCATGCGCGGCACGAGATCGCGCAGCGTGCGCAGCGCCGCCGGGGTGTCGGGCGCGGCGATCAGCGCGTCCACCACCGGATCGATGATCATCTCGCTGGCGCGCTGCGCCACCGCGATGTGCAGGCCCGGCAGCCCGTTGAAGTAGTGGTGCAGCAGCCCCGGCCGGGTCCGCGCGCGGTCGGTCACGGCGCGCGCCGTCACCGCCGGCCAGCCGCCCTCGGCGAGCAGGTCGAGGCCGATCCCCACCAGCTGGTCCCTGCGCGCCCGCCCGCGAGGAGTCGACGCTTCCCCCGCGCCGGAAGGGTCCTCGTGGGTCATGCCGCCCAAGCTATCCCAACCCTTGCACCGTGCAAAGATCATCACCGGCGGGAACGCCCTTCCCCGGCTTCCTTGCACTGTGCAAGGATGAGCCCCCCCAGGACGAGGCGCCGTGGTCGCTCGGAGGCAGGACGTGACCGGATACACCGCCCCCGTCCGGCCGCTGTCCATCGACATCACCGTCGAGCGCCGCTGCATCGTGCTGCGGCTGGGCGGCCACCTCGTCACCGACAACGTGCCCCGGCTGAGCCGCTGGCTCGACCGCATCGGGCGGCTGGAGGGCGGCGTCCTCGTCGCCATGGACCTGCAGGGCGTCGTCGGCTGCGACTCCGTCGGCGTCGACGCGCTCGTCGACGGCGCGGGCCGCATCCGCCGGGCCGGCGGCCTCCTCATCGCCGCGCACTACCCCGACGCCTGCGCGGCCCACCGCGCGCGGGCCGCCCTGGAGACGCGCCCCACCGTCCACGACGCCATCGACGAGCTCCGCGACCGGCACGGCTGACCCCTACCGCGACGCGGAAGGGCGCGGCGGCCGTTTCGACCGGCCACCGCGCCCCCGCGCCCGTACGGTCAGGACTCCGCGCGCTCGCGCTCCGCGCGCAGCTGGAGCGCCACGTCGATGATCATGTCCTCCTGGCCGCCGACGTAGCCGGCCTCGCCGACCTTCTGCAGGATCTCGTGCACCGGGACCTCGTACCGCTTCCCGGCCCGCTCGGCGTGCAGCAGGAAGCTGGAGTACACGCCCGCGTACCCCTGCGTGATCGCGCCCCGGTCGGCGAACGGCAGCCGGTGCAGGAACGGCTTCACCACGTCGTCCGCGGCGGCCATCACGCCCTGCACGTCCACGCCCGTCGGGACGCCGAGCCGCTCGAACGTCGGCACCAGCACCTCGGTGGGGGAGTTGCCCGCCCCCGCGCCGAGCGCGCACAGCGCCCCGTCGATCTGCAGCGCGCCGTTCTGCTGCGCCAGCACCGAGTTCGCGACGCCCAGCGACAGGTTCTGGTGGCCGTGGAAGCCGACCTGCGCCTCGTGCCCGATCTCCTTGACGACCGCGCTGATCCGCTCCTGCGCCTCGCCGAGCACGAGCGCGCCCGCCGAGTCGACGACGTACACGCACTGCGCGCCGCCGTCCACCATGATCCGGGCCTGCTGCGCCAGCACGTCCGGCCGCACCCGGTGCGACATCATCAGGAACCCGACGGTCTCCATGCCGAGGCCGCGGGCGGCGGCGAAGTGCTGCAGCGAGACGTCCGCCTCGGTGCAGTGCGTCGCGATGCGGGCGACGGACGCGCCCGCGTCGTGCGCCAGCTTCAGGTCCTCGACCGTGCCGACGCCCGGCAGCATCAGCACCGCGATCTTCGCGCGGGTCGCCTCGTCCACCGCGGCGGCGACGAGCTTGACGTCGTCCTCCAGCGAGAAGCCGTAGTTGAACGACGAGCCGCCGAGGCCGTCGCCGTGCGTGACCTCGATGACCTCCACGCCGGCCGCGTCCAGCGCGTGCACGACCCCGCGGACCTGCTCCTCGGTGAAGCGGTGCGCCATCGCGTGGCTGCCGTCCCGCAGCGTCGAGTCGGTGATCCGGATCTTCGCCGGGGTCTCCTGCGCGGCGCTCATGATGCCACCTTCCTACGCGCGATCTGCTCGCCCACCCGGGCCGCGGCCGCGGTCATGATGTCGAGGTTGCCGGCCCACGGCGGCAGGTAGTCGCCGTTCCCGCGGACCTCCAGGAACACCGCGACGCGGGCCATCCCGTTCCAGATGTCGCGGGGCTCGTCGAACTGCGGCTCGGCGCGCAGCGTGTAGCCGGGCACGTACACCGCGACCTCGGCCACCATCTTCTCGATCGAGTCCTGGATCGCCTTGGTGTCGGCGTCCGACGGGATCGCGCAGAACACCGTGTCCCGCATGATCATCGGCGGGTCCACCGGGTTCAGGATGATGATCGCCTTGCCCCGCCCGGCGCCGCCGACCTTCTCGATCGCGCGGGCCGTGGTCTGGGTGAACTCGTCGATGTTCGCGCGCGTGCCGGGCCCGGCCGAACGCGACGCGATGGACGCGACGATCTCCGCGTACGGGACCGGGACGACCGACGACACCGCGTGCACGATCGGGATCGTCGCCTGCCCGCCGCAGGTGATCATGTTGAGGTTCGGGGCGTCCGACAGCGTGTCCAGGTTCACCGGCGGGCACACGAGCGGGCCCGTCGCGGCGGGCGTCAGGTCGATCGCCGTGATCCCCGCCTCCTCGTAGCGGGGCGCGTTCGCCAGATGCGCCTTCGCCGACGTCGCCTCGAACACGAGGTCGGGCAGCGTCGGCTGCTTCAGCAGCCAGTCCACGCCCTCCGCCGAGGCCGGCACGCCGAGCTTGCGGGCGCGCTCCAGCCCGTCCGACTCCGGCACCACCCCGATCATCGAGTGGACGTCGATCAGCTCGCTGCGCATCAGCTTGACCAGCAGGTCGGTGCCGATGTTGCCCGGCCCGACGATGGCCGCCGTCAGCTTGCTCATGCCTCCTCCTTTCCGAACCGGGCGGTCACGGAACCGATCCCGGCGAACGTCGCCGTCAGGGTCTCGCCGGGCGCCACCGGCACGGCCGCGGTGATCGAGCCGGGCAGCACCACGTGCCCCGCCTCCAGGGACACGCCGCGCTCGCCGAGCACGTTCGCCAGCCACACCAGCGCGTTGATCGGCGAGCCCAGCACCGCGCCGCCGGCGCCGGTGTCGATCAGGTCGCCGTCGCGGCGCAGCAGGCAGCCCATCAGCGACAGGTCCAGGTCGTCCAGCCGGACCGGGCGGGTGCCGAGCACCACGCCGCCGCTGGAGGCGTTGTCGGCGATCGTGTCCGGCAGGGTGATCTTCCAGTCCGCGATGCGGGAGTCGATGACCTCCAGCGCCGGCAGCACGTACTCGACGGCGGCGACGGCGTCCGCCGCGGTCGCGCCGGGCCCGGCGAGCGGGCGGCCGAGCACGAACGCGATCTCCGGCTCGATCCGGGGCTGCAGGAACCGGCCGGCGTCGATCGGGGCGCTCTCCTGCAGGAACATCGTGTCCAGCAGGACGCCGAAGTCCGGCTGGTCGACGCCCATCTGGCGCTGCATCGCGGCCGAGGTCAGCCCGACCTTGTGCCCCTTGATCCGCGCCCCGGCGGCGGTCCACGCCTCGACCTGGGCGAGCTGGACCGCGTAGGCGTCGGCCACCGACATCTCCGGATGGTCCTTCGTCAGCGGCGAGATGGGAGTGCCGGTGGCGTACGCGTCCAGTAGCGCCGCCGCGGCCTTCTCCACGGAACCCGGGTCCATTGGGGCCGTCCTTTCGTTGTCTGCCGAGGCCGAGCCTCCCCCGTCCCGGTCGCGGCGGGCAATCCGCGCGTCCCGCGTGGTGGGACACATCTTCTACAGTGGCGGGCATGCCGCCCGACGACACGTTCCTGCGCCGCGCCGTCGCCGTGCTGACCGCGTTCCGGGCCGACGACGACGGCCTCGGCGCCGCCGAGCTGGCCCGCCGCAGCGGCCTGCCCAAGTCCACCGCGCACCGGATCGCGCTCGACCTCGCCGAGGCGGGCCTGCTGGAGCGCGACGGCACGCGGGTGCGGCTCGGGCTGAAGCTGTTCGAGATCGGGCAGCGGGTGCCGCGCCAGCGGGTGCTGCGGGACGCCGCCGCCCCCTACATGTCGGACCTGCGGGAGGCGACCCGGCAGACCGTCCACCTCGCGGTGCTGGAGGGGGCCGAGGTCGTCTACGTGGAGATCCTCGGCTCGTCCGGCGGGCCGCGGCTGCCGTCCCAGGTCGGCGGGCGGCTGCCCGCGCACGTCACCGGGGTCGGCAAGGCGATCCTGGCGTTCTCCCCGCCGGAGGCGGTGCAGGCCGTGCTGGACGCCGGGCTGGCCAAGCGGAGCGGGCGCAGCGTCACCGCGCCGGGGCTGCTGGCCAAGGAGCTGACGCGGATCCGCCGCGAGGGCGTCGCCTACGACCGGGAGGAGTCCGGCGCCGGGATCGTGTGCGCGGCCAGCCCCGTCCTCGGCGCCGACGGCCAGGCGCTCGGCGCGCTGTCGGTGTCGGGCTGGGCGACGAAGATGCGCCTCGCCGCGGTGGCCCCGGCCGTCCACACCGCCGCGCTCACCCTCTCCCGCACCCTGTCAGCGGGGAAGGTGGCGGGCCAGTAGCTGGGCCAGGTGCTCGCCGTCGCGGCCCGCCAGGTCGGCGAGCTGGGTGCGGCAGCTGAACCCGTCGGCGAGGACGACCTCGCCCTCGCCCGCCTTCCGGACGGCCGGGAGGAGCGACGTCTCGGCGACCGCCACCGAGACGTCGTGGTGGCCCTTCTCGACGCCGAAGTTCCCGGCGAGGCCGCAGCAGCCGCCGACCCTGCCGACGTCCGCGCCCGCCTCCGCCAGCAGGGCCGCGTCGGCCGTCCAGCCCATGACGGCGTGGTGGTGGCAGTGCGGCTGCGCGACGCCCGCCACGCCGGACAGGTCGGGCGGCGTCCAGCCGGGGGTCTCGGCGAGCAGCTCGGCGAGGGTGCGGGTCGCGGCGGCCACCTCGCGCGCGGCGGCGGCGTCCACGCCGCGCAGCAGCTCCGCCGCGTCCGAGCGCAGCACGCCCGTGCAGGACGGCTCCATCCCGACGACCCTCGCCCCGCGCCGCACGTGGGGGAGCAGCGCGCGGACGGTCTGCCTGGCCTGCGCGCGCGCCCCGTCGAGCTGGCCGGTGGAGATCCACGTGATGCCGCAGCACACCGGGCGCTCGGTCACGATCACCCGGTAGCCGGCGTGCTCCAGCACCTTCACCGTCGCCTTGCCGACCTCGGGGGAGAACGCGTCGGTGAAGGTGTCCACGAAAAGCACGACGTCGCCGTGCCGCCCCTCGGGGCTGCGGTGTGAGGCGAACCAGCGCCGGAACGTCACCGGGGCGAACTCGGGCAGCGAGCGCCGCCGGTCGATCCCGGCGCCCCACGCGAGCAGCGGCCTCAGGGCGCGCGACCGCATCACCGCGTTCACCGCCCTGACCGACGCGGGCGCCTTCGCCGCGAGGCGCGTCCAGCGCGGGAGCCAGCCGAGCGCGTAGTGGGAGCGGGGCCGGAGCTTCCTCCGGTACCGCCGGTGCAGCGCCTCCGCCTTGTAGGACGCCATGTCGACCCCGGTCGGGCAGTCGGACGCGCACCCCTTGCAGGACAGGCACAGGTCGAGGACGTCGTGCAGCGCGTCGGACTTCCAGCCGTCCGGGCCCAGCTTGCCGCTGACGACCTCCTGCAGGACGCGCGCCCGCCCGCGCGTGGAGTCCTTCTCCTCGCGGGTCGCGAGGTAGGACGGGCACATCACGCCGCCCGCCGCCGTGTTGTCGGCGCGGCACTTGCCGACGCCGGTACACCGGTGCACGGCGCGCGACAGGTCGCCGCGGTCGTCCCGGTAGGCGAGACCGAGCCCGCGGTTCAGCGGGACGAGCTGCACCGCGCGCAGATCGTCGTCCACCGGCGCCGGGCGGACGATCACCCCCGGGTTCAGCACGTCCCCGGGGTCGAACACGTCCTTGACGGCGGAGCACAGCGCCAGCGCCTCCGGCGAGTACATGTGCGGCAGCAGCTCGCTGCGGGCGCGGCCGTCGCCGTGCTCGCCCGACATGGTGCCGCCGTGCCGCGCCGCCAGCGCGGCCGCCTCGTTCAGGAAGTCACGGAAGACCCGCGCGCCCTTCGCCCGGCCGAACGGGAAGTCGATCCGCACGTGGACGCAGCCGTCGCCGAAGTGCCCGTACGGGACGCCGAACAGCCGGTACTCCGCCAGCAGCGCCTCGAACTCCCGCAGGTAGGCGCCGAGCCGCTCGGGCGGGACGGCCGCGTCCTCCCAGCCGGCGTGGGCCTGCTCGCCGTCCGGCGTCCGCGCGACGAGCCCGGACCCGTCCTCGCGGATCCGCCACAGCGCGTCCGCGAGCGCCATGTCCTCCACGACCATGGAGCCGCGGCAGCCGGAGTCGCCGACGACCTTGCGGGCGGTGCCGCGCAGCGCCCCGATCTCGGCCCCGGCCAGCTCCACCAGCAGCCACCCGGACCCGTCCGGCAGCGGCGGCACCGCGGCGGCGCCCCGCCGCTCCCGCACCACGCCCGTGATCCGCGAGTCGAGCCCCTCGCAGGCCACCGGCCCGTGCGGCAGGATCGCCGGGACGGCGTCGGCGGCCTCCGCCATCGACCCGTAGCCGAGCACGACCAGCACCCGGCAGGCGGGCTCGCACACCATCCGCAGCCGCGCGGCCAGGGTCAGCGCGAGCGTCCCCTCGCTCCCGGCCAGCGCCCGCGCGACGTCGAAGCCCCGCTCCGGCAGCAGGTGCTCCAGCGAGTAGCCCGACACCTGCCGCCCGAACCGGCCGAACTCCGTGCGGATCAGCGCCAGGTTCTCGCCCACCAGCCCGCGGAGGCCCTCCAGGAGGGGGCTCCCGGCCGGGCCGCCGGGGACGTCGCCGAGCCGGAGCCGCTCGCCGGAGCCGGCCACCACGTCGAGGCCGAGGACGTTGTCGCTCGTCCGGCCGTAGCCGAGCGCCCGCGACCCGCACGCGTTGTTGCCGATCATGCCGCCCAGCGTCGCCCGCGTCCGGGTGGACGGATCGGGCCCGAACCGCAGCCCGTGCCCGGCCGCCAGCGCATGCAGCCGCGCCTGCACGATCCCGGGCTCGACCAGCGCCGTCCCCGCCTCGGAGTCGATCTCCAGCACCCGGTTCAGGTGGCGGCTCGCGTCCACGACGACGCCCGGCCCGACCGCGTTGCCCGCGATGGACGTGCCGGCGCCGCGCATCGTCAGCGGCACCCCGAGCCGGCGGCACACCTCCAGCACCGCGGGCAGCTCCGCGGTCTCCCGGGGCGTCACGACGACCGCGGGCGGCACCCGGTAGAGCGAGGCGTCGGAGGAGTACATGGCCCGCGCGAGCGCGGAGTCGTCCACGCCGCCGACCCCGGCCGCGCGCAGCGCCGCCGCCAGTTCGCCCTGCTCGGGATGCTCGGTCACGCCCCCACGGTAGGACATCGGGCCCGCGCCGCGCCGTGCCGCCCGCCGCGATGCGCCTTTCGTCCACATAAATGCCGACAGGGTGGACGGCATCGCGGATCAATAAATGATCGACAAATGTCGCCGGTGGCGCTCCGGTTAGGAATGACTGCCCTTGTTGACCGCTCGCGGGCCTGCCTAGACTCAACGCTGTCAGGGCCAATACATAAACGGTCATGAAAATCGGGGGAACGCGCAGTGGCGGACTCGCCAGGGAAATGTCATCCACCCGTGCCGCGACCGCGGCAGCCGGCCGGGGAATCGCTGGCCGCCGCATTCGATCCGCATCTTTTCCGCAGGAATTCCGAACTGGCCGCCGGGCGGCTGGAGACCTATCTGGCGGACCTGTCGGTCCGCGGCCTGGACCTCACCGACCCGGCGGTGCTGGCGCGGGCCGCGCGGTCGCTGATGGCGACCGGGCACGAGGGCGTCGCCGCGTTCGACGAGAAGCGCCTGGCCGGCATCATCGACCTCTACGTCCGGACCGGCATCCAGGTCCACTCGCCCGGCTACATGGGCCGCCAGTTCTCCGGGGCCGTCCCGCTGGCCGGCGTGATCGACTTCGTCAGCGCCGTCGTCGGCCAGCCGTCCTCCTTCTACGAGGCGGGGCAGCTCCCGCTCACGGCCGAGCGCATCATGGCCGACGAGCTCAACCGGTTCATCGGCTGGGAGCCGGGCCGCTTCGCGATGGTCACCACCTCGGGCGGCTCGCTGGCCAACCTCACCGCGCTGCTGGCCGCCCGCAACCGCGCCTTCCCCGGCATCTGGGCGCGCGGCCGGCACGGCGGCGGCCCGGCCCCGGCGATCGCCGTCAGCGAGGACGTCCACTACAGCGTGACCCGGGCCGCCGGCGTGCTCGGCGTCGGGGAGGCGCGGCTGGTCCGGCTGCCGGTGAACCGGCGCGGGCAGATCATCGCCGAGCGGGTGCCGGCCGTGCTCGCCGCGGCCGAGCGGCGGGGCCTCGCGGTGTTCTGCCTGGTGGCCTCCGCCGGCACCACGGCGCTCGGCGCGTTCGACCCGGTCGACCGGCTCGCCGCCGTCGCCGCCGAGCGCGGCATCTGGCTGCACGTCGACGGCGCGCACGGCGCCAGCCTGCTGGTGTCGGACCGGCTGCGGCACCGGCTGCGGGGCATCGAGAAGGCCGACTCGCTGACCTGGGACGCGCACAAGATGATGTTCGTCCCCGCGCCCTGCACCCTGCTCTTCTACCGGAACGCCCAGGCCGCACTCGGCGCGTTCCGGCAGCGCGCCAGCTACGTATTCGACGAGGAACCCGATCCATTCTGCGAATTCGACAGCGGCGACAAGAACTTCGAATGCACGAAACGGCCGATGATCATGCCGTTGTGGACGCTATGGGCCGTCTACGGCCGCGCGCTGTTCGCCGAGAAGATCGAATACCTGTGCCGGCTCACCCGGGACGCGCACGGCATTCTGCGGAGCGAACCCGATTTCGAGACGCTGCATCTGCCGGAGGCGAACATCCTCTGCTTCCGCTACCGCCCGCCGGGCGTCCCCGCCGGCCGGGTGCACCGCCTCCAACTGCAGATCCGCGACCGGGTCCGGCGATCGGGGCGCTTCTTCATCTCCAAGGTCGACGTGCGGGGCACCGCCGCGCTGCGCGTCGTGATGATGAACCACCAGGCCGGCACCGAGCACGTCCGGATGCTGCTCGCCGAGATCAGGGACACCGGCGAGCGGGTGCTCCGCGACGGGAACCCGTGACGAACAGGAGTGCGCGATGAGCGTTGTGCGACTGGACCGGGCGGCCGACGCCGCCGAGCTCGCCGCCCGGCTGATCCCCGACGAGGAGATGGAGCCGTGGTCGGTCGACACCGTCCCCGACCTGCCGTCGTTCGCGGGCAAGATGCGGGCGTGCGAGCGGCTGTGCGGCGTCCCGTACAGCGAGACGCCCCACGAGGTGCAGGACGCCCTCGTCCTGCGCCGCCTGCAGCAGATGGTCAACACGGTGCTGCTCAACCCGCTGTGGAAGGAGCGGCTCAGCGCCGCCGGGATCACCGGCCCGCCCGCCACCTACGCCGAGTGGGAGCAGATCCCGCTGTCGGACAAGGCCGTCCAGCGCGACATGGTGATGGGCGCGCGGCCCGGCGTCGTCGTGCCGCTCAGCCGCGGCGGCTTCGAGGTCGTCGCCAGCGGCGGCACCAGCGACGGGCTCCCGCTGGAGATCGTCTACTCGCTGCGGGAGCTGCGCGACACCTACCGGGTCGCCGGCGCGTTCATGGGCACCTACCAGCTCCGCGGCCACCTGCGCGGCGGCGACCCGAAATGGCTGTTCACCAACCTCGCCGACTACCAGATGTGGAGCAGCGGCACGATGGTCGGCGGCGTGCTCCAGCAGGTGCCGGGCGTCAACTACATCGGCGCCGGCCCCGTCACCGGGCCCGTCCTGGAGCACATGTTCTCCTACCCGGGGCCGAAGGCGATGATGGGCATCTCCGCGGGCGTCGCCGTCCTCGCCGACCTCGGCGCCGGGCTCGGCCGCGAGGCGCGGGAGAACTTCCGCGTCGCCCTCTACGGCAGCGGCGTCCTGCCGCACCGCAAGCGGGCCGAGCTGCGCGCGCTGTACCCGAACGTCGCGATCCTCAGCTACTTCGCCGCGACCCAGGCCGAGACCATCGGCCTCCAGCTCCGCGACGACTCGCCCTGCCTGGCGGCGGTGCCGGGCCTGCACCTGGTCGAGATCGTGGACGAGGCGGGCCGCGCGGTCGCCGAGGGCGAGGAGGGCGAGCTCGTCGTCACCCGGCTGCACGCGCACGAGGCGCCGCTGCTGCGGCTCAAGCTCGGCGACCGGATGATCCGCCGCCCGTCCCTGGACGGCCCCGGGCTGAAGACCCGCCGGTTCGAGTTCGCCGGCCGCACCGGCGACGTGCTGCACCTCAACGACAGCCAGTACTCGGCCGCGCTGGCCTACGAGGCCCTGCGCGACGACCTGTGCACGGCCACCGGCATCGACCTGGACGAGGCCGCGCACGAGATCCAGTTCGTCAACCACCGCGAGGCCAGGACGATCACGCTGCTCGCGGCGGTCGACGACCCCGACGGGCTCGGCCGCGAGGTCGGCTCGGCGCTCGGCCACGCCGGTCTCCAGCGGCTGTTCACCGGTGCGATGCCCCGGTCGCTGTCGCTGTTCAACGACCGGGAGGCCACCCGGGCGGCGGTGGAGCGGTCCGGATACGGGTTCCGGGTCTCCTTCGTGCACCGGTCGTCCCCCGAGATAGAGCGGACGGCCGTCGGCAAGGTCCCCCTCGTACGCGACCGGGGGTGACGGGCAATGGTCAGGACAGGAGCGGAGAAATGAAACCGAACGTCAACATCGTCGTCCTCGTGGACGTCGTCGGAGCGCTGTCGGACGGGACCCTCCACAACGGGAACCTCTCGCTGATCGACGACGGGCAGTTCGACAGCGCCGGGCAGGGCACCACGGACCTGTGCACCGTCGTCGCACCGGGCCAGGTCGTCCAGTGGAGCGCGGTCGCCGTGGACGTGCAGACACCGGTCGAGATCCGGAGCATCTCGTTCCTCGGCGCCCCCGGCCCGCCGCCCGCCGGAGGCGGCGGGCAGGCGGGGGAGGCCGAGACCAAGACCCCGGACGTCCTGGTCTGGTCCGGGATCGTCCCCGCCCACCTCGTGCCCGGCGCGCGCTACGGGTACCGGCTCGAACTCCAGATGCACGAGGGCCGGAACAGCGTGCTGGGCCTCGAGACCGCCGCGCTCATGTGCGCGTGACCCCCGACCCGAAGGCGGACCCATGGCACAGCAGCAAGCCATCATCGTGATGGTCGACATCGCCGGCGCGCTCCAGGACCGGAACCTCAAGGGCAACATCTACCTCTTCGACAACATGAAGTTCCTCGGCTCCACCGGCGACGGGACCGAGGACCTCGTCACCGCGATCCCCGGCACGTACTGGAGCGACGGGTCGCAGGGCACCGAGCAGGTGCTGAACTGGGCGCTCGCCAGCCTCGGCTCCATCCCGCCGACCGTGCCGCGCAGCTACCACGCCGACCGGGCGGAGGCCATCGACCGGGAGGCGCTGGCGGAGATCGGCGCCGTCGCCGACCGGGCCCCGGACCCGTCCGTCGACACCACCGCCGACCTGGAGCACCTGCGCCGCCGGGTCGGCACGCACGCCCGCCGGCCGCGCGGCAGCCGCGGCCTGGCCAGCGCCAAGGTCCTCGACGTGACCGGCAACGCCGTCACCGGCGAGGACGCCGCCTACAACTACCCCCCGCCGATCATCACCGACCTCACCGGCGAGGCGGTGGACGAGAAGATCATCTACCCGGCGCAGTACGGCTCCCCGGACATGGTGTCCGACGGCTGGTACTGGTCGGCGACGGTCGACACGGCCCGCCCGGGGACCTACTCCTACACGATGCACATCCAGCTCCACGAGCTGGTGTACCGCAACGGGGAGCCCGTCTGGGAGTCGGTCGACATGACCTGGCGGTCGGCCATCCGGGTCACGACCGAGCCGAAGCGCAACGCGTTCACCGGGGCGGGGCTCGGCCACCTGCCCATGCCGGCCGTCCCGCCGTCGTAGCCCGCGGGCCGCTGCCCCCGGCCCGCGGCCCGCGCACCGCGCACTGCACCCGAAAACGGAGGAGCCCCATGCCCCCGAGGACAAGACCCGCCGACGCCAAGCCCGCGCGTCCCGTCACGATCGTCGCCGTGGTGGACCCGGTCGCGATCATCGCGTCCGGCTCGCTGGACCACAACGTCTACCTGTACGACACCAACAAGTCCGCCGGGTCGACCGGCTTCGGCACCGAGCGGCTGCGCACGACGGTGCGGGCCGGCGACCGGCTCATCTGGAACGTCGTCGTGCTGGAGTGCGAGACCTACGCCTCCCTCGACGACATCGTGATCGACGCGAGGGTCTGCGAGCCCGAGCGCAGGGTGTTCCCGGGCACCGACATCGTCTACTGGACCGGCACGGTGAAGAAGGCCGTCACCGAGCCGGTGGCCTACCGGCTGAAGTTCCGGCTCGGCACCCTCACCGAGCCGTTCGCCCTGTCGACGCCGGCGCTGGCCGGCCCGGCCCCCGCCGCCGGCCGGCCCGGCGCGGTGAAGGAGCGGTCATGAGCACCCCGCGGAGCGCCGAGCGCTCGGACGAGCGCGGCCAGCTGAACTCGGTCCAGCTCAACATCGTGACGCTGGTGAACATGGAGCGCGCGACCTCGACCGGCTCGCTCGACGGCGCCCTGTTCATGATGGACAACAGCCTCGGCGGCACCGGGCAGGGCACCGACCACCTGGAGACGATCTGCAAGCAGGGGCAGGTCATCAACTGGATCATCCGGCCGGTGGAGATGGAGAAGCGGCCGGACGGCACCTGGCCCCCGATGCCGAAGATCAGCAACCTGGTGTTCCTGGACACGGAGAAGGGCGACGAGGAGGACGTCGCCGAGCGCCGCATCACCACCGAGCTGAAGATCTACGGGGCGCCCGACCTCATGCGGTCGCCGTACACGCCCGTCTATTACTACTGGGCGGGGGCCGTCCAGAGCACCGCGCGGCCTGGCCTGTACCACTACCGGTTCGTGCTCGAACTGGAGCAGGACGGCTCCAAGCAGAAGGTCTACCTGAGCCCCAAGCGCCACGCGGCGCTGCGGGTCCTGGAGGTCTGACACAGGGTCGCGCCCACCGCGCCGACCGGGCCCGCCGCACCGGCCCGGTCGGCGCGCCGTCGTCGCCGGGCGCGTCCTGACGGGACCGTCGGCCTGACGGGACCGTCGGCCTGACGGGACCGTCGGCCTGACGGGACCGTCGGCGGGACGAAGGTCCCTTCAGCGCGCCGCCGCTCTCCGCGAGGGTGAGATCGGACCCGGCGGGTACCGATCATGGTTACCCGCCGGGGGTCCGGGAACGATCACGGGAACCTGGCGGGGAGCGATGGAAGCGGTGCGTGGGGTGGCCGAGCGAGACGAGAGCAAGCCCGGGCCGCCGGGGGCCGGGCGGCCCATGGTCATGCTGGCGATGGCCACACTGGGGTTCGCGGTCAACTTCTGGGCGTGGGCCCTGCTCAGCCCGCTCGGCCCGAGGTTCAAGGACTCGCTGGACCTGACGTCGTTCGAGCAGTCGCTGCTCGTGGCGGTGCCGGTGGTGGTGGGGTCGCTCGGGCGGATCCCGGTGGGGGCGCTGACCGACCGGTTCGGCGGGCGGGTGATGTTCCCCGCGGTGTCGCTGATCACGATCGTGCCCGTGCTGTACCTCGGGCTGGCCGGGCACTCGTCGCTGCCGGCGCTGCTGGTCGGCGGCTTCTTCCTCGGCATCGGCGGGACGGCGTTCGCGATCGGGGTGCCGTTCGTGAACGCGTGGTTCCCGCCGGAGCGGCGCGGGCTGGCGATCGGGATCTTCGGCGCGGGGATGGGCGGCACCGCCATCAGCGCGCTGACGACCGTCAAAGAGGTCGACAGGTACGGGATGGAGTTCCCGTTCGAGGTGATGGCGGTCCTGCTCGCGGTGTACGCGGTCGTCGCGTGGCTGGTGCTGCGGGAGGCCCCCGGCCGCACCGCCCCCACCGAGCCGCTGGCGAAGCGGCTGGCGGCGACGGTCCGGCTGAGCGTCACCTGGCAGATGTCGGCCCTGTACGCGGTCGCCTTCGGCGGCTACGTCGCGTTCTCGGTGTACCTGCCCACCTACCTGAAGGCCGAGTACGGGCTGTCGCAGGCGGACGCCGCGAACCGGATGGCGGGCTTCGTGCTGCTGGCCGTGGTGATGCGGCCGGTCGGCGGCTGGCTGTCGGACCGGATCGGCGCGGTGCGCGTGATGACCGCGGCGCTCGCGGTGACCGTGGCCGGCGCCGTGGCGCAGTCGTTCGCGCCCGCGCTCATGCCGGTCGGGACCATCGCGTTCCTGGCCATGGCCGCCGCGCTCGGCGCCGGGAGCGGCGCGACGTTCGCGCTGGTCGCCCGGCTGGCCCCGGCGAACAAGGTCGGCGCGGTCACGGGTGTGGTCGGCGCCGCCGGCGGGCTCGGCGGGTTCGTCCCCCCGCTGGTGATGGGAGCGCTCTGGGGCAGCCTCGGGGAGTACCGGATCGGCCTGCTGCTGCTCGCGCTCGTGGCGGGGGCGGCCGGGGTGTTCACCGCCACGACCGTCCGGCGCGCCGTGGCGGCGCGCGCGGACGGCTGACACCGCGCCGTCCCGCCGGGGCCCCGGCGGGACGGCGCACTCCGAGGGCGATTTGCCCCGGTTGATGCGAAGAAGGGGATCCGAGATGAGCTCCACCGACGGCCGTCCCCGAATGGACGGTCCGCTGGAAGACGCGCTGGTGAGCACCCGCAGGTACTTCACCCGCGCGCGCGTATCGCCCGACCTGCGGACGGTGACCAAGAAGGGCGGCCGGGAGGCCGACTCCTTCTACCGGGACCGCTGGTCGCACGACAAGGTGGTGCGCTCCACCCACGGCGTGAACTGCACCGGATCATGCTCCTGGAAGGTGTACGTCAAGGACGGCATCATCACCTGGGAGGCGCAGCAGACCGACTACCCGTCGGTCGGCCCGGACCGCCCCGAGTACGAGCCGCGCGGCTGCCCCCGCGGCGCGTCCTTCAGCTGGTACACCTACTCGCCCACACGGGTGCGCTACCCGTACGTGCGCGGCGTCCTGCTGGAGATGTACCGCGAGGCCAAGGCCCGCACCGGCGACCCGGTGGCGGCGTGGCGCGAGATCGTCTCCGACCCGGAGAAGTCCCGCACCTACAAGGACGCGCGCGGCCGCGGCGGCCTGGTGCGGGCGACCTGGGACGAGGCGACCGAGATGATCGCCGCCGCGCACGTGCACACCATCAAGGAGTTCGGCCCCGACCGCGTCGCCGGGTTCTCCCCGATCCCGGCGATGTCGATGGTGTCGCACGCGTCCGGCGCCCGGTTCGTGTCGCTGCTCGGCGGGACGATGCTGTCGTTCTACGACTGGTACGCCGACCTGCCGGTGGCGTCCCCGCAGGTGTTCGGCGACCAGACCGACGTCCCCGAGTCGGGCGACTGGTGGGACGCCGGGTACCTCATCATGTGGGGCTCCAACCTGCCCGTGACCCGCACCCCGGACGCGCACTGGATGACCGAGGCCCGCTACCGGGGCCAGAAGGTCGTCGCCGTGTCCCCGGACTACGCCGACAACGTCAAGTTCGCCGACGAGTGGCTGGCCGCCCAGCCCGGCACGGACGGCGCCCTGGCGATGGCCATGGGCCACGTCATCCTCAAGGAGTTCTTCGTCGACCGGCAGGTCCCGTACTTCACCGACTACGTGAAGCGCTACAGCGACCTGCCGTTCCTGGTGCGGCTCGAAGAGCGCGACGGGAAGTACGTCCCCGGCAAGTTCCTCACCGCGGCCGACCTGCCCGGCGCCGAGGCCGAGTCGGAGCACGCCGCGTTCAAGACCGTGATCATCGACGCGGCGACCGGGCGCCCGCTCGTCCCGAACGGGTCGCTCGGGTTCCGGTACGGCGAGGCCGGCGAGGGCCGGTGGAACCTCGACCTCGGCGACGCCGACCCGCTGCTGTCGGTGGCGGGCGGCGAGGCGGTCGAGATCGAGCTGGCCCGCTTCGACGGCATCGACGGCGCCCCCGGCACGCTGCGGCGCGGCGTCCCCGTCCGGACCGTCGGCGGCCACCTGGTCACGACCGTGTACGACCTGCTGCTCGCCCAGTACGGCGTCGCCCGGGACGGCCTGCCCGGCGCCTGGCCGACGGGGTACGACGACGCGTCTGAGCCGGGCACCCCGGCGTGGCAGGAGACCTTCACCGGCGTCCCCGCCCAGGCCGCCGAGCGGATCGGCCGCGAGTACGCCGCCAACGCCGAGGAGACCCGCGGCCGCTCGATGATCATCATGGGCGCGGGCACCAACCACTGGTTCCACTCCGACACCATCTACCGGACGTTCCTCGCGCTGACCACGCTGACCGGCGGGCAGGGCGTGAACGGCGGCGGCTGGGCGCACTACGTCGGGCAGGAGAAGTGCCGCCCGGTCACCGGGTGGGCGCAGCTGGCGTTCGGGCTCGACTGGTCCCGCCCGCCCCGGCAGATGATCGGCACCGCGTTCTGGTACCTGCACACCGACCAGTTCCGCTACGACCCCTTCGACGCCGGCACCCTGTCGGCGGCGACCGCCGGCGGCGCGTTCGCGGGCCGGTCCACCGCCGACGTGATCGCGCAGGCGGCGCGGCTCGGCTGGATGCCGTCCTACCCCACCTTCGACCGCAACCCCCTCGTCCTCGCCGACGAGGCGGAGGCCGCCGGCAAGCAGGCCGGCGAGCACATCGTGGACGAGCTGAAGGCCGGCCGGCTCAAGTTCGCCTGCCAGGACCCCGACGCGCCGGAGAACTTCCCCCGCGTCCTGACGGTGTGGCGGTCCAACCTGCTCGGGTCGTCCGCCAAGGGCAACGAGTACTTCCTGCGGCACCTGCTCGGCGCCGCCGACGCCGTCCGCGCGCAGGAGGCGCCGCCGGACGCCCGGCCGGAGGAGGTCGTGTGGCGGGACGAGGCCCCCGCCGGCAAGCTCGACCTGCTGCTGTCGCTGGACTTCCGGATGACCAGCACCACCGTCTACTCCGACATCGTGCTGCCCGCGGCGACCTGGTACGAGAAGCACGACCTGAACACCACCGACATGCACCCGTTCGTGCACTCGTTCAACCCGGCGATCGGGCCGCCGTGGCAGACCCGCAGCGACTGGCGGGCCTTCCAGGACATCGCGAACGCCTTCAGCCGGCTCGCCGAGGGGCACCTCGGCGTCCGCAAGGACGTCGTCGCCGTGCCGCTGCTGCACGACACCCCCGACGAGATGGCGACCCCGCACGGCCGCGTCCTCGACTGGGCGAAGGGCGAGTGCGAGCCGGTCCCCGGCGTGACGATGCCGAAGCTCGTCACCGTCGAGCGCGACTACCCGGCCGTCGCCGCGAAGATGACCGCGCTCGGCCCGCTCGCCGAACGGCTCGGCGCCACCACCAAGGGCGTCACGTTCGACCTCGGGCGCGAGGTCGAGTACCTCAAGCACAAGAACGGCGTCGTGCGCGGCGGCCCCGCCGACGGGCGGCCCTCGCTGAAGCAGGACGTGCACGCCTGCGAGATGATCCTCGCCTTCTCCGGCACGACGAACGGGCGCCTGGCCACCCAGGGCTTCAAGACCGTGGAGCGCCGCACCGGCACCCGGCTCGCCGACCTCGCCGCCGAGCACGAGGGCAAGCAGATCACCTTCGCCGACACCCAGGCCCGCCCCGTCCCCGTCATCACCTCCCCGGAATGGTCGGGGTCGGAGAGCGGCGGGCGCCGGTACTCGCCGTTCACCATCAACGTCGAGCGGCTCAAGCCCTGGCACACCCTCACCGGGCGCCAGCACTTCTACCTCGACCACGACTGGATGGCCGAGCTCGGGGAGCAGCTGCCGGTGTTCCGGCCGCCGCTCAACATGTCCGCCCTGTTCGGCGAGCCCGAACTGGGGGAGACGGGGGAGCTGGGCCTGACCGTCCGGTACCTCACCCCGCACAACAAGTGGTCGATCCACTCCGAGTACCAGGACAACCTGTTCATGCTGTCGCTGTCGCGCGGCGGCCCGGTGATCTGGATGAGCGGGATCGACGCCGCCAAGATCGGCGTTCGCGACAACGACTGGATCGAGGCGGTCAACCGCAACGGCGTCGTCGTCGCCCGCGCGATCGTCACGCACCGGATGCCCGAGGGCACCGTCTACATGCACCACGCGCAGGACAAGCTCATCGACGTCCCGCGCGCGGAGACGTCCGGCCGCCGCGGCGGCATCCACAACTCCCTGACCCGGCTGCTGATCAAGCCGAGCCATCTCGTCGGCGGGTACGCGCAGCTGTCGTTCGCGTTCAACTACCTCGGGCCGACCGGCAACCAGCGCGACGAGATCACCGTCATCCGCCGCCGCTCCCAGGAGGTGCAGTACTGATGCGCGTCATGGCCCAGATGTCGATGGTCATGAACCTCGACAAGTGCATCGGATGCCATACCTGCTCGGTCACGTGCAAGCAGGCGTGGACGAACCGCAGCGGCGTCGAGTACGTCTGGTTCAACAACGTCGAGACCCGCCCCGGCCAGGGCTACCCCCGCCGCTACGAGGACCAGGAGAAGTGGCGCGGCGGCTGGACGCTGAACCGGCGCGGCCGGCTCGCGCTCAAGGGCGGCGGCCGGTGGCGCAAGCTGCTGACGATCTTCTCCAACCCGAAGCTGCCGGGCATCGACGACTACTACGAGCCCTGGACCTACGACTACGAGACCCTCACCAACGCGCCGCTGCAGGAGCACACGCCGGTCGCCCGGCCGAAGTCGCTGCTGTCCGGCAAGGACATGAAGGTCTCCTGGTCGGCGAACTGGGACGACGACCTCGGCGGCTCGATCGAGCACGGCGACAAGGACGTCCTGCTCAAGGAGATCTCCGACAAGGTGAAGATGGAGTTCGACAAGACCTTCATGTTCTACCTGCCGCGGATCTGCGAGCACTGCCTCAACCCGTCCTGCGCGGCGTCCTGCCCGTCCGGCGCGATCTACAAGCGCACCGAGGACGGCATCGTCCTCGTCGACCAGGACAAGTGCCGCGGCTGGCGGATGTGCGTGTCCGGCTGCCCGTACAAGAAGATGTACTTCAACCACCGGACCGGCAAGGCCGAGAAGTGCACGTTCTGCTTCCCGCGCATCGAGGTCGGCATCCCGACCGTGTGCTCGGAGACGTGCGTCGGGCGGCTCCGCTACATCGGCCTGATGCTCTACGACGCCGACAAGGTGCTGGAGGCCGCGTCCACCACCGACGACCAGGACCTGTACGAGGCGCAGCGCGGCGTGTTCCTGGACCCGCACGACCCGCAGGTCATCGCGGCGGCCGAGCGGGACGGCATCCCGCAGGACTGGATCGAGGCCGCGCAGCGGTCCCCGGTGTACGCGCTCATCAACACCTACAAGGTGGCGCTGCCGCTGCACCCGGAGTACCGGACGATGCCGATGGTCTGGTACATCCCGCCGCTGTCGCCGGTCGTGGACGTCGTCCGCGACACCGGGCACGACGCCGAGGACGACCGCAACCTGTTCGCGGCGATCGACGCGCTGCGCATCCCCGTCGAGTACCTGGCGGAGCTGTTCACCGCCGGGGACACCGCGGTCGTCGACGGCGTGCTGCGCCGGCTGGCGGCGATGCGCTCCTACATGCGCGACATCAACCTCGGCCGCGACGCCGACGACGCGATCCCCGCGGGCGTCGGGATGACCGGCGAGTCGATGTACGACATGTACCGGCTGCTGGCGCTCGCCAAGTACGAGGAGCGGTACGTCATCCCGACCGCGCACGCCGAGCAGGCGCACAGCCTGGAGGAGCTGGCCACCGAGTGCAGCCTGGACTACGAGGGCGGCCCCGGCATGGGCGGCGCCGGGCTCGGCGGCGGCTCGGGGCCGTTCGGCGAGGCGTCCGGGCGCCCGAACCCGATCGCGGTGGAGAACTTCCACATGCTGCGCGACCGGCAGACCTCCGACAACCCGGTCGACCCGGCCGACAAGCACAAGCGCGTCAACCTGCTCAACTGGGACGGCAAGGGCATGCCCTCCGGCCTGTTCCCCGAGCGCAAGGACGACGCGGACGGAACGGAGCCGAAGCCATGAGGAGCAAGCCCTCGAAGAACACCGGGTTCAGCGACCAGGATCTGGCCACCGCGTGGCAGGCGGCCTCGCTGCTGCTCGGCTACCCCGACGAGGAGCTGCTGGCGCGGCGGCCGCTGCTGCGCCGCGCCGTCGCGACACTGCCGGCGCCCGCCGCGGAGCCGCTCGGCCGCGTCCGCGACCATCTGGACGCGACACCGCCCCAGAAGCTCGCCGCCGACTACGTCACCACGTTCGACCAGCGCAAGCGGTGCTGCCTGTACCTGACGTACTACGCCTGCGGCGACACCCGGAAGCGGGGGATGGCCCTGCTGCGGTTCCAGCAGGCGTACCGGGCGGCCGGGCTCGACCTGGACGGCGCCGAGCTGCCCGACCACCTGGCCGTCGTGCTGGAGTTCGCCGCGACCGGCGACCTCGCGGAGGGGCGGCGGCTGCTGGTCGAGCACCGCGCCGGCCTGGAGCTGCTGCGCCTCTCGCTCACCGAGGCCGGGTCGCCGTGGGCGCCCGTCCTGGACGCGGTGTCGGCGACGCTGCCGCCGCTCACCGGCCGCATCGAGGACGCCGTGGCCAAGCTCATCGCCGAGGGCCCGCCGGAGGAGACGGTCGGCCTCGCGCCCTACGGCATCGAGACGGCCGCCGTGGGCCCCGTCCTCCTGCCCGATCCCGTCGTTCCCGCCGTTGGAGCACGTTCATGAGCACCCTGCTGTGGGTCGTCCTGCCCTATGTCGCCATCGCGGTGTTCGTCCTCGGACACGTCTGGCGGTACCGCTACGACAAGTTCGGCTGGACGACCCGCTCGTCCCAGCTCTACGAGCGGCGCCTGCTGCGCATCGGCAGCCCGCTGTTCCACTTCGGCATCCTGGTCGTCGCGCTCGGCCACGTCGGCGGGCTGATCATCCCGGACAGCTGGACCGAAGCCGTGGGCATCACCGAGCACATGTACCACGTGGTCGCGGTCGTCCTCGGCACGGTCGCCGGGTTCTGCACCCTCGCGGGCCTCGCGATCCTGATCTACCGGCGCCGGACGGTCGGGCCCGTGTTCCTCGCCACGACCCGCAACGACAAGATGATGTACGCGGTGCTCGCCGGCACCATCGTGCTCGGGCTGGCCGCGACGGTCGCCGCGAACGTCATCGGCGGCGGCTACAACTACCGCGAGTCGGTGTCGCCGTGGTTCCGGTCGGTGTTCTACCTCCAGCCGGACCCCGACCTGATGACGGGCGTGCCGATCCTGTTCCAGCTGCACGCGCTGAGCGCGCTCGTGCTGTTCTGCATCTGGCCGTTCACGCGGCTGGTGCACATGCTCACGGCCCCGATCGGCTACGTGACGCGCCCCTACGTCGTCTACCGCAGCCGTGACGAGCACCTGGGGATGCACGAGACGCGGCGCGGCTGGGACCGGGTCCAGTAGGCGGCCCTTCCCGCTCCCGAAACGATGACGCTCCCACCCCGGGCCGGGGTGGGAGCGCAGTCATGTTGGGGAGAAGGTCAGCGGATCCAGAGGTCGGGCCCGAACACCTCGTAGTGGATGCGCTCGTCGGAGACGCCCGCGTCGAGCAGCCCCCGCCGGATCTCCCGCATGAACGGCAGCGGCCCGCACATGAACACCCGGGCCTTGTCCGGCAGCGGCAGCGCCGCCACGTCGATCCGGCCGGCCCGGACGTCCTCGCCGAGCTCCGCGTCGCCGGGCTCCTCGTACCAGGTCAGCTGCCGGAACCCGGAGATCCGGCGGCCGGCCTCGGCGGTCTGCTCGCGCATCGGGTGGGTGCGCGGGCTCCGGTCGGCGTGGACGGCGAGGACCGGGCGGTCCGGGTCCGAGGCCGCCAGGTGGTCGAGGACGGCGGCGGCCGGGGTGATGCCGATGCCCGCGCTGATCAGCACGAGCGGGTCCTCCCCGTCGTCCACCACGACGTCGCCGAACGGCCGGGACACCTCCAGCACGTCGCCGGGCGCGGCGTGGTCGAACAGGTGGCCGGAGACGGCGCCGTCCGGCGCGCCGTCCTCGCCGCGCACCCGCCGGACCGTGATCTGGGCCGTGCCGGCCGCGGCCCGCGACAGCGTGTACTGGCGGGGCTGGCGCAGGCCGTCCGGCAGCGTCACGGCGACGGAGACGTACTGGCCGGGGCGGTGCGCGGGGACCTCGCCGCCGTCGGCGGGCTCCAGGACGAGCGAGAACACGTCCTCGGCCTCGTCGCGCCGGTCCACGACCCGCCACGGCCGGTACGGGGCGGCCGGGTCGCAGCCCGCGTCCTGGTAGAGCCGCGCCTCCTCGGCGATGAGCAGCGTCGCGAAGAGCCAGTACACCTCGGACCAGGCCGCGTGCACCGCGGGCGTCACCGCGTCGCCGAGCACGTCGGCGACCGCGTCCAGCAGGTGGCGCCCGACGATCGTGTACTGCTCGGGGCGGATGCCGAGCGAGGCGTGCTTGTGCGCGATCCGCGGCAGCATCTGCTGGAACGGCGTCGCGGACTCGGGGTTCACCAGGTGCGCCGCGAACGCGGCCACCGAGCCGGCGAGCGCCTGGCGCTGCTCGCCGTTGGCCTGGTTGCCCTGGTTGAAGACGTGCCGCAGCTCGGGATGCGCCTCGAACATCGAGTCGTAGAACCGGCCGGTGATCTCCACACCGTGGGCGCCGACGGCGGGCAGCGTGGCCCGCACTGTCTCGGCATGGTCGGACGACAGCATCAGATCCCTTCCTGTGGGGGGCGCCGCCGCGGACCGCGGCGACGACAGGAGAGCACGGCCGGTCCCGGGGGACCGGACGCACTCCCCATCCTTATTGGCGCAGCGACAATAAGCGCTGTGACGTTGGCCACAGCGCGGCGGGGGGACTCACGGCGCGGCGGGGGACTTACGGCACGATGGCCGCGCCCTTCCCGATCCGGCGGCCGGTGATCAGCTGCGGCCGGATCCGGATGAAGTGGTCGCGCTCGCCCGGAGCCCAGCTCCGCAGCGGCAGCGCCGCCAGCGCGGCGGCGTCGGCGGGATCGGCGACGTGCCGCGCCGGCCCGACGGCGACCACCGACCAGCCCGTCTCGGCGGCGGTGTCGAACTCGTCGATCTCGAACGCGACGATCGTGTCGGCGGCCGCCTTGGCCAGCCGCGACGTCCGCGACGTCCGGAACACGATGTCGCCGCCGCTGACCGCGAAGTTCACCGGCTGGACGGCGGGCAGCGCGTGATGCGTGAACACGATCCGCCCGATCGCCGCACCCGCCAGCAGGGCGCGGCACTCGTCCTCGCCGAGGACTTCCAGGCCGCTGTGGTCGAGCTCCATGCCACCAGGGTGCGCCGCCGGCGCCCGCCGCCGTAAGGGACCAAGGTCCCGAGAACCGGGGTGGTGCCGGAATGCCCCGATGCGGACGGTAACGTCCCGTAGCAGGATCGACGACCCGCCCAGGAGGACCCCCGTGCTCGCCCTCACCACCGCCGACGTGCGGATTTTCCTGCATGTGCTCGCCGCGACGATCTGGGTCGGCGGCCAGATCACCCTCGGCGCGCTGGTGCCGGCGCTGCGCGGCTACGAGGGTGTCACCAAGGTCGCCGCGAACCGCTACAACCTCGTCGCCTGGCCCGCCTTCGCCGTGCTCGTCCTCACCGGCGCCTGGAACATCAGCGCGGGCGACATGGGCGACGCCGCCCAGCGGACCCTGGAGGTCAAGCTGGTGTTCGTGCTGCTGTCCGGGGTCGCCGCGTTCCTGCACACCCGCGCCAAGTCCAAGGCCGGCCTCGCCGTCTGGGGCGCGCTCGGCATGGTCGGCGCGCTCGCCGCGCTCTTCTTCGGCGTCCAGCTCGGCTGACCCGGCCACCGGGTAGATCGTCTAGGTTTGCCCCATGAGTGATTCTGTGGCGGTGGGGCTGGTCGGAGCGGGCCCCTGGGCCGGGATGGTGCACGCGCCCGCGCTCGCGGCGGGGCCCGCGACACGGCTCGCCGGGGTGTGGGCGCGGCGCCCGGAGGCGTCCGCCGAACTCGCCGGCCGGCACGGCGCGCCCGCGTTCGAGCGGATCGAGGAGCTGTTCGACGCCTGCGAGGCCGTCGCCTTCTCCGTCCCGCCGGACGTCCAGGCCGACCTCGCCGCCAAGGCCGCCCGCGCGGGCAAGGCCGTCCTGCTGGAGAAGCCCCTCGCCATGGACCTCGACGGCGCCCGCCGGGCGGCCGGCGCCATCGCCGACGCGGGCGTGGTCTCCCAGATGGTCTTCACGCTGCGCTACTCCCGCGCCGCCCGCGACTTCCTCGCCCGCGTCGGCGGCCTCGACCCGTTCGGCGGCTACGGCTCGTTCATCTCCTCCGTGCTGAGCGGCGGCCCGTTCGCCACCCCGTGGCGGCTGGAGAAGGGCGCGCTGCTCGACCTCGGCCCCCACATCGTCGACCTCCTCGACGCCTCCCTCGGCCGCGTCGTGGGCGTCCGCGCGCACGGCGACCCGCTCGGCTGGCTCGGCCTCACGCTGGAGCACGAGGGCGGCGCCGTCAGCCAGGCGTCGGTCTCGATGGCGGGCACGGGGGAGCTGCCGCCCGCCCGCGTCGAGGTGTACGGGCGCAACGGGCACGCGATCCTCGACTGGTCGCAGCTCGGCGACGACGCGTTCGCCACGATGGTCGCCGAGTTCGCCGCGGCCGTCCGCGGCGGCGCCGCCCCGCCCCTGGACGCCGCGCACGGGCTGCGCATCCAGGAGGTCCTCGCCTCCGCCGAGGCGCAGCTCACCTCCTGAAGCCGCCATGATGGACCCATGGCACAGACGATCGACGACATCCTCGCCGCCGCCCGCACCCGACTCGACCGTGTCCGCCCCGACGAGGCCCACGCCGAGGCGGGGGGCGGCGCGGTCCTGGTCGACATCCGCCCCGCCGCCCAGCGCGCCGCCGAGGGGGAGATCCCCGGCGCGCTCATCGTGGAGCGCAACGTCCTGGAATGGCGCTTCGACCCGGCGTCCGACGCCCGGCTGCCCGTGGCGACCGGCCACGACCTGCGCGTCATCGTGTTCTGCTCGGAGGGCTACACCTCCAGCCTCGCCGCCGCGTCCCTGCACGACCTCGGCCTCACCCGCGCCACCGACATCGTCGGCGGGTTCCAGGCGTGGCGCGCCGCCGGGCTGCCGACGACGGGCGGCGCGGCCCGGTGACGCCGCCGCCCGACCTGATACGCCAATTTAGGCGGGCTATATCTTAATCGTCTTAGCGTCGTGTTCCGCGTTTTTAGCGGGGTTCGATAAAACGCGATTCTCTTTCGGAAAGGGCCTTGATTTCCGCGAGCGCTCGGGTAGAAAAAATGAAACCCTCTCCCCGAGGAGGAAATCCCCCGTGAAGGCTCCCATCACCAGGCTGGCCGTGCCGCTGGCCGCCGCGTCCGCCGCGCTGGCCGTGACCGCCGCCGGCGCGTCCGCCGCCACCACCACCGTCCGCGCGGAGACCGCCGCCGGAGCGCCCTACTCCGGCAACTGGCAGGTCGCCACCGTCGGCCCGCTCACCTTCTCCGTCGACTACCTGGGCTCCAAGATCACCGGCTCCTGCGACGGCGCCACCCTCCAGGGCACGGTCGTGTCCACCGGCGCCGGCGAGCTCACCGCCGCGTCCATCGGCGCCTGCCAGACCTCCAACGGGCTCAGCTCGCCCGCCACGGACCTCGACATGTCCGAGCTCCCCGACAAGAGCGGGCAGATCGCCTACGACCCCGTCGCCGGCGGGCGCGACGGCGTCCTGTCCATCAACGGCGGCCTGCGCTTCAAGCTGGAGGGCAAGGTCCTCGGCATCACCGTCACGTGCTACTACGGCTTCCAGACGGCCGGCACCCCCGGCCTCAGCTTCGACGTCTACAACCGCGACAACCCCAACCGCCCCCTCCCGGACCAGGACGACGCGCAGGGCAAGTCCGACAACATCACCCTCGTGCGGCAGTCGGGCAGCAGCCTGCTCTGCCCGTCCAACGGCGCCGGAAGCGGCGCCGGGACGGCCCGCGGCGAGACCACGCCGGGCTCCGGCGTCTTCGACCGCAAGCTGTACCTGACCTCGTAGCGCGGCGCGGAGCGGCGGCCGGACCCCGGGACCGGTGCAAGGGAGTGATCATCCACCCCGGGGCCCGGCCGCGCTCACTTGGCCCTCGCGGTGCTGGGTCGCCGTGTCGGAACGACCGGGGGCGTACGGCCGAAATCCTTCTGGACGAATCGCGAGGAATTAGAGCCTAACTCCACTGGTCAGCGCGACGTAATGACATCGTGCTTACAGTTGTTTCCCACCGGTGTCCGGGCCGGGCCGTGGCAAAATCACCCGAATGCCGTGCGGACTCCGCCGCCCCGTGCGGAACAATGGGGGCGTGAGAGCGGTGGCCATCTCCGACACCCACGCGCCCCGGCGCTGGAAGTCCTGCCCGCCGCGGGTGGCCGAGCACCTGCGCGGCGCCGACGTGATCCTGCACGCCGGCGACGTGTGCACGGCCGCCGTCCTCGACGAGCTCGCCGGGTTCGCGCCCGTCCACGCCGTCCTCGGCAACAACGACGGCCCCGACGTCGCCGCCTGGGGCGCCCCCGAACGCCTCGAACTCGACCTCGACGGCCTCGCCGTCGCGATGGTCCACGACAGCGGCCAGGCCCGCGGCCGCACCGCCCGGATGCGCCGCTGGTTCCCCCGCGCCGACCTCGTCGTCTTCGGCCACTCGCACATCCCGCTGGACGAGACCGGCGACGGCGTCCGCATCTTCAACCCCGGCTCGCCCACCGACCGCCGCCGCCAGCCGCACGGCACCCTCGGCCTGCTCGACATCCACGCCGGCCGCCTCACCCGAGCCCGCATCGTCCCCGTCACCTGACCCGCCCTCGACCGTGCGCGGGCCGGCATGGAATCGTCCCCTGAGACGATCCGCCACGACGGAGGAGTGCCCGGGATGACCGACCGCGTCACCGTGAGCGTCCACGAAGGGGTCGCCGACGTGCGGCTCAACCGGCCCGACAAGCTGAACGCGCTCGACATGGCCACGTTCGACGCGCTCGCCGAGACCGGGGACGCGCTCGCCGCCGACGCCTCCGTCCGGGCCGTGGTCCTGTCGGGGGAGGGCCGCGCCTTCTGCGCCGGCCTCGACTTCTCCGGCTTCGCGGCCATGGCCGGCGACGGCGTCCGCACCGGCGAGAGCGAGCGCACCCAGCGCCTGCTCGGCGACATCACCGAGCGGGAACCGGGCCGCATCACCAACCTCGGCCAGCAGGCCGTCCACGTCTGGCGGGAGCTGCCGCAGCCCGTCATCGCCGCCGTGCACGGCCACGCCCTCGGCGGCGGCCTGCAGATCGCCCTCGGCGCCGACATCCGCATCGTCGCCCCCGACGCGAAGCTGTCGGTGCTGGAGATCCGGTGGGGCCTCGTCCCCGACATGACCGGAACCGCCGCGCTGATCCGCCTCGTGGGGGAGGACGTCGCGAAGGAGCTCACCTTCACCGGCCGCATGGTCTCCGGCGAGGACGCCGCCCGCATCGGCCTCGCCACCCGCGTGGCCGCCGACCCGCGCGCCGCCGCGACCGACCTGGCCCGCGAGATCGCCGGAAACAGCCCCGACGCCGTCCAGAGCGCCAAGCGCCTCCTGAACCGCGCCGCCGACCACGACCTCGCCGGCCAGTTCCTCGAAGAATCCCGCGCCCTGGGCGCGCTCCGCGGCAGCCCCAACCAGGTCGAAGCCGTCCGCGCCCTGTCTCTTATACCCCTCTCCGAGCCCACGAGACCCTAAGACAC
>NZ_VCKZ01000464.1 GCF_005889745.1 Actinomadura geliboluensis
GCGGGCGGCGAACCGGCCTGCCTGGTGAGCGTCACGACGCTGCCCGATCCTTCACGGCCCTGCTCGGAGGCCCCGGCCGGGACCGCGGCCGGCTGCCGGACGGCCAGGCCGTTCTCGGTGGTGGCGGCGGGCGCCTGCGCGGTGCCCGCCTCGACGACCAGGTCCTGCGGGATGACGACGACGGCGGTGGTGCCGCCGTAGGCGGACCGCTTCAGCGAGACGCGCACGCCGTAGCGCTCGGCGAGCTTCGCGACCACGAACAGGCCGAGCTGGACGGAGCTGCGCAGGTTGAACTCGGGCGGGTCGACGATCCGCTCGTTGATCTCGGCGAGCTTCTCGTCGGTCATGCCGAGCCCGCGGTCCTCGATGTCGATCGCGAAGCCGTTGGCGACGAGGTGGCCGCCGACGTGCACGGCGGTGTCGGGCGGCGAGAACGACACGGCGTTCTCGATCAGCTCGGCCAGCAGGTGGGTGACGTCGCCGACCGCGCGTCCGGCCAGCTCGACCGGGCCGAACGGCAGCACGGTGACGCGGGTGTAGTCCTCGACCTCGCCGACGGCGGCGCGGACGACGTCGATCATCGGGACCGGCTGCCGCCAGCCGCGGGCCGGGATCGACCCCGAGAGCACGATGAGGTTCTCGGCGTTGCGCCGCATGCGGGTGGCGAGGTGGTCGAGCCGGAACAGCTCTTCCAGGTCCTTCGGGTCGATGTCGCGCTTGCGCTCCATCGTGTCGAGCATGCTCAGCTGCCGGTGCACCAGCGCCTGCGTGCGGCGCGCCAGGCTCAGCAGGACGTCGCGGATGCCGCGGCGCAGCTCGGCCTGCTCGACGGCGGTGCGGATCGCGGTCTCCTGGACGGCGTTGAACGCGCGGCCCACCTGCCCGATCTCGTCGCTGCCGAACTGCAGCGGGGGCGCCTCGACGGCGACGTCCACCTTCTCGCCGTGCCCGAGCCGTTCGACGACGCTCGGCAGCCGCTGCTCGGCCAGCTCCCACGCCGCGCCGCGCAGCCGCTCCAGCTGCCGCACCAGGGCGCGGGCGGTGGTGATGGACACGACGATGGACGCGATGACCGCGAGGAGCCCCAGACCACCGGCGAGGACCAGCCGCAGGATGATGCCGAGGCTGACCGGACCGGCACGTTCCACCAGCTCGTCACCGCCGGTGAGGACGAGCTTCTCCAGCCCTTCCTGGGACGGGCCCACCGCGCCCTGCCAGTCCGTGCCGTTGACCGGCGGGCGGAGCGTGGCGCGCTGGAGGATGCGGTCCTCGACGGCGCGCAGCCGGGAGAAGGCGGGACCGTTGACGAGCTGCTCGTAGCGCGCGAGGTCGGCGGGCGGGAGCTCCGCCGCGGCCTCCTCGGTGAGGAAGCGGGAGGTGTTCACCAGCCCGACGAAGCGGGCGTGCTCGCCCGGCTCGTACTTGCGGGCGGCGATCGCGCCGGCGAGCAGCGCGTCCTCCCGGGACAGCACCTCCTTGGCGCGGGTCATCGCGTTCAGCGTGCGGCTGTCCTTGGAGATGCCCTCGTCGTTCAGCACGGCGCCGGTCGAGTTGAAGACGCGGAACGCGGTGTCGATGATCTTGTTGAAGGAGGTGGCGGCCTGGACCCGGGTGCCGCGCCCGGCGTCGACGACGGCGCGGCCCGCGCGCAGGTCGTCGAGGGCCTCGAACATCTCGTCGATGCGGCGCTCCAGCGCGTCGCTCGCCGCCCGGCCGACGTCGCCGCCGGACGCCGTCGTGCGCACCTTGGCCGCGGCCTTGTCGGTCTCGGTGCGCTGCGCGAGCAGCGACTGCCGCTGCTGCTGCCCCGGCGAGGCGAGGTAGACGACGGACGCGCGGCGCTCGTTCTGCAGGGCGGTCACGAGCGACACGGTCGGCCGGCTGATCTTGGTGTCCAGTGTGCTGGCCCAGAGCAGGCCCAGACCTTCGCGAAGTGTCACCCACGCGGCGAACGCCCAGAGCGCCGTCAGCGACAGCAGCAGCGCAGTGATCTTGGTCCGCAGACGAGAATTGCGGAGGCGCATTGACGACCCGTCCCAACGAGAGTGAGCAGGACCCGCGATCCCGGGGGTGTCAAGGGCCAGCGAGTCTCTGTTGTCCGAGTGCGCGATGGGGCAGGAGGGGCGCCAGCGCACACACCGGAGCACCTTAGCAACGCAGCATCACGTGAAGACGTCAATTTTCACTATTTGAGCAGGACGAGGCCCAGATCGGTGTGGTGCGTCTCACGTCCTGGACGCCTCCCGCGCGACGCTACTCGGGACGGGTGAGATGGAGGGCGCTCAGGATCGTCGAATGGACGATCGCCTTCGGCAGGTACAGGTCCTTGTCGTGCCAGAGGGCCGGGCCGTCCGTCCAGTGGGGGGAGCGCAGCAGCCACGCCCGGCCGCGCGCGGCGGCCCGCAGGTGCGCGAGGCGGCGCGCGGACCCGTTCCCCGCCCGGCCGGACGGCAGCAGGACGAGCATGGCCTCCGCGGTCTCCTCGGCGGTGCCGTCCCACCAGCCCCAGGACCCGTCCGGACGCTGGGTCTCGGTCACCCACCGCCGGGCACGTTCCACGGACGCGGCGGCCTCGGCGCCGCCGAACGACTGGAGCGCCTGCACCGCGCACGCGGTCGCGTAGTAGGGGGAGACGTGCCAGCGGTCGGTCCAGCTCCCGTCCGGCTCCTGGCGGGCGCGCAGCCAGCTCGCCGCCTTCGCCATGGCGGGCGCGTACCGGGCGCGGGCGGCGGGGCGGAGGCGCGCGTACTCGCCGAACGCGTCGAGGACGTGCGCGTTCGTCGTGACCGACGCGCCCTGCTCGCCCTGCCAGGTGCAGAAGCGGTCGTCCAGCTCGTAGGCCAGCAGGCTGTCGGGCTCCCGAGGCGAACCGAGCAGCGCGAGCGCGTACAGGGTCACGGACGTGGTGTCGGCGTCCGCCGGGAGGCCCTCGCCCGCCGGGGTGCCGAGCGGGCCGACGGCCGCGGCCAGCGAGGCGGTCAGCTCGTCCGGCACGGTGACCGGGACGCCCGTCCGGCGCAGGCCGCTCAGCACCCACGCCCGCTCGAACACGGTGATCGGGTAGCCGCAGGGCACCGGGCCGCCGTGGTGCGCCGCAACGGTCTCCAGGAAGCGGCGCGCGGGGTCGTCCGCCGGCGGGGCCTCGTCGCCGCCGATCCACGCGGCCGTCGCGGCCGGCGAGGCGCCGACGCCGCCGGTGCGGGGGCCCGGCCGGGTGGAGCCGGTCCGGCGGGCGGCGGGCCCGGCGACCTCCAGCGCGTGGAACAGCTTCTCCGGGACCTGCCCGCCCGCGCTCAGCAGCTCCCGCAGCGGGTCGAGCGCGGCGTCCGCCCAGCTCTCCGGGGCGCGCACCCGCGCCCCCGCCGGACGCGGACCGGACGCGCCCGGCGGCCGGGCGTCGAGCCACTCCAGATGGTCGTTGATCAGGCGCGCCAGATGGGCGGAGATCAGCTCCACCGCGGGCATGTCGGGGATCGCGTCGCCGGACGCGTCGTCCAGCAGCGCCGTCAGCGCCTGGAGCCCGCGGTCGGCCGCCTTCGCCAGGACGTCGCGCTCGATCCCGGAGCCGTCGCGGCCCGTCCCGGACGCGTCCCGCCGGAAGGCCGAGAGGATCGCCTCGGTCGCGCTCAGGGTCGGGACGAGGGAGTACCCGCCCGGCGCGCCCCACCCGCCGTCGGCGCGCTGCGCCGCGAGGAGGAACCGCAGCCGCTCGGTGTGCCCGATGAGCCACGGGGCGAGGGTGACGACGCGTCCGGTCTCGTAGATGGAGGGGGACACCTGCCCCCAGGGGTCCGCGAGGAGGCCGCGGACCAGTGCGTCGGCGCCGGCGACCGGGTCCGCCGCCGGCGCGGGTTCTGACGGGTCCGGGACGTCCTCCGCCTCACCGCACTGGACGCTCACAGCTCACCCCAGTAGTCCGTCCGGCCGTAGAAGCCGGTGCTGAACCCGATCTGGCGCTCCAGGTACCGCGCCTCCTTCGGGCACGGCTCCCGCAGCGGAGCCAGTTCGTCCAGGCACTCCTTGACGAGGAGGTCGATCTGGTCGGTCACCTCGGCCCGGCTGACGCCGAGGGCGAGCGGGTTGAGGTCGCCCCAGTCGAGGTCCCGCTGGAGGGTGGCGAGGTCGTTGAGCAGCCGCAGGATCCGTTGCACCGTTCCGCTCGCGGCCCACAGCGCGTCGATGTGCCGGAGCTCGTCCGGGCCGGACGTGTAGATCCAGTGCGAGAGGTTGACGAACGAGGACCCGAAGTTGTCGGCGTTGCCGACGTACTCGGCGAACGTCGGCGCGGGGCCGTCGCCGGACTTCCGCGCGGCGTGCCACTCCCACTCCCGGGCCATCGCCGCGAAGTAGCGGTCGAGCTGGGCGCGCCACCGCCCCCGCAGCTCGGCGAACGCGGGACGCGCCGCGAGCGTGTCGCGGATCTCCGCGAGGAACCGGGCCAGCGGGACGTCCGGCGGCGGCTCCGCGCCGTCCGCGACCGCGAGGCACGCCGCGGCCTGGACGTCGACGTCCGCCCGCGTCTCCGCGACGTAGTCGACGAGCCAGTCCGCGGCGAAGACCCACAGCGACGTGCGGCAGGCGACGCTCAGCTCCTCGGCGGACGCCCACGGCGACCCGAACGCGTTGGCGAGGGCCACGCCGCTCAGCAGCCGCGGGTCGAAGGGGCCGCCGGGGAAGAGGACGGCGTGCTCCGTCGCGCACGCCGCCAGGTCGCGCTGGCAGTCCACGGCGAGCGCGCTGGTCCTGCCCTCCTCGATGGCGGTCCGAAGTTCACCGGTCGGTGCGGCCGGGGTTCCCATGTGCGCCTACCTGCCGTCGACGGGGTTCAGTGAGATCTTGATCGGCTGCCGCGGCTTGAGGGTGAGCCCCGCCTGGGGCTCGACGCCCGCCGGCCCGTGCAGGGTCGGGCGCAGCCGGCTGATCATGCTGGCGACGATCAGCTGCGCCTCGACGGTGAAGAAGACGCTGCCCACGCACTGGTGGGGCCCCGCGCCGAAGGCGAGGTAGGCGAAGCGGTGCCGGGAGTTGCCCGGCGCGAACCGCTCGGGGTCGAACCTGTGCGGGTCGGGCCACACGTCCGGCACCCGGTGGGTGAGGTAGGGGCTGACCGCGATCGTGGCGCCCCGGTGCATCCGGACGCCGTCGATCACGTCGTCCTCGGCCACGATGCGGGGGATGATCCAGCCGACCGAGTAGATCCGCAGCAGCTCCTGGAGGACCATCTTCGTGTAGCGGAGCCGCGGCAGGTGCTCGCGGGTGGGGCGGGCGCCGTCCAGGACGTCCTCGATCTCCGCGCGGAGCCGGACCATCACCTCGGGATGCGCGTCGAGCACGACCCACAGCCAGCTCAGCGCCGTCACCGTGGTCTCCGTGCCGGCCACGAACAGCGAGACGACCCCGTCGCGGACGCCCTGGTCGTCGAGCGCGTTCCCCTGCTCGTCGCGGGCCCGCAGCAGTAGGGACACGATGTCGTGGCCCTCGTCGCCCCGCTCGTGCACGCCCTGCCGGCGCGCCTCCTCGATGACGGGGAAGATGATGTCGTCGACGTTCTGCACCGCGCGGTGGAAGGCGTGGTCGCCGGGCAGCGGCACCGCGTGCGGGACGAACGGCAGCAGCATCCGGGACCGGAACGACGACGTGGTCGCGATCGTGATCGCGTCCCCGAGCCGGTCGGCGTCGGCGAGCGAGAGCCGGTCCCCGATGAAGATCCGCAGGATGGCCCGGTAGACGATGCGGGTCAGCTCGTCGCTGCAGTCGATCGGGGTGCCGGCGCCGGTGCGGCGGCCGAGCTCGTCGACGTTGTCGGCGATGTTGGCGGCCATCTCGTCGGTGTAGGTCGCGATCTTCTTGCCGGTCAGCAGGGTCTGGAAGATCCGCCGCTTGAGCGGCCAGGCGGGGTCCGCGCCGGACGGCTCGCCGACGAGCCTGCTGAGGGGCTTCCACATCAGCCCCTCGCGCCGGTAGTTCGCCGCGTTGTCGCGCAGGATGTGCTGGACGTGCTCGGGGCGGGTCACGAGGTACGGGCGCAGCATGCCCAGGTTCACGCGGGTGATCTCGCCCTGGGACTCGCGCCCCATCTGCTCGATGGCACCCAGCGGGTCCCGGAGCAGTCTCGGCAGGCTCTGATGGAACGGAATGGTTCGCGGTTCCCTGACGGAGCCGACGCCGACCGACATACTCGACTGTCCCCTCACTAGGCAGTGGTGCGGGTCACGGGGCGAGATGATCTCGGGCTATGGCCGCTGGTGCGGCATTTGTGAAACATGGGCGATTCGTCCGGAAGTATCACATGATCATTTGACGAAGACAACCGTCCGAGAGGTAGGAAAGCACTACATCTGTGCGTGATCTAGGTCACTTTTCAAGGGATGTGCCGGTGAAGTCAACGCCGCGCTGACAAAGTGATGGCTGCGTATGCGCACCGACCGACGGCGGCCCTTGACACCCGCGGTCAGTGGTCGGTCGGCAGGATGTCGGGCCACCCGACCCGGCCCGCGACCCGCACCTCACCGGTCACCTTCCGCGACCCGCAGCGCGCCGCCACCGCGTACTCGCCGGGGACGGCATCGGCCTTCACGGTCGCGGCGCCGTCCACGGCCCGCCCGGTGAACACCTCGGACTCGACCCGCGCCCCCGCGCATCCCGGCACCGAGACCCGGACGTGCTCGCCCGGCCGCACCATGCCGGGCTCCACCGCGACACCGCCGCGGCCCGTCGCCTCACCCGTGGCCGGAGCCAGCATCCCGGCCGCGACCAGCGCGGTGCCCAACACGCTGACGGTGACCAGACGCAACGAGAC
>NZ_VCKZ01000465.1 GCF_005889745.1 Actinomadura geliboluensis
GGGTCTCGTGGGCTCGGAGATGGGTATAAGAGACAGCCCATGTGCGCTCCGTCAGGGGGGTCGGGGAACGCCGGGCCGGATCACTCCGCCTCGGCCCACCGCACGAGGACCTCGCGGGCGAGGCTCCGGTAGGCGTTCGCCCCCATCGAACTGGGGTCGAAGAACGTGATCGGCTCCCCGGCGACGGTCGCGTCCGGGAACCGCACCGTCCGGTTGATGACGGTGTGGAAGACCTTGTCGCCGAACGCCTCGACGATGCGGCCGAGGACCTCGCGGGTGTGCAGCGTCCGCGAGTCGTACATCGTGCCGAGGACGCCGTCGATGACCAGCTCCGGGTTGATCCGGCCCTGGACCTTGTCGATCGTCTCCATCAGCAGCGCGACGCCGCGCATCGCGAAGTACTCGCACTCCAGCGGGATCAGCACGCCCTCGCTGGCGGCGAGCGCGTTGACCGTGAGCAGGCCGAGCGACGGCTGGCAGTCGATGAGGATGTAGTCGTAGTGCGGGACCGCCGACTTCAGCGCGCCCTGAAGGATGTACTCGCGCCCGACCTCGTGGACGAGCTGGACCTCCGCGCCGGACAGGTCGATGTTGCTCGGCAGCAGGTCCATCCCGTCGACGCCGGTCTCGATGACGACGTCCTCCCACTCGGTGTCGTGCTCGAGCAGCAGGTTGTGGATCGTCACGTCGAGCTGGCGCGGGTCGCCCTTGCCGAGGCCGACCGACAGGGCGCCCTGCGGGTCGAAGTCGACGAGCAGCACGCGGCGGCCGTACTCGGCGAGCGCCGCGCCCAGGTTGATCGTCGTGGTGGTCTTGCCGACGCCGCCCTTCTGGTTGCAGACGGCCACGATCCGCGCGGGCCCGTGCTCGGCCAGGGGTTCCGGCTCGGGGAACACCGGCACGGGTCGCTGAGTGGGCCCGAGGGCCCGGCTCGGATCGGTCTCTATGGTGGCGGAGGAAAGGACTCCCTCCGCACCGTCTGTGCTGGTCACCAGATCCCTCCCCGGCGGCCCGGAAATGCCATCCAGAACGGGGACTCTAGGGCCGTCCACCCCGGGCCACAAGCCGACGCGCGCCGAACGTCGCGATTTGTGCCGCGACCGGTCCGTCCCGTTCCTCCCCGAATGCGCACCCCCGGTCAGCTCCTCGCGCGGGGGTGCGAAGTTGCGTAGACCTCCCGCAGCAACTGCGCCGTCACCAGCGTGTAGACCTGCGTCGTCGTCACCGACGCGTGCCCGAGCAGCTCCTGCACGACGCGGACGTCGGCTCCCCCGTCCAGCAGATGCGTCGCGAACGAGTGGCGCAGCGTGTGCGGCGACACCTCCGACAGCTGCGCCCGGTCGGCGGCGGCGCGCAGCACCATCCAGGCGCCCTGGCGCGACAGCCGCCCGCCCCGCGCGTTGAGGAACAGCGCCGGGCCGCCGCGCCCCGCTCCGGCCAGCTCGGGCCGCGCCCGCACCAGGTAGGCGTCCACGGCCTCGCGGGCGTAGTCGCCGATCGGCACGACCCTGGCCTTGCCGCCCTTGCCGGCGACGCGGGCGATCCCGTCCCGCAGGTCGAGGTCGTCGACGTCCAGGCCGACGGCCTCGGAGATCCGCGCGCCCGACCCGTAGAGCAGCTCCAGCAGCGCCCGGTCGCGCAGGCCGCGCGCCGCGCCGCGGTCGCCGGACGGCCCGGCCGCCGCCGCGAGCAGCCGCTCCACCTCCGGCAGCGAGATCGCCTTCGGCAGCCGGCGCGGCGGCGTCGGCGGCTTGACGTCGTGCGCGGGGTCGCGGGCGGCGAGGCCCTCCCGCAGCGCGAACCGGTGCAGGCCCCGCACCGCGACGAGCGCCCGCGCCGCCGACCCCGCCGACAGCGGCGGATGGTCCGCGTCGCCCTCCCGCAGCCCGAGCAGGAACGCGCGGACGTCCTCCTCGGTGATGTCGCCGATGCCGGCGCGGCCGCGCGCGTCCTGCACCCGCGCGTAGCGGCGCAGGTCGCGGCGGTAGGAGCTGAGCGTGTTCGCGGCGAGGCCCCGCTCGACGGCCAGGTGCCCCAGGTAGGACCGCACGGCCGAGTCGAGCGCGGAGGCCGTGCCCGCGCCGTGCGCGGCGCTCCGGGGGGACGGGCTCGGGGACAGTGCGGCACCTCGTTCCGGCCGGGGACTGCGGGGTCCCGCCCATCATGCCCCGTCCGGCGGCCCGAGGGGGACCTCCGCGGGCCCGGCCCCCGGGCGCGCCGCGGGCTCGGCCCCGGGCGCGCCCCGGGCTCAGACCTCGGGCGCGTCCGCGGGCCGCAGGTCCCGGAAGCCGGTGTCGCGCGCCGCGCGCAGCGCCAGCACCCCCATGCAGGCGACCATGTTGTGCAGGTCGCCGGCCAGGACCTTGCGGACGGCCTCGTCCAGCGGCACCCACACGACCGGCATGTCGGCCTCCTCGTGCACCCGCTCGAAGCCGATCTCCTCGGCGGGCACCTCGGTCAGGCCGCGGGCCAGGAAGATCCGGACCCGCTCGTCGGCCATGCCGGGCGAGGTGAACACGTCGACCAGGGTGTCCCAGCGCTCGGCGCGGTACCCGGCCTCCTCCAGCAGCTCCCGCTCGGCGAGCGCGCGCAGCGGCTCGCCGTCGACGTCCCGCAGCCCGGCGGGCCCCTCCCACAGCAGCATCCCCACCGGGTGCCGGTACTGCCGCAGCAGCAGCACCCGGTCGCGGTCGTCGAACGCGATGACGCCGACGGCGCCGATGTGCTCGATCACGTCGCGGCGGACGATCTCGGTGCCGTCGCCGCGCGGCATCTCCACCCGGTCCTGCCGGACGCCGAACACCGGCCCGCGGAACGCCGCCGACGACCCGGCGACGGTCCAGCGCTCGGGCCGGTCGCGGACGTCGCCGACCCCGAGGGCGCCGCTCACGCGTCGCCCGCGCGCTGCTCGGAGTAGTCCAGGGCGGCGGCGACCAGCCCGGTGAACAGCGGGTGCGGGCGCGTCGGGCGGGACCGGAACTCCGGGTGCGCCTGCGTGCCGACGAAGAACGGGTGCCGCTCGCGCGGCAGCTCCACGTACTCCACCAGGCGGCCGTCCGGGGACAGGCCGGAGAACCGCAGCCCCGCCTCCTCCAGCCGGTCGCGGTAGGAGTTGTTGACCTCGTAGCGGTGCCGGTGCCGCTCGGACACCTTCGCCTCGCCGTACAGCTCCCGCACGACCGAGCCGTCGGCGAGGTCGGCCGGGTACAGGCCGAGCCGCATCGTCCCGCCCATGTCGCGCTCCCCGGCGACGACGTCGAGCTGGTCGGACATCGTCGCGACGACCGGGTGCGCGGTGGTGGCGTCGAACTCGGCGCTGCCCGCCTCGGCGAGCCCGCCGAGGTTGCGCGCCGCCTCGATGACCATGCACTGCAGGCCGAGGCAGATGCCGAGCAGCGGGATCCGGTTCTCCCGGGCGTGCCGCACCGCGCCGAGCTTGCCCTCGATGCCGCGCACCCCGAACCCGCCGGGGATGAGCACGCCGTCGACGCCGTCCAGCTCCCGCTTGGCGCCCTCGGGGGTCTCGCAGTCGTCGCTCTTCACCCAGCGGATGCGGACCCTGGCGTCGTTGCCGAACCCGCCGTGCCGCAGCGCCTCGGTCACCGACAGGTAGGCGTCGGGGAGGTCGATGTACTTGCCGACCAGCGCGATCGTGACCTCGCGGGCGGGCTTGTGGACGCGGCGCAGCAGCTCGTCCCAGGCGCCCCAGTCGACGTCGCGGAACGGCAGGTCGAGCCGCCGCACCACGTAGGCGTCCAGGCCCTCGGAATGCAGCACCTTCGGGATGTCGTAGATGGACGCCGCGTCCACCGCCGACACCACGGCCTCGCGGTCCACGTCGCACATCAGGCTGATCTTGTGCTTGAGCCCGTCGGTGATCGGCCGGTCCGACCGGCACACGATCGCGTCGGGCTGGATGCCGATGGAGCGCAGCGCGGCGACCGAGTGCTGCGTCGGCTTGGTCTTCAGCTCCCCGGACGGGCCGATGTAGGGCAGCAGCGACACGTGCAGGAAGAAGCAGTTCTCGCGGCCGATCTCGTGCCGGATCTGGCGGACCGACTCCAGGAACGGCAGCGACTCGATGTCGCCGACCGTCCCGCCCACCTCGGTGATGACGATGTCGACCTCGGTGTCGTCCGCCATCCCGCGGATCCGGTCCTTGATCTCGTTGGTGATGTGCGGGATCACCTGCACGGTGTCGCCGAGGTACTCCCCGCGCCGCTCCTTGGCGATCACGTTGGAGTAGACCTGCCCGGTGGTGACGTTCGCGGACCCGTGCAGCTCGGTGTCGAGGAACCGCTCGTAGTGCCCGATGTCGAGGTCGGTCTCGGCCCCGTCGTCGGTGACGAACACCTCGCCGTGCTGGAACGGGTTCATGGTGCCGGGGTCGACGTTGAGGTACGGGTCGAGCTTCTGCATGGTGACCCGGAGGCCGCGAAGCGTGAGAAGCCGCCCCAGGCTGGACGCCGTCAGTCCCTTGCCGAGGCTGGAGGCGACACCGCCGGTGACGAAGAGATGCTTGGTAGGACGTGATCTACCAGTGGCTGCCGAAGGCAAGAAGGCGCTCCCGTGGTCGTGATGAGGCGGACGAGCTCATCGTCCACGGGCCACCAGGATAACAAGTGTCCAGCCCTGGGCGGGCGCGACCCTGGAGAACTCCCCGCCCAGCAGGACACGGAGCGCCCCGACCCGGTCCGGGTCGGGGCGCCGTCGCGTGCTAGAGGGCCCTACAGGCGCGGGGTGGCGGCGCTGGGCATGATCGTGCGGAGCTGGCGGGTCAGCTCGTCGATCAGGGAGCGGGCCTGGTCGGCGGCCTGGCGGGCGGCGTCGCGCTCCTGGGACAGCTCGGCGATCTGGGCGCGCTGCTCGGTGACGGCCTGGGCGAGCTGGTCGACCCACTGGTCGCGTTCGGCGAGCTTCTCGGCGACGGCGTCGCGCTCGGCGGCCATCTGCCGCATCCCGGTCACGGCCTTGTCGCGCTCGCGGCCGGCCTGGTCGGCGCGGCCGCGGGCGAGGGTCAGCTCGGACTCGGCGCGCGCCTGGGCCTGGACGGCGGCCTCGCGGGCGCGCTCGGCGGCCTCCCTGGCCTTGGCGCCGGCGTCGCGCTCGCGCTCGGCCTTCTTGGCGGCCTCCAGGGACTGCGCGGCCGTGTCGAGGGCCTGCTGGCGCTCGGCCTCGGCGGCCTCGGCGCGGCCGGCGGCCTCCTGGACGCGGCGCTCGGCGTCCTGCGCGCGGCGCTCGGCCTCCTGGGCGCGGCGCTCGTTCTCCTGGGCACGGCGCTCGGCGACCTCGGCGCGGCGACGCGACTCGTCGGCCTCCTTGCCGGCGGCGACGACCGCGTGCTGGAGGTTCTGCGCGGTCATCTCGGCGTCGGTGACCTTGGCGCGCAGCTGCGCCAGCTCCGCGTGCGCGTTCTCCAGCGCGCGGGACAGCTCGGCGGCCTGCTCGGCGACGCGGTCGCGCTCGGCCTCGGCGGAGCGGCGCCCGCCGACGGCGTCCTCGACGGCGCGCAGCGCGTCGTCGCGGGCCTCGCTCATGGCGTCGCGCTGCTGTATCGCCTGGCGGACCGTGGCCTCGGCCTCGGCGACGCGGCGCTCGGCCTGCTCGATCTGGGCCTGGACCTGCTCCATCTGCGCGCGCGCCTGGTCGGCCTGGGCGCGCGCCTGGTCGGCCTGGACCCGGCCCTGCTGGGCCTGGTTCCACGCCGCGGCGGCGTCGCGCTGCGCGTTCTCCTTCTCGGTCTGGAGCGCGGCGATCTGCGTGACGGCCTCGTTCTGGACCTCGGCGGCGCGGCGCTCGGCCTCGGCGACCTGGCGCTCGGCCTCGACGGCGCGGCGCTCGGCCTGCTCGGCCTGGCCGCGGGCGCGCTGCACCTCGCCCCAGGCGGCGGCCGCGTCGCGCTGCGCCGACTCCTTCTCCTGCTGGACGGCGGCGACCTGCGCGGCGGACTCGTTCTGGGCCTCGGTGACGCGGCGCTCGGCCTCGACGGCGCGGCGGTCCGCCTGCTCGGCCTGGCCGCGGGCGCGCTGCACCTCGCCCCAGGCGGCGGCCGCGTCGCGCTGCGCCGACTCCTTCTCCTGCTGGACGGCGGCGACCTGCGCGGCCGTCTCGGTCTGCGCCTCGCTGACCTTGCGCTCCCCGGCGGCGAGCGCGTCGCCGATGAGGTCGGCCATCTGGCGCAGCCGCTCGACGATGTCCCAGGGCTGGGCCTCGGGCTGCTCGGCGTCGGGGCGCACCATCTCGCCGGTCTGGCCGTGGCGGCCGCCGCCCTGCCCGGGCTTGGCCATCTGGATCGGCTGCTGCGCGGCCGGCAGGGCCGGCGGCGCGGCCTCGTGCGGGCGGCCCGGGTCGCGTCCCATGGCGGGCCAGGGCGCCGCCGCGTCCGGGACGCCGCGGTTGCCGCCCGATCCGTTCAGCTCGCTCACCGTTCTCCTCGCCTCACGGCCGGGAGCCCGGCGACCGGCATGGCGCCGCCCGGCCTGCTCGCCGCTTTCCTCGGACGGCTCGTCACTTCGCTCACGTGTCTCCTCGCCCGGCGGCGCGGGGCCGCGTTCGCGGGGGTCGTTGTGCACATCTCGTTCGCTCCGCTGCCGGCCCTGTGGCTCCTCGCTTCGCTCACTGAAGGCACTCTAGTCCCGACCAGCGGAGCGTTTGCCCAGTTTGGGGTTTACTTTCTCGACTCCCCTGCGGCGTTCCCGCACGAAGACGCCCAGATGGCGGCCGGTACGGGCCGTCCCACGGTGCCGCGGGTCACATCGGGCGGACGGGCGGGGCG
>NZ_VCKZ01000466.1 GCF_005889745.1 Actinomadura geliboluensis
ACCCCGCCCGCCGGGTACCGCCCCGCCGGGTGACGGGAGAGGCATGACCAGCGCCTCCCCGGGTACCGCCACCGCGAGCGCAATCGACCAGGGGAGCGCGTGGGGGACGTGCAGACGCACCCGAAGGCCGCGACGCGCGGGTCCGGCACCGCGGGACCGGGGCCCGGCCTGGGCGGCGTGGCGGACGATCTGCTGACCGCCCTGAAGCGCGCGGCGGCCGCCCTCCGCGACGCCGGCGTCGGGTACGCGCTCGCGGGCGGCTTCGCCGCGTACGCGCACGGCGCGGCGGTGTCGACGCACGACGTCGACTTCGTGCTGCGGGAGCGGGACGTCCAGGCGGCGCTGGACGCGCTCGCCGCCGCGGGCATGACGCATCTGGAGAGCCCGGAGAACTGGCTGGAGAAGGCCCACGACGGCGAGCACGTCATCGACCTGATCCACACGCCGTCCGGCCGTCCGGTGGACGGCGAGCTGCTGGGCCGGGCCGCGGAGATGACGGTGGGCGCGGTGTTCATGCCGGTCCTGCCGGCCACCGACCTGATGGTCATGCGGCTGCTGGCGTTCACCGAGACCGCCTGCGACTTCAGCGGGTTCCTGCACGTCGGCCGGGCGCTGCGGGAGCAGGTGGACTGGCGGCGGGTCGCCGCGGAGACCGCGGAGTCGCCGTACGCGTACGCGTTCCTGACGCTGCTGGCCCGGCTGGGCGTGATCGAGGAGGACGTGCTGTGAGGGAGGCGCTGTGACCGGAAGGGGGCAGGCCATGGCCGACATGTCGGGATACCTGGCCGCGCACATCCAGGAGCGGCTCGCCGCGGAGGCGTACGAGCTCGGCATCCGGGTGGACGTCCGCGGGGACGTCGTGCACCTGCGCGGCGAGGTGGTGAGCGAGGAGCGGCGCCGGGCCGTCGAGGAGGCGGCGCGGGAGGCCGCCGAGGGCCGCGAGATCTGCAACGAGCTGCACGTCGTCGCGGTGCCGGAGCCGGACGGAGAGGAGCAGATCTCATGATCCGTGTCGCCGCCGCGGGGGACCTGCACGTCGGGCCGGAGGTGGCCGGGGAGTACCGGGCGCACCTCGCCGCGCTCGCCGACCAGGCGGACGTGTTCCTGGTCGCGGGCGACCTGACCCGGCACGGCACGGCCGAGGAGGGCCGGATCGCCGCGGGCGTGCTGCGCGACCTCGGGCTGCCGGTGGTCGCCGTGCTCGGCAACCACGACTACCACTCCGACGCCGAGGACGAGATCACCGGCGTGCTGCGGGAGGCGGGCGTGACCGTCCTCGAAGGGGACGGCACGGTGCTGGACTGCACCGGGACGACCCTCGGCATCGCGGGCGGCAAGGGGTTCGGCGGCGGGTTCGAGGGCCGCTGCGCCAGCGACTTCGGCGAGCCGGAGATGAAGGCGTTCATCCGGCACACCAAGGACTTCGCCGACCGGCTGCACCTGTCGCTCACGGAGCTGGACGCCGACGTCACGGTCGCGCTCACGCACTACTCGCCGTCCGCCGACACCCTCGAAGGGGAGCCGCTGGAGATCTACCCGTTCCTCGGCAGCTACCTGCTGGGGGAGGCGATCGACGCGGCGGGCGTCGACCTCGCCGTGCACGGCCACGCGCACAAGGGGACGGAGCGGGGCCTCACGTCCGGCGGGATGCGGGTGCGGAACGTGGCGCTGCCGGTGCTGCAGCACGCCTACGCCGTGTACTCCCTGGAGGCGCCGGAGTCCGCGGATGCGCATCGCGTCCGGGAACGGGTGTCGGCCTGGTGACGTTCGCCTCTAGGAGAGTGACGTCCGCCCCTGGGAGACGGGCCGGTGGGACGGCCGCGAGATCGCGTGGAGGGGAGTGATCTCCCGGCCGCCCCACCGCCCGACGCCGCCCCACTGTCCGACCGCTCCCCGTCACGCGGTCGGGCGCAGCAGGTCGAGGACGGCCTGCTCGACCGGGCCCTGCGTCGCCAGCTCGCCCACCGACGCCTCGACGCCCAGCCGGCCGAGCGCGGGCGCGATCGTCTCGCCGGCCTCGTAGCGCTCGATGACGCGCGGGTCGATGTAGGAGGCGCGCGCGACGGCGGGGGTGTTGCCGAGGTAGGCGGCGACCTCCTTCACGACCCGGACGATGGCGCGCCGGCGGGCGGCGTCGCCGCCGTCGGCGCGGACCGACACCGCGAGGCCGACCGCGGCGAGGACGGTGGCGTGCCAGGTGCGGAAGTCCTTGGCGGTGAAGTCGCCGCCGGTGACCTCGCGGACGAAGTCGTTGATGTCGGACGCGGTGACGTCGTGCCAGCCGTCCCGCGTCCGGTAGGCGAGCAGCTCGGGGTCGTCGCCGGGGCGCCGCTTGAGGCCGCTGACGACCTTGCACACGTTCTCCTCGGCGACCGCGCGGTACAGGTCCTTCGAGCCCTTGGCCGGGTACTCGAACGTCACCTCGTCGCGGCGGCAGGTGACGTGCTCGCGCAGGACGGTCGCGAGCCCGAACGTGCCGTTCTCCGCCGCGTACGACTCGCCGCCGATGCGGAAGAAGCCGAGGTCGATGAGCCGCACGGCGGCGGCGAGCACCCGCTCGCGGGTGTAGCCGCGCCCGGTCAGGTGCTCGTCGAGCGTGTGCCGCACCTTGGGCAGCCGCTCGGCCAGCTCCAGGACGTGCTCGTGCTTCTCCTGGTCGCGCTGCTCCCGCCATGCCTCGTGGTAGAGGTACTGGCGGCGTCCTGCCGCGTCGGTGCCCATCGCTTGGATGTGGCCGTCCGGCTCTGGGCAGATCCAGACGTCCTTCCAGGCGGGCGGTATGACGAGCGATCGGATGCGTGCCTTCTCAGTGGGGTCTTGCAGAGGACGACCGTCCGGTCCCAGGTACACGAAGCCCTTGCCGGCTCTGCGCCGTCCGTAGCCGGGTTCCCCAGGGTCGCTACGTTGCAGCTCCATCAGCCCGGGTGAATCTCCCCACCGGCGGGTACGAGCGTCTGCCCCGTGTAATAGGACGACTGGCGGTTGGCAGCGAAGAACACGTAGGACGGCGCGATCTCATCGGGATCTGCGGCACGTCCCATGGGCGCGTTCTTACCGAAGGACTCCACGCGCTCAGCGTCGAACGTCGCCGGGATCAGCGGCGTCCACACCGGGCCCGGCGCGACGCAGTTGACGCGGATCTCGCGGTCCATCAGGTTCTGGGCGAGGCTCGCGGTGAGCGACATGACCGCGCCCTTGCTGGCGGAGTAGTCGATGAGCGTCTTGTTGCCGCGCAGCCCGTTGATGGAGCCGGTGATGATGATGGACGAGCCTGGCCCCATGTGGTCGAGGGCCTCCTGGATCGTCCAGAACACCGCGAACACGTTCACCTCGAACGTGCGGCGCAGCTGCTCGCCGTCGATCTCACGGACGTCCTTCACCGGCGTCTGGGTGCCGTGGTGCAGGACGAGCACGTCCAGCCCGCCGAGCTGCCGGACGGTGTGCTCGACGACCTCGCGGCAGTGCCGCTCCTCGGCCATGTCGCCGCCGAGCATGACGCAGCGCCGCCCCGCGTCCTCGACCAGGCTCGCGGTGTGCCGGGCGTCGTCGTCCTCCTCCAGGTAGGTGATGGCGACGTCGGCGCCCTCCTTGGCGAACGCGATCGCGGTGGCGCGCCCGATCCCCGAGTCGCCGCCGGTGATCAGCGCGCGCCGCCCGTGCAGCAGGTCGCTGCCGAGGTAGTCGCGCATCTCGTCGCGCGGTTCGGGTGCCATCTCCCCGGTCCGGCCGGGGTAGGACTGGCTCTGTGCCGGACGTTCGCTCATGCTCGGTTCCTCCCGGGATCGACCCCGCCGTCCACATGACGCGGGTGCCCGGAGCTGCGCGGAGCAAACGCGGGCCCTATTGTAACCCGTGAGTAATAACGCGCTCGGCGATCCGCCGGGGTGTGAGCGGAGCGCGCGCCGACGTCTGGATAGCATCACCCCGAACCACATTCGGTCCCTCACGTAAGGTGTCGCTTATGGACCTGAACGGAGTTTCCGCCGTCGTATCCGGTGGCGCGAGCGGCCTCGGTGAGGCCACCGTCCGCGCGCTGGCCGCCGAAGGCGCCAAGGTGGTCGTCGCCGACCTGAACGAGGACAGGGGCAAGGCCCTCGCCGACGAGGTCGGCGGCGTCTTCGTCAAGACCGACGTGTCCAGCGAGGAGCAGGTGCAGGCCGCCGTCCAGGCCGCCGTCGACACCGGCGCCCCGCTGCGCGTCATCGTCAACAGCGCCGGGATCGGCTGGGCGTCGCGGACCGTGAACCGCGACGGCTCCCCGCACGACCTGGCCTCCTACGAGACCGTCATCCGGGTCAACCTGATCGGCACCTTCAACCTGATGCGGATCGGCGCCGCCGCCATCTCCAAGACCGAGCCCGCCGACGCCGACGGCCTGCGCGGCGTAGTGATCAACACCGCGTCCATCGCCGGCATCGAGGGCCAGACCGGGCAGATCGCCTACTCCGCGTCCAAGGGCGGCATCATCGGCATGACGCTGCCGGCGGCCCGCGACCTCGCCGCGATCGGCGTCCGGGTCAACACCATCTGCCCGGGCATCATCGACACCCCGATCTACGGCTCCGGCGAGCAGGCCGAGGCGTTCAAGGCCAAGCTCGCCGCGCCCGTCCCGTTCCCGAAGCGGATGGGCAAGGCGTCGGAGTTCGCGCACCTCGTCAAGTCCCTGATCGAGAACGACTACATGAACGGCGAGACGATCCGCTTCGACGGCGGCATCCGCTTCCAGCCCAAGTGAGGCACTGAATGACCGACGCTGTTCTGACGGAGGAAGACGGCGCCGTCCTCGTCATCACCATCAACCGCCCGGAGGCCCGCAACGCGGTCAACGGCGAGGTGGCGCGGGGCATCGCGGCGGCCGTCGAGGAGCTGGAGTCCCGCAAGGACCTGTCCATCGGCATCCTCACCGGCGCGGGCGGGACGTTCTGCGCCGGGATGGACCTGAAGGGCTTCCTGACCGGCGACAACCCCGTCGTCGAGGGACGCGGGTTCGCGGGCCTCACCGAGCGCCCGCCGGCCAAGCCGATGATCGCCGCGATCGAGGGCTACGCGCTGGCCGGCGGCTGCGAGGTCGCGCTGTCCTGCGACATGATCGTCGCGGCCCGGGACGCCCAGTTCGGGCTGCCCGAGCCGAAGCGCGGCCTGGTGGCGGCGGGCGGCGGGCTGCTGCGGCTGCCGCAGCGCATCCCGTACCACATCGCCATGGAGATCGCCCTCACCGGCGACAAGTACCCGGCGGAGCGGATGGCCGAGCTCGGGTTCGTCAACCGGCTCGCCGAGTCCGGCGGCGCGCTCGCCGCGGCCAAGGAGCTGGCCCTCAAGGTCGCCGAGAACGCGCCGCTGGCGCTCGCGGCGACCAAGAAGGTCATCGTCGAGTCCGCGGACTGGACGACCGAGGAGGCGTGGAAGAAGCAGCAGGAGATCACCCTGCCGGTCTTCACCTCCAAGGACGCCCAGGAGGGCCCGGCGGCGTTCGCCGAGAAGCGCAAGCCGAACTGGAAGGGCGAGTAGCCGCCCCTCCCGTGCCGAGGCGCCCGGAACCCACCGTGGTTCCGGGCGCCTCGTGTGTCCGGGGACGGCCTGTTCCGGCCGGGTGCCGGGGTTTGTCTCGGCGTCGAGTAAGTGATCGCGTACGCTGACCCGGGCTTGCTGTGATCTTGAAAGGAAGCCCATGAGACGCAACGCGGCACTGGCGGTCGCCACCGCCCTGGCCTGCGCCGCCGGGACGGTCGCGGCGGCCGCCCCCGCGCACGCCGCCGGCTGGACGGACGTGGCCACCGGAGCGACGGCCTACAACGGCTCGCTCGACCGGGTCGACTTCGGCGCCGGGGGCGCCGGCTGGGCCGTCGGCGCCGCCGGCAACCTCTTCGGCCCGGAGGCCAAGATCGTCCGCTGGACGGGCTCCGGCTGGACCGCCCAGCAGAGCCCGGTCGGCTTCACGCCGGTCGACGTGGCCGTGTCCGGGCCGTCCAAGGCGTGGGTCATCGGCTACAACCTGGGCGGCACGGTCGGCCTGTACTGGAACGGCACCGCGTGGAGCCAGGTCTCCTATCCGCTCGTGGGCTTCCCGAACGCCGTGTCCGCCGCCCCCGACGGCACCGCCTACTCCATCGCCGGGCTCAACCAGTTCAACGGCGGCCCGAGCGCCGTCCTCCGCTGGACCGGCAGCGCGTGGGTCGACCCGCAGGTCCCGCTGCCGCCCTCCTCGTCCGTCACGGCCGTGGACGTGCGCGCCGCCGACGACGTCTGGCTCGCCGGGACGACCGCCGAGTCCGGGACGTCCGCGACCGGGCTGGTCATGCACTTCGACGGGACGTCCTGGGAGCGGATCGACGTCCCCGGCTCGCTCGGCGCCCTCGGCTTCCAGGGCACCCTGTACCGCATCGTCGCCGACTCGCCGACGAACGTCTACGTGCTGCGCGTCCGGCAGAACGCCCAGATCACCAACGCGGTCCAGCACTACGACGGCACGTCCTGGACGACCGTCGACCTCCCGCTGAACGCGACCGGCCTGGGAATGTCGTCCGACGGGCAGGGCGGCGTGGTCGTGCTGCCCGTCACGACCGGCGCCAAGACCCGGTACCTGCACTACGACGGCTCGTCCTGGACGACCCTGGAGGGCCCGGCGCGCACCGGCACCGTCCAGGCGTCCGACGCCGACGCCCGCCCCGGCACGGCCGCCGTCGTGAGCGCCGGCACCGCCA
>NZ_VCKZ01000467.1 GCF_005889745.1 Actinomadura geliboluensis
GGAGCGATGACGTGCCCGACCCCTGGGCGGGCATGTCGGGGTTGACGTGCGGCGAGGGCGCCCTGGGAGGCTTGGCGCTCCAGGCGGTCGAGGCGGGCGAACATGGACGCCTCGTCCTCGTAGGCGGCGGGCAGCAGGATGCGGGCGCAGATCAGTTCCAGCAGCAGCCGCGGGGACGTGGCGCCGCGCATCTCGGTGAGGCCGGTGTGCAGCAGGTCGGCGGCGCGGGTCAGCTCCCCCGGGCCCATGGAGGACGCCTGGCGCCGCATCGCCTCCAGCTCGTCCGGCGGGACGTTCAGCAGGCCCGTCCCGCCCGCCTCGGGGACGTTCGACAGGATCACCAGGTCGCGGACGCGTTCCAGCAGGTCGGCGGTGAAGCGGCGCGGGTCCTGGCCGCTCTCGACGACGCGGTCGATCGCGGAGAAGACGGCGGCGCCGTCGCGGGCCGCGAAGGCCGCGATGACCTCGTCCAGCAGGGCGGAGTCGGTGTAGCCGAGCAGTGAGACGGCCCGCGCGTAGGTGATGCCCTTCTCGTCCGACCCGGCGAGGAGCTGGTCCAGGATCGACAGCGTGTCGCGGGCGGAGCCGGCGCCCGCGCGCACCGCCAGCGGCAGCGCGGACGTCTCGTAGGGGACGTCCTCCGCCTTCAGGATCTCCTCGACGAGCTCCTGCAGCACGCCGGGCGGGATCAGCCGGAACGGGTAGTGGTGGGTCCGGGAGCGGATCGTCCCGATGACCTTCTCGGGCTCGGTCGTCGCGAACACGAACTTCAGGTGCGGCGGCGGCTCCTCGACGAGCTTCAGCAGCGCGTTGAAGCCCTCGCGGGTGACCATGTGCGCCTCGTCGATGATGTACACCTTGAAGCGCGCCGACACCGGCGCGAAGAACGCGCGCTCCCGCAGGTCGCGGGCGTCGTCGACACCGCCGTGGGACGCGGCGTCGATCTCGATGACGTCGATGTGCCCCGTCCCGGACGGGCCGAGCGCGACGCACGAGTCGCATTTGCCGCACGGGTCGGGCGTCGGCCCCTGTTCGCAGTTCAGGGAGCGGGCGAGGATCCGGGCGCTGGAGGTCTTGCCGCACCCGCGCGGACCGCTGAACAGGTACGCGTGGTTGATCCGGCCGTTGCGCAGGGCCTGCTGCAGCGGCTCCGCGACGTGCTCCTGTCCCTTCAGCTCGGCGAACGTCGCTGGCCGGTACTTGCGGTACAGCGCCAGACTCATCGGGGGTCCGCCCTCCTGGAGAAGCAGAGCGTCAGAAGCGAAAGGACCCCCCGCACACCCGCCAGAGCCTGTTTATCCTTGCTGCCTTCCGGCCCTGGGGAGGTTCACAGGGTGACGCCATGCGAGGGGTCTACCCAGAGTCTATGGCATCCCCGGCCGTGGATTGCCACGGTTCCCGCGTAGTCTCCGCCTCATGCCCGCCGCATCCGAGGACACCCTCCTGCACATCGCCGAACGGACCCACTGGGAATCCGCCCGCGCCGCCGGTGTGTCGTACACCATGTCCACGCTGGGCCGGACGCTGGACGACGAGGGTTTCATCCACTGCTCGTCCGACATGTCCCAGGTGGACGGCGTCCTCGCCCGCTTCTATAGCGGTATCGACCGGGAAGATCTGGTTCTGCTGGTCATCGACGTGTCCCGCCTGGACGCTCCCGTCCGCCACGAGCCCGTCGGGGACGCGGTCTTCCCGCACGTCTACGGACCGATCCCGGTCTCCGCCGTAATTGATGTCAGGTCACTGCCCGAGACCCGGTAGGCTTCCCCGTGGAGGATTCGCCTAGTGGCCTAGGGCGCACGCTTGGAAAGCGTGTTGCGTGCAAGCGCTCGCGAGTTCGAATCTCGCATCCTCCGCCGCACCGAGGCCGGTGCCCGACACGGGCACCGGCCTTTCGCATGCCCTGGCCCCGGGCGGCTCCGCGTGTGCCCGGCCAGCAGGGCGGCGACTGGAGGGAACTTAGTGACGGGCCGGTTGACCTGGGCGGTAACTGGTTTACTGAGTCCGTAAGTCGAGTGACGCATGTTGTTGCGTTGCCTTCTCCGGGTGGGGCCGACGCCGTAGACTCGAAGTGTGATCTTCAAGGCGGTCGGTGATGGCAGGCCCTACCCGGACCACGGGCTCTCGTCCCGGGACTGGGCCAAGATCCCGCCCCGCCAGGTCCGCCTCGACCAGCTCGTCAGCACTAAGCGGGAGATGGACCTCCAGTCGCTGCTCTCCAAGGACTCCACGTTCTACGGCGACCTGTTCCCGCACGTCGTCCAGTGGCACGGTGAGCTCTACCTGGAGGACGGCCTGCACCGGGCACTGCGGGCCGCACTGCACCAGCGGCAGGTCCTGCACGCGCGCGTCCTGGACCTGGACGCCGTCGACATGAGCTGACGCCGGTCAGCGGGTCCGGGCGGCGGGCTCCAGAGCGCGGGCGTGCTTCGGGCCGGTGCGCTGACGCGCCGGCTGGACGAACCCGGGGCGCGCCGCCAGCAGCCCGAACACGACCTCCGGCACGACCAGCGCGAGCAGCAGCACCAGCGGGACGTTCCAGCCGCCCGTGGCGTCGTGCAGCACCCCGACCGCGAGCGGGCCGGCGCCCGCGAGGAGATAGCCGCCCGTCTGCGCCATCCCGGACAGCGCCGCCGCCACGTGCGGGCTCGGCGAGCGCAGGCTGAGCAGCGTGTACGCCAGCGGGAACGCGCTGCCGGTGCCGAGGCCGAGGACGATCACCCAGGTCCAGCCGGCGGACGGAGCGAGCATCAGCCCGCCGACGCCCACCACCATGGTCGCGGCGACGGCGACGACGAGGGGGCGCTGGTCGCGCAGCCGCGCCGCGAACACCGGGACGACGAACCCCAGCGGGATCCCGACGATCAGCATCGCGGAGACCATCATCCCGGCGGCCGCGGGCGCGAACCCGGCGTCCTGCATGATCTCCGGCAGCCACGACATCAGCACGTAGAACATCAGCGACGCCAGCCCCATGAAGGCCGCGACGTGCCAGGCGGTCGGGGAGCGCAGCAGCGATCCTTCACCGCGCGGGGCGGCGGCGGCCGGTGCCGCGGCGCGCGGCTCGCGGCGGACGCGGAGCGCGAGCGGCCCCCAGACCAGCACGGCGATCAGGGACGGGACGGCCCAGATGGCGAGCGCGAGCCGCCAGCCGCCCGCCTCGTCCAGCGGGACCGCGAGCCCGGCCGCGATGGCGCCGCTGGCCGCCATGAGCATCATGGCGAGGCCGGTGAGCGAGCCCACGCGGGTCGGGAACGCGCGCTTGATGACGGCCGGCATGAGGACGTTGCCCATCGCGATCCCCGCGCCCGCCAGGATCGTTCCAACGAACAGTGACACCGGGGACTGCACCACGCGGAGCACGATCCCCGCGGTGATCATGACGAGGGAGCCGGCGATGGCGGTCTCGGCGCCGAACCGGCGCGCCGCGAGCGGCGCCACGGCCGCGAAGACGCCCAGGCACAGCACCGGCAGCGTGGTGAGGACGCCCACTTCGGCGCCCGACAGCCCGAAGACGTCCCGCAGCTCGCCGAGGACGGGGGCGATGCCGGTGATCGCCGCCCGCAGGTTGACCGTCAGCAGGACCAGCCCGACCAGCGACCAGACGGCCGTGGCGCGGGAAACCGGAGTCGTCGCAGAACTGTTCATCTCACCTTGCTCATCGTCTGTCCGCACCGGCGGGGGCCGGGCACGTCTTCTTCGTCGTCGTCGTTCGCCTTCGCAGCACGGCCGGGAACGATCGGGCGCGGCATGCGCACTGATCCCGTCGTCGGGGCGGGAGACGGCCGCAGGAGCGGCGTTCTCCCCTGCTCAGGGCGAGAAGTCTTCGGTGGGCCGCGCGTCCGGGTGACGCGCGGTGTGTTGGTCCGGCCCGCTCACGGGCCTCAGCGTCGGGCGGTCGCGGCGCGGCAGGGGGGCCGCATCACGTCGCCGTCGCGGCGCTCCGGATCGCGGGGGTCAGGGCTCATGCACGGCCTCGCGTCCCGGCCGGGGGCCGGCGAGTGCGGTGGCGAGGATCTGGTCCAGGCACGCGTGGGTGGCGCGGGTCGCGGCGTCCGCGTCGCCGCCCTCGACGGCGGCGGCGATGGGGCCGTGGGGGACGTCGGTGTGTTCGAGGAGGGCGCCGGCGGTCCCGATGCTGGCCCGCAGCGCGGCGCTGAAGTCGCGGTACAGGTCCGTCAGGACGCGGTTGTGGGTGGCCTCGACCACGGCCATGTGGAAGGCGAGGTCCGCTTCGACGAACGTCTCGTGCGCACCGGCGGCCAGCGCGGCGTCGCGGCGGCCGAGGGCGACCGCGATGGCGGCGATGTCGGCCTCCGTGCGGCGGGTCGCGGCGAGCCGCGCGGCCTCCACCTCCAGCCCGCGCCGGACCTCCAGGATCTCGATGAGCTCCGCCCGCTCCAGGCGCCGCCGGACGGCCCCGGACAGCTCGCTCGTCGCGCGCACGTACGTCCCGTCGCCCTGCCTGCTTTCGAGGAGGCCCGCGTGGGTGAGCGCGCGGACGGCCTCGCGGACGGTGTTGCGGCCGACGCCCAGCGACTCCGCCAGCACCGGCTCCGGCGGGATCTTGGCGCCGACCGGCCAGTTCCCGCCGACGATCTCGTCCCTGAGCTGGGCGATCACCTGGTCGACCAGGGAGGACCGCCGAGCCGTGCGCAACGTCATCGTCCAACCTCCGGTCAACCAGTCATCCTACGTTTAAAGGGTAAAGCGTAATCAGGCTGGATTTGTTCCCGTTCGACGGGAGATGCCTCACATCGGCTTCGTGCCCGCAGGCGTGCACACGTCAGCGCCGGCGGTGCTCGGACGGTGTGCCGGTGTCAGAGGGCGGGGTCGTCGTGCTGGCCGTGGAAGGACGGAGCCCGCGCACCGGACGCCGACATGAGCTGGGACGCGGAGAGACCCGCCGCCTGGAGCGCCTGACGGTAGGCGGTGGCCGCGCTCTCGCTGTCCTGGACGAGTTCGAAGAGCTCGCCCAGTTCCCTGTAGAGATGTGCCGCCGGACGGCCCGAAGCCAGCATCGCGAGCTGCTCGGACGCGGCGCGCAGCACCACTTGGGCGGCCGTATGGTCGCCCTGGGCGACACGGGCCCGCGCTAGGACGAGCCTGGCCAGCACGCTCTTCTGCGTGCGGACGGCGAGGTCGCTGCCGGGCTGCGGCGTCACGCTGTGGGTGCTCGTCGGAGGAGCGAGGGCCAGGCCGGTGTTGAGGAACTGCTCCAGCGTGGCGATCGCGTCGTCCAGCTCGCCCATGAGGACCAGCGCGCGCGCCTTGGCGATGGTGCTCTCGGTGAACTCGTCTCCTTCGAGGTCCCCCGTGGCCTGGAGGAGAGCCAGGGCCTCCTGCGCGGCCTCACGCGACCCTTCGGCGCGCGGACGCTCGACGCCGAACTCACCGGACGGCATGGCACCCGGCGCCGCGACGACCGAGAACGGCAGGACGCCCCTGAGCAGTGCTTTGGCGCCGGCAAGGGCCAGACGGGCCTGGCTCTGCACAGGCGTGGCATCCGTACGTGCCGTGAGCGCCTGGTCGGCGAAGTACAGGGAGTCGCCGACCGTGCCCTCTTCCAGGGCCCGCATGCTCGCCCGCTGGTAGTGGACGCTCACCGGCTCGGCCTCGGCGGAGTCGTCGGGGTGGAGGAGCCGCCTGCCGAGGTCGTGCGCGCGCGCCGGGTCAGAACGGTCCACGTAGGCGAGCAGCAGGATGCGCCCGGCCTCGGTGAACTCGTTGCCGACGCCGAGCCCGAGCTGTTCGAGCCGCTCGACGGCGCGCTCGCCGAGCGCGATGGCCTGCCCCAGGTCGCCGACGGTGTGGTAGCACCGGGCCAGCGCGATCACGGGCGGCAGCCAGCTGGCCCGGCCCGGGTCGCGTTCGGCCTGCTCGCGCAGCTCCTCGAACAGCGCGATCGCGGCGTCCGTCCGGCCCAGCTCCTCCAGGGCGCGGGCGCGCCCCCAGCGGGCGCGGGACGTCAGGTCCGGGTCGTCGCTGCGGGCGATCACCTCGTCGAAGCCGGCCTCGGCGGTGGCGGCGTCGCCGCGCAGCAGCGCGAGGTGGGCGTGCCGCTCCCGCACCTCCAGGTGCGCGCGCTGCTCCGGCTCCACCCCCTCCGCGAGGTACTCCGGGGTGCAGCCGAGGCGCTCGGCGAGCATGCGCAGCACCGTCGGGGTCGGTGTGCGCTTACCCGACTCGATGAGGGAGATGTAGCTGTCGGAAAGGTCGTGACCGGCGAGCTGTGCCTGCGACAAGCGTCTGGTCAGCCGCAGGTTGCGGACACGTTCGCCGACATTGCCTGGACCCGGCATGTGGACTCACTTAGCGGAAGTAAACAGGCGGCTGGGGTGCCGACATGATTGCACATTGCGCGTTATCGCACATCGAGAGCAAGGAAGCGGGGATGGAAGAGGCCCGCCGGCGCGGACCCGTCCGGCGCCCGCGCGCACGCTGCTGGAACGCGGTGGCGCGCCGGTTCGTACCGGCCGGTCGTCCGGCGGTCGCGACGTCTGTCACCTCCCCGACGGTATCCGAACGGGCGGACAAGATCTCGGTCACCGCCGATATTGACCAGTCCGCCGCGCTTTCCGGCCATCGCGCCACCGGGGGCGTCTACCGCGCGCTCGCCCCCGACCAGGCCACGGGCGATCGACGCGGCCCGTCGTGCGGTTGCGCGCGGGCCGCCATCCTGAGCGGTGGGGTCACGCCTCGGGGTCGGCGCCGTCCTTGGGGCCGGGGGCGGCGGGGACGTCCTCGGTCTTCTTCGGC
>NZ_VCKZ01000468.1 GCF_005889745.1 Actinomadura geliboluensis
GGGTTGCTCAGCTCGCCTATCCCCTCGATCCCGACGGTCACGACGTCGCCCGGCCGCAGGAAGACCTGCGGGTCGCGGGCGTAGCCGGCACCCGCGGGGGTGCCCGTCGTGATCATGTCGCCGGGGCGGAGCCGGTACCACTGCGAGCAGTAGGACACGAGCCGCGCGACACTGAAGATCATTTCGCCGGTGCTCGCCGACTGCATGACCGTCCCGTTCACCGTGGTGGTGAGCCGGAGGTCGTGTGGGTCGGCGATCTCGTCCGCCGTGGCGATCACCGGCCCGCAGGGCAGGAACGTCGGGAAGAGCTTGCCGTTGATCGCGCGTCCCCAGCCCGCCACGACGTCGACCCTGCCCTCGGCGCCGTAGAAGTCCGCGGCCCAGTCGCGCGCGGATACGTCGTTCGCTGCCGTGTACCCGGCGACGAACGCCATCGCCTCGTCCTCCGGGACGTCGTGGCAGGTGCGCCCGATCACCACGGTCAACTCGCCCTCCCAGTCGACCATGTCGGGGAACCGGCGGGGCAGCACAATCGGTCGGCCGTGCCCGGTGAGGGTTTCCAGAACCTTGACGAACACGTACGGGAACCGGGGCGCGGGCACGTTCCGCATCTCCTGAAGGTGCGTCCGGTAGTTCATGCCGGTCGACAGCACCAGCGCGGGATCCGGAATGACGGCCCGGAGCGGAGTCTCCCCGTACGGGGTGACCGTGCCCTTCTCCCGCAGGCGGGCGAGTTCGGCGTCATCGGACTCGACGGAGTCCACGATCTTCCGGAGCAGGCCGAGCGCCTCGTCGCCGCCCTCCAGGATGCCGCGCACCGAGGGCGGGACCCACCGGGCGTTCGAGCCGGACGCCGGCAGCGCGACGAGGTCGAGCACCTCGCCGGTGCCGAGGAGCACCCCGGCGTGGCCGGCCGCGCCCGCGTCGATGGTCAGCAGTTTCATCTCTTCTCCTGTCAGTGCGGCCTTCTGTCGATGCGGCCTTCTGTCGATGCGGCCTTCTGTCGATGCGGCCATCTGTCAATGCCGGTCGCAGCGGTGGAACGCCACGCGGTCCGGGTCCCACTCCAGCCCGATCCCGGGACGTCGCGGCACGACCGCCTCGCCGTCCCGGATCTCCAGGGGGTGCCGCAGCAGGGGGGCCGCCCAGTCCACGTACTCCAGCCAGTGGGCGGTGGGGCTCGCCGCCAGCAGGTGAACGCTGATCTCCGGGAACAGGTGCGAGGAAATCGGCGTGCCGCGCGCCTCGGCGAGCACCGCCGCGCGCAGCCAGCCGCTGACCCCGCCGATCCGTGCGACGTCCGGCATGACGAGGTCGCACGCGCCCCGGTCGACCGCCTCGGCCAGCTCCTCGGGACGGTTGAAGTTCTCCCCGATCTGGACCGGGACGTCGAGCGCGTCCGCCACCCGGGAGTTCCCGGCGAGATCGTCGTGTCGGACGGGCTCCTCCAGCCACGCGATGCCTTCGTCCTGCAGCGCTCGGCCACGGCAGAGCGCGTCCTCGACGGTGAGCACCTGGTTGTAGTCGACCAGCAGCTCCGCGCCGGGCACGCGGTCCCGGACCGCGCGCAGCACCGCCAAGTCCTCGGCCGGCGACGGGTGGCCGAGCCGGACCTTCAGCGCGCGGAAGCCGCCGTCCAGTAGTTCGGCGGCCTCGTCGGCCGCGGCCCGCGGCGCCATCAGGCCCAGCCCGCCGGAGTTGTACGCGGGCACCGACGCCCGGGCGCCGCCGAACAGTTCCGCGAGCGGCCGGTCCGCGCCGACGGCGAGCGCATCCCACATGGCGATGTCGATCGCGGACAGCGCCATGCGGACGACGCCCGTCACCCCCACGAGCGTCGCGCGGCGGGCCAGCTCGCCCGCCGCCTGTCCCGGGGTGACCAGACGCCCGGCGACGGATCCGGCGGCGTCGTGGAGCACGATCTCGATCGCGCGCATCGCCGCAGCGGAGTAGCAGAACAGGTACGCCCGCCCGTCGACGCCCTCCCGCGTCCTGAGGGTGCACAGGAGCAGTGGGGCCGAGCGGACCGTCGCGACACTCGTGCCGAGGGGGAACCGCATGGGGGCCTCGACGGGGACCGTCTCGACCGACTCGATGGTCAGTGCCCGCTCCACCCCGTCACCCCTCGGCCCGGCCGTCGGCGTGCAGAGCGAGGATGTCGGCGACGGCGCGGTTCAGCGGCGTGGCGACCCCCGCCTTCCGGCCGAGCTCGGCGACGCCGCCGGACAACCACCGCACTTCGAGGGGACGTCCCCGGTCGAGGTCGTGGAACAGCGACGAGGTCATGTCGTAGGCGACCTCGTCGACGAGCTTCAGGCACTCCCCCGCGTAGTCCTCGGGGAGGGCGACACCGGACGCCCGCCCGACCATGACGACCTCCCGCATGAGATCGAGCAGGAACGCCCTGGTCTGCGGGTTCTCCCGCACCGGCCCGATGGGCAGCCGGGTGGTCGCGGTCGTCGCCGACAGGCCGGTGAGGAACACGAACTTCTGCCAGATCTCCCGCCTGATGTCCGTGCTGACCTCGGCGTTGATCCCGCCCGCCGCGCACGCCTCGTGGAACGCCGCGACCCTGGCCGACGTCCGCCCGTCGAACTCGCCGAAGACCAGCCGCTGCAACGAGCCGGTCTGCGCGATCACCCCCGGCCGCGCGATGTGCGTGGCGACGTAGCCGACCCCGCCGATCACGCGCTCCGCGCCGAACGCGGCCATGAGGTAGCCGTCCTTGAGGACCCCGTTCTGGAACGACACGACCGTGGTGTCCGGCCCGACGAGCGGCCGGATCTGCTCCAGCGCCTCCTCGACACCCCACAACTTGACGCACAGCATCACCAGGTCGGTCGCGCCGACCTCCGCGGGGTCGTCGGTGGCGCGCACGTCCTGGATGTGGACGGGATGCGCGCCGCCCTCGACCCGCAGGCCGTCCCGCCGCATCGCGGCCAGATGCGCGCCGCGGGCGACGAACGTCACGTTCGCCCCGCCACGGGCCAGCAGCGCGCCGAAGAACCCGCCCACTCCCCCGGCGCCGACGATCGCGATCCTCATCGCACCACTCCCGGACGGCGCGCCCGCGGGTCCGGACGCCGCCGCGGGGGCGCCGCCGTTGGAAACGGTCATGGTCCTGCCTTTCGTCGTTGCGGCGGCCGGTCCGGCACGCCCGCGTCGGGCGCGCCGGACCGGCCGATGACTGCAAGGGTCATTTCTTTCTCAGCGGCGAGCGATAGGTCTCGGCGATCAGGTAGACGGCGACGAACGAGACCAGCGCGGCGGCGATGAGGTAGAACGCGGGGGCGATCCGGTCGCCGGTCGCGGACACCAGCCAGGTCGAGATGAACGGGGCGGACCCGCCGAATATCGCGGCCGAGACGCCGAGGCTCACGCCGATTCCCGTATAGCGGACGCGGGTCGGGAACATCTCCGTGTAGAGGGCCGTCCCGGCGCCGAACCCGAACGAGGCGAGCACGGCGAAGACCAGCTGCGCGGCCACCAGAGTGGGGAAGGTGCCCGCCGAGACGAACAGGAACAGCGGGTACGTCGCGAGCACCAGCGAGCCGTTGAAGAACAGCAGCAGAGGACGTCTGCCGAGCCGGTCCGACAGGATGCCCACCAACGGGATGAGGCAGACGACCAGGCCGAGCGCGATGGAGTTCGACAGCAGCGCCCGCGACATGGGCACGCCCAGCTCGGTGTTGGCGTAGGACGGCATGTAGACGAACAGCGTGTAGTTCGTCACCGACGTCGAGACGAAGAACCCGACGGCCTTGAGCAAGGTCCGCCAATGGGTGCGGAAGATGGTCAGCAGCGGCGCGCCGTCCACCTCCCCTTCGTCCGCCAGCTCGCGGAAGGCCGGCGTGTCGTCCAGGTTCAGCCGCAGGTAGAGCCCGATGACGGCCATCAGCCCGCCGAGCAGGAACGGAAGCCGCCAGCCCCAGGCCTGCAGGGCGTCCTCGGAAAGGGCGGTCGACAGCAGGACGCCGGAGCCCGACCCGGCGAGCAGGCCGAGGACGATCGTGAACTGCTGCCAGCTCGTGTACAGCCCCCGTTTCCCGGGCGGAGCCGACTCCGCGAGGTAGGACGACGAGCCGCCGGCCTCTCCGCCCGCAGAGAAGCCCTGCGTGAGCCGTGCCGCCACCAGCAGCACCGGCGCCCACAGGCCGATCGTCGCGAAGGACGGCAGCAGGCCGATCGCCAGGGACGCGAAGCCCATCATGAGCACCGAGACCGCGAGCGCCGTCCGCCGCCCGAGCCGGTCACCGAAGTGCCCGAACACGAACGCGCCGAGCGGCCGGGCCGCGAACGTGAGCCCGAAGGCGGCGAACGACGCCATCAGCGACGCCGTCTCGTTCTCCGAAGGGAAGAACGCCCCGGCGATGACGGTCGCGAAGAAGCCGTAGACCGAGTAGTCGAACCATTCGACGAAGTTCCCGAAGCTGCTCGCGACGACGGCGCGCCGCGACACGGGATGCCGTTCGACCGGGTCGGCGGCCTGGGCGCCGGCGCGCTTGGAGCGGCTGGGCTCCCGCGGTGTCGTGACTGACATGACCACTCCTTTCCCCCGAGTTATCGATGTGGACTAGGAAAGGTGACGCTGAATACGAGGGCCATATGAAGTGTCTGCGCCGTGTTCCGCGGACCGCGCTCATCGCGGCTCCGGGGGCCTCGGTCGGGACGATGCTAGGAACGCGATGGTGGCCTGACCACGAGATTCGGTATCACAGAATCCCGGCCGAGCGGCATTCCGGGGCGGCCTGCGGCCTGCCGGCCGGCAGCGGGTGCCGGGCGGCAGGCCGGCCGTGAACCGTCGGCCCGGCCGTGCCCGAGCCGCCTGTACCCGCGGCACGTCCTCGACCGCGAGGGCGGGCCTTCGCAGTGCGGGACGCACATGGTGCCGATCTCCATCGCGGGGCCGCGCAACGGCGACTGGATGGCCGTCCGCCGCTGCGCGCGATGCGGCGGGCTCGCGTCCAGCCCCGTCCGCGGTGACGACAGCCAGCTCATCCTGATGCGGATGGCCGTGCGCCCGGCGGCGCAGGGACGGCCCGAACGGGCGGCGTGCGGATGGCGCCGCCAAGCCCCACCCTGCGGCCGGACGGCGAATGGGTGGTCATCCATCACTGCTGTCGTGCGGCGAGCTCAGCACCAACCGCGTTACGGGAACGACGAACGCGCTCGTTCTGCTGCGGATCGCGCCGCGGCCCTGTCGAGCGACCGTCTGCGGGCCGGCGCCCCGTTGGCCGTCCAACCCGGCGGAGTCCCCGCCCGGCGGTGCCTGCCGCCGGGCGGGACGCCGCCTCCCGCTCGGGCGCGCCGCCCCCGCTCAGGCGTGTCCGCCGGCGCCGGACGGCACCATCGTGATCGCGATCGCGCCCAGCAGGGCGCACGCCCCGAACAGGTAGAAGTTCCACTGGTACGACATGCCGGTGTCGACGATCAGGCCGATCGACAGCGGGCCGACGATGGCGCCGGTGCGGCCCACGCCGAGCGTCCAGCCGAGCGCGCCGGCGCGCCGCTGCGGAGGGAAGTAGACGCCGACGAAGCTGTTGATGAGCACCTGGGTGGACACGGCCGCCGAGCCCGCGACGGCCAACAGCAGATACAGGACGAGCGTCCCGGCCGGGATGCTGAGCAGGAAGAGGGAGGTCCCGGCGGTGAGGAAGGACGCGATGGCGACGGAGCGGTATCCCAGCCGGTCCCCCACGGCCGCGATCAGGCACGAGCCGATGACCCCGCCGATGCTGAGGACCAGCAGCGCCCCGACCGCGGAGCCGAGCTCGTAGCCGGCCTCCCGCATGATCCCGGGGAGCCACGTCCCGAGGCCGTACCAGGTGAGCAGGGCCAGGAACGTGGCGACCCAGAAGCACAGCGAGGCGGTGAGGTTGCGGCCGCGGAACAGGGAGGCTGACGGCCCGACCGCGTCCTCGGCCGGGGCCTGCGACGGCAGTGGGACGCCGAACCGGCCGGCGACCGCCGCGGCCTCCTCCGTCCGTCCGCGGCTCACCAGATACTCCAAGGATTCCGGCAGGTAGCGCAGGGCGACCGGGACGATGAGGACCAGCGGCGCGGCGCCGATCATGAACAGCACCCGCCAGCCGGGCTCGGGCAGCAGCGGCAGCGACAGCATGGCCGCGAGCACCCCGCCCAGCGGGATGCCGGAGATCGCCATCGCGTAGATGAGCACGCGATGCCGGGGTGGCGCGTACTCCATCAGCAGGGCGGACGCCGTGGGGAGCAGCCCGCCGAGCCCCAGCCCGGCAAGGAAGCGCGCGATCCCGAGCACCTCGGGCGAGGGGGCGAGGGCGCTTCCGATCATGCAGAGCGAGAACCAGACGAGGCAGGTGATCAGCGGGAGCCGCCGGCCGAGGCGGTCGCTCAGCAGGCCGGTGACGATCGCGCCGATCAGCATGCCGAGGAAGGTGACCGCACCGATGACGCTCAGCCCCTTGGCCCCGACGTTCCATCCGGGCTCGTCGTCGAGGGTGGGCAGGACGCTGCCGTAGACGATCAGGTCGAAGCCGTCGGCGACGACGGCGAGCCAGCACAGGACGGTGACGAGGATCGCTGCCTTGCCGCTCGTTCCATGATGGTCCTTTTCGTGTCGCGGGGACGCTGTGGCACGTTGCATCGCGGGCTCCTCGTTCGGCGATCGCAGGGGTGGGCTGGAAAGTACGGGCACGAGTGACGGGAGCCGGAGCGGGCGGCGGGCACGGAGGACGCAGTGGGCGCGGGGC
>NZ_VCKZ01000469.1 GCF_005889745.1 Actinomadura geliboluensis
GCGGTGACCGGGGGCTCCCCGCCCGCCTCGGTGAAGGCGCGCAGCGCGGCGACGAGGGCGCGGCGCTGCCCGGCCGGCATGCGCGCGACGACCTCGGCGATCTCGGCGCGGCGGCGGGCGGTGACGTCGTCGACGATGCCGCGGCCGGCGGCGGTCACCTGGATGCGGACCTCGCGGCCGCTGCGCGGGCTGGCCTCGCGGCGCACGAGCCCGGCGGCGGCGAGCCGGTCCACCATCCGCATCGCGGTGGAGGGGTTGACCTCCAGCAGCCCGGCGAGCGTGACGAGCTTGGACGGCCCCTGCGAGGACAGCACGACCAGCAGCCGGAACTGCGGCAGCGTGACGGCGTCCTCGACCGCGGCCAGGGACCGCGCCGAGACCGCCACCAGCAGCCGGGAGGCGGTGAGCAGCGCCGAGGTGACCTCGTCGACGCCCGCGTCCGCGTCCTCGTTCATGACCACTTTCTACAGGGCCGGGCCCGCGCGGCGCCAACGCGCCCCGGGCGGTTCCGGGCGGTCATCCGCGCCGCCGCGCGGGCAGCAGCTCGTCGAGCAGTTCGGCCAGGTGGCGGGGCCGGGCCGGGGTGCCGGCGGTGATCTGGGTGCGGCAGGAGAAGCCGTCGGCGAGCACCTCGGTGCCGGGCGCGGCGTCCCGGACGGCGGGCCACACCCCCTGCTCGGCGATCTTCACCGACACCTCGTAGTGGCCGCGTTCGAAGCCGAAGTCGCCGGCGAGGCCGCAGCAGCCGGCGTCGAGGACGTCCACGTCGACCCCGGCGCGGGCCAGCACGCGCCGGTCGGCGTCGAAGCCCATGACGGCGTGCTGGTGGCAGTGGGGCTGCGCGACCGCGCGGACCCTCGGGGTGTCGAGCCCGGCGACGATGCCGTGCGCGGCGCCGGGCGAGGGGCCGCCGGCCTCCTGCTGGCGCTCGTCGAGCAGTTCGGCGAGGGTCCGGGTCCGGTCGCGGAGCAGCCGCGCGTCGGCGGCGAGGGGGTCGTCGTGCAGCAGCTCGGGCGCGTCCGCGCGGAACACGGCGGTGCAGGACGGTTCCAGCCCGACGACGGGGACGCCGTCGCGCAGCCGGGGCGCCAGCGCCCGGACGGTGCGGCGCAGCACCCGCGCGGCCGTGCCGAGCTGCCCGGTGGAGATCCAGGTCAGGCCGCAGCACAGCGGGGCGGGCGGCACCTCGACCCGGTATCCGGCGGCCTCCAGGACGCGGACGGCGGCCCTGCCGATGTGGGGATGGAAGCTGTTGGTGAAGGTGTCGGGCCACAAGACGACCCGGTCGCCGCCGGGCCCGTCCGGCGCGGGGCGCCGCTTGAACCAGTCGGTGAACCGCTCGGCGGCGAAGCGCGGCATGTCGCGGCGGGGGTCGATGCCGCCGATCCGCTTGGCGGCGCGGCCGAGGCCGGGCAGGTGCAGGGCGGTGTTGGCGGCGCGGGGCGCGACCGCGGCCAGCCGCGCCCACACCGGCAGCCAGCCCATCGTGTAGTGCGCGGGCGGCCGGATCCGTCCCGCGTAGTGGTGGTGGAGGAACTCGGCCTTGTAGGTGGCCATGTCGACGTTGACGGGGCAGTCGCTGCGGCAGCCCTTGCACGCCAGGCACAGGTCGAGGGCGTTGCGGACGTCCTGCGAGCGCCACCCGTCGGTGATGACGGCCGCCTCGTCGCGGTCGGCCTGGGAGCCGCCGCCGGGCATGCCGCGCATCATCTCCATCAGGATCCGGGCGCGGCCGCGGGTGGAGTGCTCCTCCTCCCCCGTCGCCCGGTAGCTCGGGCACATGACGCCGCCGGAGGAGGCGCGGCACTTGCCGATGCCGACGCAGCGGGCGGCGGCGTGGGTGAACCGGTGGTGGTCGTCGGGGAAGGCGAACCGCGTGCGCGGCTCGGCGGGGCCGTAGGCGAGGTGGTCGAGGTCGTCGTCCAGCCGCCGCGGGTGGACGATCTTGCCGGGGTTCATCCGGTTCCCCGGGTCGAAGACCGCCTTGAACCGCTCGAACAGCCGGACGACCTCGGCGCCGAACATCAGCGGCAGCAGCTCGCCGCGGGCCTGCCCGTCGCCGTGCTCGCCCGACAGCGACCCGCCGTAGGAGGCGACGAGCCGGGCGGCGCGCTCGACGAACCGGCGGTAGGCGGCGGCGCCCTCGGGGTCCTCCAGGTCGAAGGGGATGCGGGTGTGGACGCAGCCCTGCCCGAAGTGCCCGTACAGGGAGACGGGCCCGTAGCCGAACTCGCGGATGAGGGCGCGGAAGTCGCGCAGGTAGTCGCCGAGCCGGTCGGGCGGGACGGCGGAGTCCTCCCAGCCCTCGTGGGTGTCGGGGCGCCCGGGCGGGTAGGCGGTGGCGCCGAGGCCGGCCTCGCGGACCTTCCAGAGCAGCTCCTCCTCGGCGGGGTCGCGGACGAAGGTGTGCCGCGGCGGGTTCGGCCCGGCCGCCACCCGCTCGATGAGGTCGCGGGCGCGCGCGTCGGCGGCCTCCTTGGTGTCGCCGCCGAACCGGACCATCAGCCAGCCGGCGCCGCCGGGCATGTCCTTCACCACGCGCGGCCCGGCCAACCGGTGCCGCTTGGCGAGGTCGAGGAGCCGCTCGTCCATGCCCTCCAGGGCGAGCGGCTCGGACGGCAGGATGCGCGGCACGGCGTCGCCGGCGAGGGCGATGTCGTCGTAGCCGAGGACGACCAGCGACTGGTGCGCCGGGACGGGCACCAGCTCGATCTCGGCGCGCAGGACGGTGACCAGCGTGGACTCCGACCCGACGAGGGCGCGGGCCACGTCGAAGTGCTTCTCCGGCAGCAGCGAGTCGAGGTTGTAGCCGGACACGCGGCGCGGGATGGCGGGGAAGCGGGTGCGGATCGGCTCCAGCCCGTCGTCGCGCAGCTCGCGCAGCGCCCGGTAGATCTCGGCGCGCCGGCCGCCCGCCGCCTGAATCCGGGCGTACTCCTCCTCGCCGGTCTCCCCCACCCACATCCGGACGCCGTCGTAGGTGAGCACCTCCAGCCGGACGACGGAGTCGACCATCTTCCCGTACGCCTGCGCGGACGCGCCGCACGAGTTGTTGCCGATCATCCCGCCGATCGTGCAGGTGTCGTGGGTGGACGGCTTGGGCCCGACCATCAGCCCGTGCCGAGACAGCTCGGCGTTCAGGTCGTCCAGGCAGGCGCCGGGCTCGACGACGGCGCGGCGCGCCGCGGTGTCGAGGGAGACCAGCCGCCGGCAGTACTTCGACCAGTCGATGACGACGGCGGTGTTGACGCACTGCCCGGCGAGGCTGGTGCCGCCGCCGCGCGACAGGACGGGCGCGCCGTGCTCGGCGCAGACGCGGACGGCCTCGGCGCCGGCCTCGACGCCGCGCGGCACCACCACCCCGATGGGCGGCCGCTGGTAGTTGGAGGAGTCGTGCGCGTAGGCCGCGCGCGACCCGGGGTCGAACCGGACCTCTCCGTCCACGCGCTCGGTGAGGGCGCGCCGGAGCGCGTCCCACTCCTTGTGCTTTGCCGAAACTGCCATGGCGCAACGCATACCCAGGGGGACGCACGCAACCGTCTGCCGTGCCGCACAGTGTCCACCATCGGCCCACTCGTCACACTGATCCCTGTAAATCCCTTTTGAGATACTTCACTCTTGATCATGTCGAGCCGGCCCACCCCTGGATCACCCGTCCTGGAGGGACGTCCATGCGAACACGGCACGCGGGCGGCATCGCCTTCGCCCATCCGCCGGCCTTCTGGGCCGGGTTCCTCGCCTGCGTGGCGGGGGTGCTGCTGCACCTGCCGATGTACATCGGCGCCGCGGACATGCACTACATGATGCGCGGCATGGCGATGGACGCGCCGATGACGGCCGGGATGGCGCTGATCGTGGCGGGCCTCGCCGCCACCGCCTACGGGCTGGTCCCGCGCGGGCCCGCTCCGTCCCGCGGCGCCGGGGAGCCGCGGATCCGCGCCGCGTACGGCGCGCCGCTGCGGCGCGCCCACATCGGGCTGCTGCTGGTGACGACGACGGCCGTGACGATCGACGCGATGAAGCCGATCTCGCTGTCGTTCGTGGCGCCGGGGATGGGCGCGGAGTACGGGCTGAAGTCGCCGCTGAACCCCGGCGGGCACTGGCCGGTCGCGCTGCTGCCGCTGTCCGGCCTGACCGGGACGGTGCTCGGCTCGTTCCTGTGGGGCTGGCTCGGCGACCGCATCGGGCGGCGGCCGTCGATCCTGCTGGCCGGGGTGATGTTCGTGACGACGGCGGTGTGCGGGGCGATGCCGTCGTTCTCCTGGAACCTGGTGATGTGCCTGCTGATGGGCGTCGCGGCGGGCGGGATGCTGCCGATCACGTTCTCGCTGCTGGCCGAGACGATCCCGGGCCGGCACCGCGGGTGGGTGATGGTGCTGATCGGCGGGAACCTGGCCCTCGCCTACGTCGTCACCAGCGCGCTGTCGTCGGCGCTCGTCCCGCACTACTCGTGGCGGATCCTGTGGCTGGTCGGGCTGCCGACCGGCGTCCTGCTGATCGCGCTGAACCGGTGGATCCCCGAGTCGCCCCGGTTCCTGCTCGCGCGCGGCCGGGAGGCCGAGGCGCGGCAGATCATGGCGCGGTACGGCGCCGTCGAGGAGACCGCCGCCGGCCGGGAGGCCGGGCGGGAGCCGGAGGCCGCGCACGGCGCGGGCTTCGGGCCGCTGTTCCGGCCGCCGTTCACCGGGCTGAGCCTCGCGGTGGTCGTGCTCGGCCTCGGGATCGGCCTGGTCACCTACGGCTTCCAGCTGTGGATCCCGTCCAACCTGCAGAAGCTCGGGCTGGCGCAGCAGGCCGCCGACCGGGCGCTGCGGGACTCGGCGGTGCTCGGCCTGCCGCTGGTGTTCGTCGCCGCCGCCATGTACGGGCTGTGGAGCGCCAAGAAGACCATCGTGGCGCTGACCGCGCTGGTCGCGGCGGCGCTGGCGGTGTTCTCGGTGGCGGGCGAGTCGCTCGCCCACGACCGGACGTGGCTGTACGTGCTGCTCGCGGGGCCGATCGTCGGCACCGCGACGATCGCGGCGGTGCTGGCCGCCTACAGCTCGGAGATCTACCCGACGCGGATCCGCTCGCGCGGCTCGGGCCTGTCGGCGGGGGTCGGCAAGCTCGGCGGTGTCGCGGTCACGGCGGTGCTGGCCGCGGGGGCGACGGTCCCCTCGATCGGGCAGACGGCGCTGCTCGGCGCGGTGCCGCTGCTGGCCGCGGTCCTGGTGGTCGCGGTGTGGGGGGTGGAGACGCGGGCGGGACGCGGCTCAGTCCGCGAGCCGGCTCGCGGTCTCCAGCAGTAGGGCGTGCACGAACGCCTGCGGGATGTTGCCGCGCAGCTGCCGCTGCCGGACGTCGTACTCCTCGGAGAACAGGCCGCTGGTCGCGCTGCCGGACCGGGTGCGCTCGAAGGTGCGCAGCGCGCGGGCGGTGTCGCCGGCGCGGTGCTCGGCGAGGGCGAGGACGAACCCGCACAGGGTGAAGGCGCCCTCGGCGACGCCGAGCGGCTCGTCCCCGACCCGGTACCGGTAGACGAAGCCCTCCTGGACGAGTTCGGCGCGGACGGCCTCCAGCGTCGCGGCGCTGCGCGGGTCGCCGGCGGGCAGGGCCCCGCGCAGCGGCGGGATGAGCAGGGCGGCGTCCACGCGGTCGTCGTCGGCCGCGCGCCGCCACCGGCCGCCGGGGGCGAGGGCCGTGCGGGTCATCTCGGCGAGGATCGCGTCGGCGAGGGACGTCCAGGCGGCGGCGTCGGCGGGGCCGCCGAGGACGCGGGCGGCCTGGCGCAGCCCGGCCGCGCAGATCAGCCGGGAGTGGGTCCACAGCCGGTCCTCGGTCTCCCAGATGCCGGCGCCGGGCTCGTGCCAGCGGCGCGCGACGGCGTCCGCGGCGACGCGGGCGGCCTCGCGGGCGCCGGGTCCGGCCCGGTCGTGCTCGGCGGCGGTGGCGAGCAGCAGCAGCGACTCGCCGACGGCGTCGAGCTGCCACTGCGCGCTCGCCCGGTTGCCGGTGACGGCGGTGGCGCCGGGGTAGCCGGGGAGCGCGCTGGGGCGCTGCCCGGGCACCGCTCCCCCGGCGACGGTGTAGGCGGGGCGGAGCCGGTCGCCGTCGGCGAGGAGGCGCGCGGTGACGAAGCCGGCGGCGCTGCGCAGCACGTGCGGGGGGCCGCCGTGGGCGGCGACGGCGTGCCCGGCGAGGCACTGGTCGCGGATCCAGGCGTAGCGGTAGTCGAAGTTGCGGCCCTCGTCGGCGCGTTCGGGCAGCGCGGTCGTCGCGGCGGCGGCCATGCCGCCGGCGGCGCTGGTCAGCCCGGTCAGCACCCCGTAGGCCAGCCGGGCGTCGCGGGGCGCGGCGGTGTCGTCGCAGGAGGGGACGGCCGCCCGCCAGTCGCGCTCGGTGGCCTCCCACAGCGCGCCGGGGTCCAGGTCCGCCGGGGGCTCCCCGGCGGACTCGGCGGCGATCTCCAGCACCAGGTCGCGCGACTCGCCCTCGGCGAGGTCGAACGTCACGGCGAGGACGGCGCCGCCGTCGGCGCCCTCCCGCACGAGCGCCTCGCCGGCGCCGCGCCAGCGGATCCGGGCGCCGCCGGCGCGGGCCGTCCAGTACGGGTCGCGGTGGTGCAGGTCCCGCATGCGGGCGCCGCCGGGGCGCACGTCCAGCAGGGCGCGCAGCCGGGCGCCGCCGCGGACGGCGCGGCAGCGGCGCAGGACGACCGCGCGGTCGGGGAGGGCGGGGC
>NZ_VCKZ01000057.1 GCF_005889745.1 Actinomadura geliboluensis
GGCGTCCTGACCCCCGGGCGGCGGGTCCGCGACCTCCCCCTGCTGCGCACCCGCCGCCCGGTTCCCGCCCCGGTCAGACGGCCACGGTGCGGTCAGACGGTCACGGTGCGGTCCGCGGCGGCCGCCACCACGGCGGGGACGTCGTGGGTGCGGGTGTGGACGTCGCGCTGGAAGCGGGCGCCGTTGCCGCGTTCCAGCAGGCTGGGCAGCAGCCGGGTGACGGCGCCGAGGTCGCCGGCGCGGTCCAGGGCCGGGGCCACGTGGTCGAGCAGGGCGTCCACGACGGCGGTGGCGGGGGCCGCGCGGCCGGTGCACGGGTGGACGAGGTCGGCCCGCAGGCCCGACCGCCCGGCCCGCCACATCGCGAGGCGCATCAGGTCGGCCCGCACCGGGGCGGGCGGCTCGCCGCGGCGCCAGGCGCGGGCGGCGGTGTCGACCAGCGCCCGGACGAACGCGGCGATCAGCACGGCGTCGTCGGCGTCCAGGCACACGTCCGGCACCCGGACCTCCACGGTCGGGTAGTGCCGCGACAGCCGGGCGTCGAAGTAGACCATGCCCTCGTCGACGAGGGCGCCGGTGGCGAGCAGAGCGTCCACCGTGGCCCGGTACGCGGCGGCGGAGCCGAACAGCTCGGTGGGGCCGCTGGACGGCCACCGGCTCCACACCTGGTGCCGCCAGCTGTCGTAGCCGGTGTCGGTGCCCTGCCAGAACGGCGAGTTGCCGCTGAGCGCGAGCAGCGGGGGCAGCCACGGCCGGATCCGGTCCAGGACGGCGACGCCCTCCTCCGGGGAGTCGATGCCGACGTGCACGTGGCAGCCGCAGGTGAGCTGCTCGCCCGCGGCGGGCCCGTAGGCGTCCAGCATCCGCAGGTAGCGGTGCGACGGGGTGGGCGACGGCCGGACGCTGACCGGCGACGTGGCGAGGGCGGCGACGGCGACGCCGACCCCGGCCGCCGACTTGGCCGCCGCGAGCCGCGCCGTCCGCACGTGCTCGGACAGCTCGCCGAGCGAGGTGCAGACCGGCGTGGCGGTCTCCAGCTGCTCGCGCTGCAGCTCGGTCTCCAGCGACTTCGACCGCCGCCCGCCGGTGAGGAACAGCTCGTCGTGCCGCCGGGCGTAGCGGATGACGGAACCGGAGGCTGCCTGCGGCGCACCGCTCGCCGGGTCGACGAGGAGCAGCTCCTCCTCCACCCCGAACGTGCGCGGACCCGTGTGCACTGTCACCAGGATGTCCTTCCCGGGAGTGCAGGGTTGTACGTCCCCGGAGGCAATCCTCCTGGTCGGAGGTCCGTGCCTACAATGCGCCCCGCACTTGACCTGACGCTTGGTCGAAAGTTGGTGGTATGTCCTATCTCGTCGGCCAGTGGGGCCTCGGCGCCGTCGGCACGCGGACGCTCCGGGCCCTGATCGAGCACCCCGACCTCGAACTCGCCGGCGTCGTGTCGGACGATCCCCGCCATACCGGGATGGATGCCGCCGAACTGGCCGGAACTGGACGCTCCCTGGGGGTGCCGGTCACCGCCGACCCTGCCGGGCTCCTCGACCGCCGGCCCCGGGTCGTGTGCTTCACCGGCGGCTCCGCCGGCGACCTGTGCCGCGTGCTGGCGGCGGGCGCCGGCGTGGTCACGCACGTCCTGCCCGCCCTGGCGGACCCGCCGACCGCCGAACCCGCGCTGGTCCGGCGGCTCCGCGCGGCGTGCGCCACCGGCGGCGCCGGCTGCCTCGCCGTGGCGCCCGGCGCGGTGCACGACGTGCTGCCGCTGCTGCTCAGCGGCGGCTGCCGGCGGATCGAGTCGATCACGATCACCGAGTTCCGGGGCGCGGCCGGCCCGCGGGCCGGGTTCGGCGAGCCGATCGGGCGCCGCCCGCCGCTCGTGCGGCCGGGTGCGCCGGCCCGGCGCTGGGGCCCGGTGGTGCGGCTCCTCGCCCGGCACCTCGCCGTCCCGCTGGACGACCTGACCGAGACCTACGAGACCTGCCCGGCGCCCGAGGCGATCGACGTGCCGGGCGGGCGGATCGAGAAGGGCACCCTGGCCGGCCTGCGGTTCCAGGTGGCGGGGGTGCTGCGCGGCCGGACCGTGATCACGGTGGAGCGCGTGCTGCGGGCGCGCCCGGACCTCGCCCCGCACTGGCCCGCCCCGCCGCCCGGCGCGGCCCGCGGCCACCGCGTCGAGATCGCGGGCGAGCCCGCCGTGCGGCTGGACCTCGCCGGCGCCGACGGCCCCGACGCCACCGCGCTGCGCATGGTGAACGCCGTCCCGGCGGTCGCCGAGGCGCCGCCCGGCCTGCACACGCCGCTCACCCTGCCGCTGGTCACGGGGCGGCGGCTGCTCCGCTGAGCCAGCCGGCGAGCAGCGTCCCGGTCTCCTCCAGGCGGTCGACGTAGAGCATGTGCCCGGCGTCGATCTCGCTGATCGCGAGGCGCGGGCCGAGCGCGGTGCGGCAGTCCACCACGAACTCGGGGCGGACGAGGTCGGCCCGCGCCGCGATGACCAGGTGGGTGGGCATGTCCGGCGGCGGCGTCAGATGGGGCCGGGCCATCTCCGAGTACGCCGTCACCACCGCCGCCGGCTCGAACCGCCAGCGCAGCCGCCCGTCCGGGGTGGGTTCGAGGTGCTCGGCGACCTCCTCGTCCACGGCCTCGGGCGGCGACTCCGACCAGCGCGCCGCCCGGTAGGCGCGGGCGGCCGCGACGTCGCCGAACGACACCGGGGCCAGGTACCCGCGGGCCTGCCGCGCCGCCTCGTCCGGGGCCAGCCCGATCGCCGGGTCGAGCAGCAGCAGCCGCCGGACGCGGCGCGGCGCCGTCCGCGCCAGGTGCAGCGCGATCATCCCGCCGTAGGAGTGCCCGACGAGGTCGGCCCGCTCGACGCCCTCCGCGTCCAGCAGGGCCAAGACGTCCGCCACGTGCCGCTCGACCGTCCAGGGCGGCTCGTACGGCGACCGGCCGTGCCCGCGCAGGTCGGGCGCCAGGACGGACCGGTCGGCCAGGTACGCCTCCGCCGTCCGCCGCCACCGCGCCCCATGCCCCGTGACACCGTGCAGCAGCACGACGGGCGCTCCCGCCGGGTCTCCATATCGATGCACATGCAACGCCGCGTCCGTCATGGAGTGAAGCGTATGCGCGGGCGGGACGTCCCGGACGTCCTTCACCGGCCACGCGGCACCGGTCAGGGACGCTCCCACCGCACGGAGCTCAGCGCCAGCAGCGCGACGTGGAACGACACGCACGACTCCACGTCGTCGAGATCGGCGTCGAGGACCCGCTCGATGCGCCGCAGCCGCTCGTAGAAGGCGGGACGGGACAGATGGGCCTGCTGCGCCGCGACGGCCTTGTTGCGCCCCGATTCGAGGTACAGCTCCAGGATCCGGGTGAGGTCGCTGCCGCGCTGGGCGTCGTACTCCAGCAGCGGCCCGAGCTCGCGCTCGACGAACGTCTGGACGCGGGCGTCGTCGCGGAGCAGGTGCAGCAGGCCGCGCAGGCGCAGGTCGGGGAGCCGGTAGAACAGCCGGGCGCCGGAGCCCCGGGCGGCGACGCCGGCGACCTGCTCGGCCTCCAGGAACGAGCGGCGCACGTCGGCGATCGTCTCCACCACCGACCCGGCCGCCATCACCGTGTCCGCGGACCGCTTGCGGACACCGGTGGCGACCTCGGTGAGCGCGGTCTCCACGTCCGCGCGTGCGGGCAGCGAGGCGAGCACGCCGACGCGGGCGTGCGGGCCGCCCTCGTCCAGCACGCCGACCAGCGCGGCGAGCCGGGCGTCCCGGCAGGCCGCGGCGGCCGTCTCGGCGAGCGCGGACAGCTCCCCGACCGGCGGCGCGGGCGTGCCGGGGCCGCGGTGCCGGAGCACCACGCCGAGCAGCCGGCGGCCGGACAGCGGCACGCCGAGCGCGCGGGCGCGGGCGGCGGCCTCCTGCGGGTCGGAGTAGGCGTGCGCGAGGATCCGGGCGATGATCGTGCCGTGCGCCTGCCGCTCGACGCTCTCGGCGTGCCGGTCCAGCAGCCGGCCGAGTGCGAGTGTGGTGGCGGCCCGCTCGACCAGCACGGTGTCGCGCGGCGACGGCGGCGCGCCGAGGTCGATGATCAGCCGCCCCCAGTCCTCGCCGCGGGCGCCGACCATCGTGACCAGCCAGCCGGACACCGGGTCGTAGCCGGTGCGGCGGCCGGGCCGCACGGCCCGCGACCGGGTCTCCCACGCCGACAGCAGCTCGGCCGGGTCGGCGCCGCCGGCGTCGGCGGCGAGCACCTGGTGGGCGAGGTTCTCCAGCACGACCGGGTGCCCGCCGAGCGCGGCGACCTGCCGGACGACCTCCTCTGTGGAGGCGCCTTCGACCGACAGCTGGGTGAAGATCTCGTGCAGCCGCTCGGAGGCGCGCAGCTCGGCGAACTGCTCCCGGACGATCCGCGCGTGCACCGCCTCGGTGATGTCCACGAACGCGGGCTCGTGCGCGAGGACGATCACCGGGAGGCCGTGGTCCTCGGCGGCGGCGGTCAGCGCCGGGGGCAGCACGGTGGCGTAGCGCCGGCCCAGCTCGATCATCAGCCCGCTGACTCCGACCTCGGCGAGGTCGGCGATGTAGGCGCGCAGCCGCTCCGGCTCGTCCGGCAGCGCGATCCCGGTGGTGAGCACCAGCTCGCCGCCGTGCAGCAGGTGCGCGATGTCGGTGACCTCGGCGACGTGCACCCACCGGACGCGGTTGGTGGTGCGGTCCGCGCCCGCGACGACGCGCGGCTGGCCGCGGCGCACCGCGTCGAGCTGGAGGACGTCGTCGACGGTGGGCAGCATCGCCGCATGATATCCGGCACCCTGCCAGGGAAGATGATCACATCGTCCCCGGGTGCCGGCCGCCAGCAGACCGTTAACGGGAGGCGCCCGGTCCTGACACTCTGGGGGTGGCCCGGACGGTGCGGGCCGCCGAGACTTGTGCCATGTCGGAACACGCGAACCTGCTCCGGCGCCACAGGGCGGTCATGCCGTCCTGGATGGCGCTCAACTACACGGACCCCATCGAGATCGTCGGCGGCAAGGGCGCCCGCGTGACCGACGCCGAGGGGAACGGCTACCTCGACTTCTTCACCGGCATCCTCACGAACATGCTCGGCTACGACGTCCCCGAGGTGCGGGACGCGGTGGAGCGGCAGCTCGCCACCGGCGTCGTGCACACCTCCACCGCCTACCTGCTGCGCGGCCAGGTCGAGCTGGCCGAGAAGATCGCCCGGCTGTCCGGCATCCCGGACGCGAAGGTGTTCTTCGCCAACTCCGGGACGGAGGCCAACGAGACGGCGCTGCTGCTGGCCGCGTACGCGCGGCGCAGCGACCAGGTGCTGGCGATGCGGCAGAGCTACCACGGCCGGTCGTTCGCGGCGGCGGGCGTCACCGGCAACCGCGCCTGGCGGAACCTGTCGTTCTCGCCGCTGGACGTCCACTTCCTGCACGGCGCCGACCGGCACCTCCCGCAGTTCGCCGGCATGTCCGACGCGGAGTACATCGAGGCGTGCACGGCGGACCTGCGGCACGTCCTCGCGACCGCGACCGGCGGGGACGTCGCCGCGCTCATCGCCGAGCCGGTCCAGGGCGTCGGCGGGTTCACGATGCCGCCGGACGGCCTATTCGCCGCCTACAAGGGCGTCTTGGACGAGTACGGCATCCTGGTCGTCTCCGACGAGGTCCAGACCGGGTGGGGGCGGACGGGCGAGAGCTTCTGGGGCATCGGGAACCACGGCGTCACCCCGGACATGATGACGTTCGCCAAGGGCCTCGGGAACGGCTTCGCGGTCGGCGGCGTCGTCGCGCGCGGCGACCTCATGGACGGGCTGCCCGCGCTCGGCATCTCCACCTTCGGCGGCAACCCGATCTCGATGGCCGCGGCGAACGCGACGCTCGACTACCTCCTCGACCACGACCTCCAGGCCAACGCGGCGCGGCAGGGCGCGACGCTCATCGGCGGGCTGCGCGGCGCCGCCGGGCGGCTGCCGGTCGTCCGGGACGTGCGGGGCAAGGGCCTGATGTTCGCGGTCGAGCTGGCCGACCCGCGCACCGGCGAGCCGAGCCCGCCGCTCGCCGCCGCGCTGATGGAGGCGGCCCGCGTGCGGGGGCTGCTGATCGGCAAGGGCGGCCTGTACGGCAACGTGGTGCGCATGGCGCCGCCGATGACCCTGACCGATGCCGAGGCGGCCGAGGGCCTCGGCATCTTGATCGCGTCCCTGGAAGCCGTCAACGAGGAAGCCGCGTCATGACCGGCAAGCAGGTCACGCACTGGATCGGCGGCAAGCCGTTCGACGGGGAGTCCGCGCGGCGCGGCGAGATCTACGAGCCCGCGTCGGGACGCCTCGCCGGGACGGTCGACTTCGCCGGCCGGGACGAGGTCGACGCGGCCGTGGCCGCCGCAAAGGCGGCGTTCCCGGGCTGGCGGGACGCCTCGCTCTCCCAGCGCACCCGGGTGCTGTTCCGGTTCCGGGAGCTGGTCGCGGCGCACCGGGACGAGCTGGCCCGGCTGATCTCCGCCGAGCACGGCAAGGTGGTCTCGGACGCGGCGGGCGAGGTGGCCCGCGGCCTGGAGGTCGTGGAGTTCGCCTGCGGCATCCCGCACCTGCTCAAGGGCGGGTTCTCCGAGAACGTATCCACGCGGGTGGACGCGTACTCGATCCTGCAGCCGCTCGGCGTGGCCGCCGGGATCACCCCGTTCAACTTCCCGGCGATGGTGCCGATGTGGATGTTCCCGGTGGCGATCGCGTGCGGGAACACGTTCGTGCTGAAGCCGTCGGAGAAGGACCCGTCGGCGTCGGTCCGGCTGGCGGAGCTGTGGGCCGAGGCGGGCCTGCCGGACGGGGTGTTCAACGTCGTCCACGGCGACAAGGCCGCGGTGGACGGGCTGCTGCGCCATCCCGACGTCAAGGCGGTCAGCTTCGTCGGCTCCACCCCGATCGCCCGGTCCATCTACGCGACGGCCGCCGCGAACGGCAAGCGGGTGCAGGCGCTCGGCGGCGCGAAGAACCACATGCTGGTCCTGCCGGACGCCGACCTCGACCTCGCCGCCGACGCCGCCGTGTCCGCCGGGTTCGGGTCGGCGGGGGAGCGGTGCATGGCGATCTCCGTCGTGGTCGCCGTCGACCCGGTCGGCGACGAGCTGATGGCCAAGATCCGGGAGCGGGTCGCCGGGCTGAAGGTCGGTCCCGGTGACCACCCGGAGGCGGAGATGGGGCCGCTCGTCACGCGCGCGCACCGCGACAAGGTGGCGTCCTACCTGGACTCCGGTGTCGCGCAGGGCGCCGTCCTCGCGATCGACGGGCGCGACGCGGACGTCCTCGGCGGCGCGGGCGGCGGGTTCTGGCTCGGGCCGAGCGTCCTCGACCACGTCACCCCGGAGATGGACGCCTACAAGGACGAGATCTTCGGCCCGGTGCTGGCGGTCGTGCGGGCGGGCTCCTACGACGCGGCCATGGAGCTGATCTCCGCCAACCCGTACGGCAACGGCACGGCGATCTTCACCAACGACGGCGGGGCGGCGCGCCGCTTCCAGAACGAGGTGGAGGTCGGCATGGTCGGCGTGAACGTGCCGATCCCGGTGCCGATGGCGTACTACTCCTTCGGCGGCTGGAAGGACTCGCTGTTCGGCGACAGCCACGCCCACGGCATGGAGGGCGTGCACTTCTACACCCGCACGAAGGCCGTCACCGCGCGATGGCTCGATCCGTCCCATGGCGGAGTGAACCTCGGATTCCCCACCAACGGGTGACATATCGGACGTACGGCCGGCCGCCCCCGGGCGCCGGCCGTACGTCCGCGCAGGCCGGCGGCCGTTTGGGACTTTCCCACCGGCCGCCTCTCCCGTCGTTAATTTCCGCCGCGCCCGGCGGCATGAATAATGCCAACATCCGTTGACGCGCTCTGTGTCCGGCGACACAATCGCACTGACTCAATTAATTGAGCCGGAATTGAAAGTCAGGGTCAGCAGTCAAGGGAGTCGCGCCATGGCCGCAGGCGACCACGCAGCAGAGGTGGACGCGCTCGGACGGCGATTTCCGGGCTGGACCATTTGGTTCGGCCCGAGCACCGGGCACTGGTGGGCGCTGCCGCCCCGCGACCGCGACGTCGGCGACTTCCTGGAGGCCGACACCCCGCAGCGGCTCATCGCACGGATCGAGGTGGTCACCCGCGCCGCGCCGAGGCGGCCGCCGGCCCGCGGGCCGGCCCTCCAGCACGACGACGGCCCTCGGCGGCCGTCCCGCGACACCCGGCAGGACGTGCGGCGTCCCTCGAACCTCCTCCGTCTCGAGGGCGTCACACCGCCGCCGCCCGGCCGGGTACCGGTGATCGCGTGGCCGGGCAGCACCGCACGGTGATCCGCTGTTCCCCACCCACGCCGCGCGACGCCGGTGCCGCCGCGGCCCCGGTCCGGACGGCAGCCCGCGCCATACCCCTCTCCGGCAACCTCCGTGTATGGCGCGGACGCCAGCACCCGCCGTCCGCCGGGGCCCGGCGGTCCCCCCGCCGAGAGCCCGTCCGGAATGCCGCACATAATGGTGCGGCAATGGTCAGGTAGTTCTTACCGATAAGAAACCCCCGGGGCGCGTGCCCGAGTCGCGATCTTCGGTAATTTCCCGCTGCCCCGGCGTACACCGGCGGAAAATTAGGCGCGGACCGGCGATCGAATCGTGCGGACCCGCCGGGGCCGGACGGAATGGCGGCGCGGCCGGTCCGGCGGCGCCCGGATCCGGCGAGTGCGGGCCGTCCCGCCGAGCCGGAGGCGCTACGCTGCGCCGATGGGCCTCACGAGGGGGAGGGCCCAGGGCACGGATCGGGAGCGACATGCGGCGGACGGCCACGGCACGGGTCACGGCGGCACGGGCGAGGGTGGCACGGCCCGGGACGGCCCGCACGAAGGCCGCGGTGGCCCTGCTCGGAACCGCCGCCGTCGCCGCCGCGGGCCTCGCCGGCTGCAGTGACGACGGCCCGAAGGAGCCGGCCGGCGCCGCCAGGGTGGCGAGCACCCTGGGGCCGGGCGAGGGCATGCTCAACCTCGTCACGCTGCCCGGCTCCATCGAGAGCGGCCGCACCGACCCGCGCGTCGACTGGGTCACCCCCTTCCAGGAGCGCACCGGCTGCAAGGTCGGCCTGAAGGTCGCCGCCACGCCCGAGGAGATGGCCGGCCTCATGCGCGACAAGGACCGCCGGTACGACGGCGTCGCGGCGCCGCCCGAGGTCGCCGGGCAGTTGATCGCCGAGAACCAGGTCGCCCCCGTCAACACCGACCTGGTCGACGGCTACAAGAAGCTGGAGCCGAAGCTGCGCGGGCTGCTGGAGCGCGACGGCAAGCACTACGGCATCCCGTACGTGTGGGGCTCGAACCTGCTCATGTACGACACCCGGACCGTCCCGCCGCCGGCGAGCTGGGCCGCGGTCTTCGCCCCCGACGAGGCCCGCCGCTACTCCGGCCGGATCGTCATGCGCGACAGCCCGCTCGCCATCGCCGAGGCCGCGCTCTACCTCAAGGGCGCCGAGCGCAAGCTGAAGATCCGCGACCCGTACTCGCTGACGCCCCGGCAGCTCGCCGCCGCCGGCCGGGTGCTGGCGAAGCAGCGCCCGCACGTCGGGGAGTACTGGGAGATCCCGGCCGACGCGGTGAGCGCGTTCGCGGGCGGCCGCGCGGTGCTGGGCCAGGCGTGGCCCTACCAGGTGGACGTGCTGAACCGCGCGGGCCGGGCGGTCCGGGGCGTCATCCCGGCCGAGGGCGTGACCGGCTGGATGGACGCCTGGATGATCGGCGCCCGCGTCCAGCACCCGAACTGCATGTACCAGTGGCTGCAGTGGACGGCGTCCCCGGACGTGCAGCAGCAGGTCGCCGAGTGGACCGGCGTCGCCCCCGCCAACCCGCAGGCGTGCTCGGGCGACCGGCTCAGGTCCGGCTTCTGCGCCGCCTACCACGTCGGCGACCGGGACTACCTCGACGACATCCTCTTCGCGCACGCGCCGTCGAAGGCGTGCGGCGGCGAATCGGAGAAGAACGACTGCACCGACTACGCGGAGTGGCGCAGGACCTGGATCGAGGCGACGCGGCCGCAGGCCGCCAAGCCGCAGGCCAAGCCCTAGGCCGGCCCGTGGGCGCCCGCGGCCCGCGGCGCTAGGGGTCTCTCCGGCGCGCCCGGCCGCCCCCAGCCGGACGCGCCTGCGGGGTGGTCCCGGACTTCCCCCCGAACGCCCGGGTCACCCTTCTCCCTGGAGAGACCTCCACGACGACGGACGCGAGGCCCGCCGCCTTCGCCGGCGCCGGCTCCCCGACCGGCCGTCCGGCGTCCGTGCGCGGCTCCCGTGGGCCCCGCCGCGGGCGGGGTGCCGGCGGGGCGGGTGCGCAGTCGTCGCACGCGAACACCCCGGTCGAGTCCGGCAGGCGGCCGACGCGGACGCGCGGCCGGGGCCATTTCTTCCGGCAGACGACGCAGGCGTCGCCCAGGAGCTGGGCTGCGGTCAGCCCGTCCGGGTCGATCGTCGGCTCGCCTGTCTGGCCCATGTCCCATCCCCCTGGAGGGAGTCGCCTTCACGTGCCTTCCTTTATAGGCCGGGACGGGTGTTGCCACTGTTACCGAAGGTGAAAAGGGCGGCAAAGCCTGCCCGTGTCGCCCGCCCGCCGGAGATCGGGCGGGTTATGCGCGGCGCGGGCGGTCGCGACCCGTCCGACCAGGGCCTTTGCAGACCAGGGTTATGCGTCCGCGGGTCGGGTGCTTTGCTGTTGTTTGGCGCTCTTGTGAGTACAAAGGAGACATGTCGGCACGGAACGGCGCCGCTTCGCCCGTCCGGCCGCGCGGCCCCGGTACCGCACGGGAGCGTGCGGGGACGCTCGAGATCGCCATGCACGGCATCCCGCCGGTGGTCGCGGTGGGCGTGTCGGCCGCCGTGCTGCGCCGGTTGCGCACCGGCCGCGCCCGCGTGCTCGCGGGCGTCATGGGCCCGCTCGCCCTCGCCGTGGCCGCGCTGACCGTGGGGAGCGCCCGCCGCGCCGCCGCGCGGGCGCTGCGCCCGGTGCGGCGGCTCCGCGAGGAACTGGCCGAGCTCCCCGCCGCCGAGCCGGGCTGCCGCGTCGCCGTGCCCGCCACCGGCGACGACGTCGAGCGGCTGGCCGGCCGGATCAACCTGCTGCTCGACCGGCTGGAGACCTCGGCCGCGCAGCGGCGCGCCTTCATCGCCGACGCCTCGCACGAGCTGCGCACCCCGCTCGCGGGCCTGCGGACCAGCATCGAGCTGGCGCTGGGCGACCCCGAGGACGCCGAGCTCCGCGACATGCTGCAGCACGCCCTGGACGACGTCGACCGGCTGCACCGCATCGTCGAGGACCTCTTCGTCCTCGCCCGGCTCGACTCCGGCGACCTGCCCGCCCGGGAGCGCCTGGACCTCGGCGCGCTGGTGGAGCGGCTGGTCGCCCGGCGGTCCCCGGCCGTGCCGGTGACCGTGAAGGCGGAACCGGGCATCGAGGTGATGGGCAACCGGTCGCGGCTCGACCGCGCCCTCGGCAACCTGCTCACCAACGCCGAGCGCTACGCCGCCGGGCGGATCGAGGTGGTGGCGCGCGGCCTCGGCGAGGAGGCGGTCGTCGAGGTGCACGACGACGGCCCCGGCATCCCGCTCGACGACCGGGACCGGGTCTTCGAGCGCTTCGCCCGGCTCGACGCGGCGCGCAGCCGGGACAAGGGCGGCAGCGGCCTCGGGCTCCCGATCGCGCGGCAGATCGCCGTCGCCCACGGCGGCGACCTGTACGTCGCCGACGGCGCCTACGGCGCGCGCCTCGTCCTCCGGCTGCCGCGCGCCCGCTGATCCGGCGGATACAGTCGGAACCCGGCAGAAGGCGACCGCCCGGAGGACCCAGTGGCCGACACCCGCACCCAGGACATCGTCGACCCCGAGCTGGCTTGCCCGGTCGCGCCCGTCGTCGACATCGTGTTCAGCCGCTGGACGACCCCGATCCTGTGGACGCTCCACGAGTACGGGCGGCAGCGGTTCGTGGAGCTGCAGCGGCACATCGCGACGATCACGCCGAAGGTGCTGACGCAGCGGCTCCGCCGGCTGGAGCGCGACGGGCTGGTGGTCCGCACCTACCACCCCGAGGTCCCGCCGCGCGTCGAGTACGAGATCAGCGAGCTGGGGCGCAGCCTGGCGCCGCTGTTCGCCTCGCTGTCCGAATGGTCCGCCGAGAACCTGGAGAAGGTGGAGCGGGCGCGCCGCGCCTACGACGCGGGGGAGACCTGAGCGGGCCGGTGCCCGAGAATGGAGCCGTGATGTCTCCCTCAAGCACCGACACCTCCGGCGGCGGCGCGGCCGCGCGCGAGGTCGTCGTCCTCGGCTCCACCGGTTCGATCGGCACCCAGGCGCTGGACGTGGTCCGCCGCAACCCCGGCAGGTTCCGGGTGACCGGGCTCGCCGCCGGCGGCGGGCGGGTGGAGCTGCTCGCCGCGCAGGCGCTGGAGTTCCGGCCCGAGATCGTCGCGGTCGCCAGGGCGTCCGCCGCCCAGGACTTGCAGCTCGCGTTCTACGCCGAGGCCAAGCGCCGCGGCTACGCCTCCGGCGACTTCGCCATCCCGAAGATCGTCGCGGGCCCGGACGCGGTCGCCGAGGTCGCCGCGTGGCGGTGCGACGTGGTGCTGAACGGGGTGACCGGCGCGCTCGGCCTCGCCTCGACGCTGGCCGCGCTGGACGCCGGCCGGACGCTCGCCCTCGCCAACAAGGAGTCGCTCATCATGGGCGGCCCGCTGGTGAAGGAGCGGGCGCGGCCGGGGCAGATCGTCCCGGTCGACTCCGAGCACTCGGCGCTCGCCCAGTGCCTGCGCGGCGGGCGCGCGGACGAGGTGCGGCGGCTCGTGCTGACCGCCAGCGGCGGCCCCTTCCGCGGGCGGAGCCGCGCCGAGCTCGGGGACGTCACGCCCGAGCAGGCGCTGAACCACCCGACGTGGAACATGGGCCCGGTCGTCACCATCAACTCCGCGACCCTGATCAACAAGGGGCTGGAGGTCATCGAGGCGCACCTGCTGTTCGACGTCCCGATGGACCGGATCGAGGTCATGGTGCACCCGCAGTCGGTCATCCACTCGATGGTCGAGTTCACCGACGGCGCCACCCTCGCGCAGGCGAGCCCGCCCGACATGCGGCTGCCGATCGCGCTCGGCATCGACTGGCCCGACCGCGTCCCGGACGCCGCGCCCGGCGTCGACTGGACGGCCGCGCACACCTGGGAGCTGTTCCCGCTCGACGACGAGGCGTTCCCCGCCGTCGCGCTGGCGCGGCACGCCGGTGAGCTGGGCGGGACCGTGCCGGCCGTTTACAACGCCGCGAACGAGGAATGTGTGGACGCGTTCCGCGCCGGGCGGCTCCCGTTCCTCGGGATAGTCGACACCGTCGCGCGGGTAGTGGAGGAGCACGGTTCGGGCACGCCCGGGGACCTCACGCTGGACGACGTCCTCGCGGCCGACGGGTGGGCCCGTGCCAGGAGCAGGGAACTGACCGGAACCGACTGACCCGGGTACCCCGGGCACGAGCCCGAGGGGACCCGGATGGCCTTCTTCCTCGGCGCGGCGGCGTTCGTCGTCGCGCTGCTGGCATCGGTGATGCTCCACGAGGGCGGGCACCTGCTCACCGCCAAGCGGTTCGGGATGAAGGCCACCCAGTACTTCGTCGGCTTCGGGCCGACGCTGTGGTCCACCCGCCGGGGCGAGACCGAGTACGGGGTGAAGGCGATCCCGCTCGGCGGCTTCGTCAAGATCGTCGGCTATACGCCGCTGGAGGAGATCGACGCCGCCGACCGGGACCGCGCGTTCTACCGGCAGCCCGCCGGGCGCCGCGCGATCGTCATCGGGGCCGGCGTCGTCGCGAACTTCGTGTTCGCGTTCGTGCTGCTGATGGCGATGGCCATGACGATCGGCGAGCCGCGGCCCGGCACGGTGACCAGCACGGTCGAGCGGGTCACCTCCTGCGTCCCGGCCACGATGCGCGGCGGCTGCGGCGACGGCCGGCCGCCCTCGCCGGCGGCGCGGGCCGGGCTGCGGCCCGGCGACCGGGTCGTCGCGTTCAACGGCGCGCCGGTCTCCGACTGGAACGACCTCACCACCGCGATCGGGAAGGCGAAGCCGGGGGAGACGGTGAAGGTGACCGTCCAGCGGCCGGGCACCGGGCAGGTCACGCTGCCGGTCACGCTCGCGGACGTGGGCGGGGAGCCGTTCGTCGGCGTCTCCGCGAGGATCGCGGGCGGCGGGTACGACCGGGCCGGGCCGGTGGACGCGGCGGTGTTCGCCGGACGCGGCATCGGCCGGACCGTCGAGGGCATCGGCAAGGTCGCGGCGGACCTGCCGAGCGCGATCCCGCGGCTGTTCTCGCCCGAGCGGGAGAGTTCGCCCGGCGGCCAGGTCGGCAGCGTGGTCGGCGCGACCGAGGTGTCCGGCCAGATCTTCTCCTCCGAGGACACGGCCCGCGACAAGGTCGCGCTGTTCCTGTCGCTGGTCGTGTCGGTGAACATCTTCCTCGGGGCGCTGAACGTCCTGCCGCTGCTGCCGCTGGACGGCGGGCACCTCGCCGTCGTCGCGTACGAGCGGGCCCGGGCGGGCGTCAACCGCGTCCGCGGGCGGCCCGATCCGGGCACGGTCGACATGACCAGGCTGCTGCCGCTGACGTACCTGGCGGTCCTGCTGCTGGTGGGGTTCGGGGTGCTGCTGATCCTCGCCGACCTGTTCAACCCGCTCCGGCTACCGGAGTGACACGGGATGTTCACGAAGAGTGGCCGGATGGGCACACTCTTCGATACCGGGCGGCGTCATGTCCGCCTCCCGGGGCGCTTAGGCTTTGTACGGGGCCGCAAGTCAGAGGAGAGGGATGAGCGTTTCACTGGGAATGCCTAATGTCCGCGGCGAGGGGGACGGGCCGGGGGCGCAGGGCCTGAGCACGCCCCGCCGCAAGTCCCGGCAGATCATGGTCGGGAGCGTCCCGGTCGGGGGCGACGCGCCGGTCTCGGTGCAGTCCATGACCACCACCCTCACCGCCGATGTGAACTCCACGCTCCAGCAGATCGCGGAGCTGACCGCGTCCGGGTGCCAGATCGTCCGGGTCGCGGTGCCGTCGCAGGACGACGCCGACGCGCTGCCGGCGATCGCCCGCAAGTCGCCGATCCCCGTGATCGCCGACATCCACTTCCAGCCCAAGTACGTGTTCGCCGCGATCGACGCGGGCTGCGCCGCCGTCCGGGTGAACCCGGGCAACATCAAGAAGTTCGACGACAAGGTCGGCGAGATCGCGCGCGCCGCCGCGGACGCGGGCGTGCCGATCCGCATCGGCGTGAACGCCGGCTCGCTCGACAAGCGGCTGCTGGAGAAGCACGGCAAGGCCACCCCCGAGGCGCTGGTCGAGTCGGCGCTGTGGGAGTGCTCGCTGTTCGAGGAGCACGGATTCCGCGACATCAAGATCTCGGTCAAGCACAACGACCCGGTCGTGATGATCGACGCCTACCGGCGGCTGGCCGCGGCCTGCGACTACCCGCTTCACCTCGGGGTGACCGAGGCGGGCCCGGCGTTCCAGGGCACGATCAAGTCGGCGGTGGCGTTCGGCGCGCTGCTGGCGGAGGGGATCGGCGACACGATCCGGGTGTCGCTGTCGGCGCCTCCGGTCGAGGAGGTCAAGGTCGGCACGGCGATCCTGGAGTCGCTCGGGCTGCGCCGGCGCGGCCTGGAGATCGTGTCGTGCCCGTCCTGCGGGCGCGCGCAGGTGGACGTCTACACGCTCGCCGAGCAGGTCACCGCCGGTCTGAAGGACTTCCCCGTCCCGCTGCGCGTCGCGGTGATGGGCTGCGTGGTGAACGGTCCCGGCGAGGCCCGCGAGGCCGACCTCGGCGTGGCGTCCGGCAACGGCAAGGGACAGATCTTCGTCAAGGGCAAGGTCATCAAGACCGTCCCCGAGGCGCAGATCGTCGAGACCCTCATCGAGGAGGCCATGCGCATCGCCGACGACATGGGCATCGAGATCGGCGAGGACGGCTCGGTCAGCGGGCCGGGCGCCGAGGTCGTCGTCGGTTGACCCGCATGGTCGTCGGCTGACCCGCAGGGTCGCCGGCCGACCAGGCCGCCGCCGGCCGGTCCGGCACGAGCGCCGAACAGGGCCCCGGGTGCGAACCCGGGGCCTTTCGCATGCGCGGAGACGACCGGGGTTGTCACAGAGTTCCGCTGATCTTGTCACGATTCGGCATCCACTCATGAGGGGCCCTGTCGAGGCTCGCCGCAAAGACGCCAGAATCACCTGTCTTTTACCCGTATGTCTGACTCAACCGGAGTCAGCACGATAGGGGGATATGTGAAGAGGATCGTTGTCGTGGCCGCGGTGGCCGGGCTCGGCCTCACCGGCGTGGGCGCCACAAGCGCGCAGGCCGCGGGCCCCTCCGCCGGAACGGCCGGAGCCTTCAATCCCGCCGCGGCGCAGTGGCACGCCTGCCCCGCGGACTTCGTCCAGACGGTGCACGATCTCTACGACGGCCTGTACCCGGTCTCGAAGATCGTGCAGTGCGCGGAGCTCCAGGTGCCGCTCGACTACGCCAAGCCGAACGGCACGAAGATCACCGTGCAGCTCACGAAGACGCCGCACACCGGCGACGGCCCGGCCAAGGGCGACATCATCGTCAACCCGGGCGGCCCGGGCGGCGGCGGCGCGCTCTTCGGACCGCGGGTGTTCGCGCAGAACTCCGCGCCGATGCGCGACGCCTACAACGTCATCGGGTTCGACCCGCGCGGCGTCGGGATGAGCGTCCCGGCGCTCCGGTGCGACCCGGCGTGGTCGAACGCGCCGCGGCCGGACTACGGCACCGGCGACCGGCAGTCGGTCTCCACCTGGCTGCGCAAGTCCAAGGGCTACGCCGAGGACTGCGCCCGCAACGACGAGATCGGGCTGCTGAACCACGTCAAGACGATCGACTCCGTCAACGACATCGAGTCGATCCGCAAGGCGCTCGGCAACGACAAGATCGACTACTACGGCGCCTCGTACGGCACCTACCTCGGGTCGGCCTACGCCACGATGTACCCGAAGAGGGTCGACCGGATGGTGCTGGACGGCAACGTCGGCCCGTCGGACGCCTGGTACGACGCCAACCTCAACCAGGACGTCGCGTTCGACAAGAACATCGACTACTACTTCGGCTGGATCGCCAAGTACGACTCGGTGTACCACCTGGGCACGACCCAGCGCCAGGTGCGCGACTTCTTCTACGGGCTGCGCGCCGAGCTCAAGGACAAGCCGGTCTACTACACCGACCAGGACAGCGGGCAGACCCTCGCCGTCGGGCCGAGCGAGCTGACCGACGTCATCCTGAACGCCGGCTACCGCCGCAGCCAGGCCATCTGGCACGGCTACGCCGCCGGGCTCGCCGCCTACAAGACCGGCGACACCGCCACGTTCGCCGGGACGTTCGGCGCCCCGACGACCGGCGAGTCCGACGACAACGGCACCGCGATGTACCTCGCCACCGAGTGCACCGACGTCCAGTGGCCGACGAGCTGGGCCAAGTGGCACCGCGACAACACCCGGATCAACCGCAAGCACCCGTTCGAGACCTGGGGCAACGCCTGGTTCAACGCGCCGTGCCTGTTCTGGCCCGCCAAGGCCGGCACGCCGGTGAACATCGGGCACACCCGGGACCTGCCGGACAACATCCTGATGTTCCAGTCGACCGCCGACGCGGCCACCCCGTACGAGGGCGCGCTGGACATGCAGCGCCGGCTCAAGGGCTCGCGCCTGGTCGTCCAGGACGGCGACCGCACGCACTGCATCGTCCACCGCGGCTCCGCCGAGGTGGACGCCTACTTCGACGCCTACTTCCTGCGGGGAGAGCGGCCGGCGAAGCGCACCGTGCACGTCCCGCAGCTCGGTGACCCGGTCCCGCCGTCGCAGGCGGCCGCCCGGACGCTGAGCGGCTCGGCGGCCTCGAAGGCCGCCCGGCTGGAGGCCGACGTCATCCGCTGACGCCGGAGGGCCGGCGATCGGCCGGCTTCATGAGGGCCCCGGGGAGCGATCCCCGGGGCCCGCGCGCGTTCCGGGCGCGGAACGCGGCAAACGCGCGGCGATATCACGAAGTTCCGTTGATCTTGTCACGATTCGGCATCCAGTCGTGCGGCGGACTGCCGTCATAAACGACATAACCGCCACAATCGCCACGCAATCCGCATCCGCTACGTATCGGCGCGGTTCCCCCCTTCGGCCCAGTCGGGCGGCCGGACCCGCCGATCTGAGGGGGTCACGTGAGAAAGATCGTTCTCGTCACGACCGCGGTGGTCGTGGCGACCGGGGGCGGCGCCGCGGTCGCCGCCTCCGCGAGCGCGGACACCGGCCGGGCCGGCGCCGCCGCGGCCCCGGTCCGGTCCATCGACTGGGGCAAGTGCGAGGTCAGCGGCCCGAACGACCCGATGAACCAGGCCCAGTGCGCGCAGGTCGAGGTGCCCCTCGACCACGGCCGGCCCAACGGGCGCAAGATCTCCATCGCGGTGTCGCGCTTCAAGCACACCGACGAGAAGAACTACCAGGGCGTCCTGTTCGTCAACCCGGGCGGCCCCGGCGGCTCCGGCCTCGCCTACTCGCCCGCCCTCGCCCGCTGGATCGGCGGCACGGGCCACGCGGACGTCGCGGCCAAGTACGACATCATCGGGTTCGACCCGCGCGGCGTCGGCTCCAGCAAGCCGGCGCTGACCTGCGACCCGAACTACTCCGACCCGATCCGCCCGGACTACGTGCCGAGCTCGTGGAAGGAGGAGCAGGCCTGGATCGCCAAGTCCAAGAAGTACGCCCGGGACTGCGCCGACAAGTTCGGCTGGCTGCTGCCCCACATGCGCACCACCGACGCCGCGCGCGACGTCGAGGTGATCCGCGCCGCCCTCGGCCAGGACAAGATCAGCTGGTACGGCTTCTCGTACGGCACCTACTTCGGCGCCACCTACGCCACCCTCTTCCCCAACCGGGTGAAGCGGATGGTGCTGGACGGCAACGTCAACCCGAAGACGGTCTGGTACGACGCCCAGCTCGAACAGGACAAGGCGTTCGAGCACAACATGAAGGCCTGGTGGGCCTGGATCGCCGAGTACGACTCGGTCTACCACCTCGGCAAGACCGAGAAGGCCGTCGAGGCGAAGTACTACGCCGTCCGCGCGGCGGCGAAGAAGGCGCCGATCGGCGGCCAGATGGGCCCGGACGAGCTGGACGACACGGTCCTGTCCGCCGGCTACAACACCGGCTACTACATCCCCTTCGCCGAGGCGCTCTCCGCCTGGGTCAACGACGAGGACGCCTCCGGGCTCCTCGACTGGATGAGCGCGGGCGGCGACGACAACGGCTTCGCCGTCTACAACGCCGTCCAGGCCGCCGACGCCCGCTGGCCGCGCAACTGGAGCAAGTGGCACCGGGACGCGGTGAAGCTCCACGAGCAGGGCTACCGCTTCAACACCTGGAGCAACGTCTGGTTCAACGCCCCGGTCGCGTTCTGGCCGTTCAAGGGCGGGCCCGAGTTCCGGCTCAAGGGCGCCAAGAACCTGCCGGGCATGCTGCTCGTCCAGTCCACCGAGGACGCGGCCACGCCGGTCGCGGGCGGGCTGGAGATGCACAAGGTCTTCCCGTCCTCGCGGCTGGTGTTCGAGGTCGGCGGCAAGACGCACGCCAACACGCTCAACGGCAACGCCTGCCTGGACGACAAGGTCGCGGCGTACCTCGACACCGGCGCGCTGCCGGCGAGCCACCGCGGCCCGGACGCCTACTGCAAGGCCGTCCCGGCGCTGAACGACCCGGACCCGACGGCCATGGCGCTGAAGGCCGCCCGCACCACCGCGGGCAAGGACCTTCCGGTCGGACGCCCGTAGGACCCGGATAGCACGCCGTCCCGTGGCGTGCCCGCCTCCTCCTCGGGGGGCGGGCACGCCACGGTTCGTTTCGGGGCCGGTGCCCCTGCTTACCCCGGAATCGCGCGATCCGGGGTCCCGCGCTCCGCGCCGCCCGGCCGGTAGAAAGCGGGGGTGCTGAACGACGCTGGAAGGAGGGCGGCCGCCCGGACGGCCGCCGCCGCGGTCGCGCTCGGGGCCGCCGCCATGGGAGTGCCCGCGGCCGCCGCCGCGAGCCCCGCGCCGCAGGCCGCGCCCGCGCCGCGCGGGCTCGCCTGGAAGCCGTGCCCCGCCAAGGACCCCGTCGAGGGCGGCAAGCTCAAGGGCCTGGAGTGCGCGACCCTCCGGGTGCCGCTCGACCACGCCCGGCCCGCCGGCAAGAAGATCACGCTCGCGCTGACCCGGGCCCGGCACACCGCGGCCCGGTCGAACGGCGCGGTGCTGCTGAACCGGGGCGGGCCCGGCGCCCACGGGCGCGACCTGCCCGGCTTCTTCCGGGACTCGCTGCCGGAGAAGGTCGCCGCGTCCTACGACTGGATCGGCTTCGACCCGCGCGGCGTCGGCGCCAGCAAGCCCGAGCTGATCTGCGACCCCGCTTATCAGGACCCCGGCCGCGCGCGCCCCGACACGGTGCCCGCCGGTCCGGCCGAGGAGCGCGCCTGGACGGCGAAGGCGCGGGGGTTCGCCGACGACTGCGCCCGCCGGTACCGCGCGGTCCTCCCGTACATGGGGACGGCCGACTGGGCCCGCGACATGGACGCGATCCGGCGCGCCCTCGGGCAGCGGAAGATCAGCTACTTCGGCTACTCGTACGGCAGCTACCTCGGCGCCGTGTACGCGACGATGTACCCCGGCCACGTCCGCCGCATGGTCCTCGACAGCGTCGTGCGGCCCAGCGGCGTCTGGTACCAGAACAACCTCGACCAGAACGTGGCGTTCGAGAAGAACATCCGCGCCTACTTCGCCTGGATCGCCCGCCACCACGCGGTCTACAAGCTCGGTGACACCGAGCAGAAGGTCGCCGCCGCCTACGCGAAGGCGCGGGCCGCGCTCAAGGCGAAGCCGATCGACGGGAAGATCGGCCCGTCCGAGCTGGACGACGCCTTCCTCGCCGACGGCTACGCCGACCTCGCCTGGCCGGCGCACGCGCGCGCCCTGTCGGCGTTCGCCGTCCGGAACGACCCCGGCCCGCTGCGCAAGGTGTGGCAGCCGCCGTCGCGGCTCGACCAGAACAACTACACCGTCTACAACGCCGTCCAGTGCCGCGACGCCGCCTGGCCGCGCGACTGGGCCCGCTGGCACGCCGACAGCGAGCGCCTCTACCGCACCGGCAACCGCTTCGAGACCTGGAGCAACACCTGGTACAACGCGCCCTGCGCGTTCTGGCCGGTGCAGGGCGGCCCGCCGCCGCGCGTGCAGGGGCGTTCGACGCTGCCGCCGATCCTGCTCGTCCAAGCCTCGAAGGACGCGGCCACGCCGTACCCGGGCGCGCTGGAGACGCACCGCTCGCTGCCCACGTCCCGGCTTCTGGTGCAGGCCGGCGGGCGCAACCACGGCGTCGCCCTGTCCGGTGACGACTGCGTCGACAAGGCCGTCGCCGCCTACCTCGGCAACGGCCGGCTGCCCGCGAGCAGGCCCGGACCGGACGCGAAGTGCCAGGCCCCGGCGGCGCCCGAGCCCGGCGCGGGCAAGAAGCGGCACCGCGACGACGAGGGCGCCGCGCGGCACTGACCTTTCGCGGCCGGGCCGGTGTGCGGGCCGCGGCGGTGCGCGGGCACCGGACCGCATAGGCTTGTCCACGTGGAGCTTTCAGTGGTGAGGGCCGAACGGGGGCCCCTCCCGTCGAGGGACCGGTAGCCATGCGCATGCTGGGCTCGATGCCCGTGCGCGTGCTGGACGACCGGTACCGGGCGGAGGCCCTCGCGATCCTGGACGCCGACCCGGTGTCCAACGTGTTCGTCAGCTCGCGCGTGCACGCCGCGGGGCTCGACCCGCGGCGGCTCGGCGCGCAGATGTGGGGGTACCTGCGCGACGGGCGGCTCGTTTCGCTGTGCTACTCGGGCGCCAACCTGATCCCGGTCGCGGCCGGTCCGGAGGCGATCCGCGCGTTCGCCGAGCGGGCGCAGGCGCAGGGGCGGCGCTGCTCGTCCATCGTCGGGCCGGTCGACGCGGTCGGCGAGCTGTGGGAGATCCTCGCGCCGTACTGGGGGCCGCCCCGGGCCGTGCGCGCGTCCCAGCCGGTGATGGCCACCTCCGCCGTCCCGGACGTGCCGCCCGACCCGCACGTCCGGCGCGTGCGGATGGAGGAGTTCGACATCGTCTACCCGGCCTGCGTGGCGATGTTCACCGAAGAGGTCGGGGTGTCGCCGAACGCCGGGGACGGGGGAGTGCTCTACCGCGCCCGCGTCGCCGAGCTGATCCGCGACGGCCGCGCGTTCGCCCGCATCGAGGACGGCCGCGTCACGTTCAAGGCGGAGATCGGCGCCGTCACCCCGCGCGCCTGCCAGGTGCAGGGCGTGTGGGTGCCGCCCGACCTTCGCGGCCGGGGCCTGTCGGAGACGGGGATGTCCGCGGTGGTGCGGGAGGCGCTGCGCAGCGTCGCGCCGACCGTGTCGCTGTACGTCAACGACTACAACACGCGGGCGCGGGCCGCCTACCGCCGGGTCGGGTTCGGCGAGCTCGGCTCCTTCATGTCGATCTTGTTCTGACCTGCGTCCGGCTTGTCGGTGCGTGACTGATCTGCCCTGATCCCTGATTTGATCTTGCGCGGCGGGTACCATCCCGCCGTGGAGTTCGCCGGGGCACTGCGGCAGGCCGTCCAGGCGAGCGGGCTGACGCTGGAGCGGATCCGCCACCGGCTCGGGCGGCGCGGCCTGACGGTCAGCGTCGCCACGCTCAGCTACTGGCAGCGGGGCCGCAGCCGGCCCCGCTCGCGCACCGTCGTCGTCGCGCTGGAGGAGATCCTCCAGGTGCCGCCGGGCACCCTCACCGAACTGCTGGACGACCCCGCGCCCACCGCGGCGCCCCCGCGCGGACCGGCCGGGCGCGGCGGGGCCGGGGCCGGGCCGGGCGGCGCGGGCGACCGGGCCCGCAGCGTGCGCGACCTGTGGCCCGATCCCGAGCGGTACGCCTTCCTCGTCGGGCAGCTCGACCGGTCCGGCGACCACCGGCTGGAGCGGCTCAGCATCCACGACGTCTACCGCCTGGACGAGGTGCGCCGGTCGTGGACGCTGTCGGTCCGCACCGTCGTGCGCGCCGCCGGCGACGACATCGACCGCATCGTCTGCGTCCACCAGGTGTCCGGCGGCCAGGTGTCCGGCGGCCCCGCCCCGGCGGCCCCCGCCGGGCTCGCCGACGTGCGGTACTGCCGGCCCGGCCGGGTCCGCGCCGAGGGCGGCCTGATGGCGTTCGAGCTCGTCTTCGACCGGGTGCTGTCGGCGGGGGACACGGCGGTCGTCGAGTACGAGCTGGGGCCCGCGGCGGAGTCCCCGTCCGACAGCTACGACCGCCGCTTCGCCCATCCCGTCCACGACTACGTGGCGATCATCCAGTTCGACGGCGACCGGCTGCCCGCCCGCTGCTACGGGTTCACCGCCGAGAGCTCGCAGGCCCCGCGCCGCCGGCTCGGCGAGCTGTGGGTCGGCACGTCCGGCAGCGCTAACATCGCGGTCGGGTCCGTAAGGCGGGGAATAGTCGGGATCGAATGGGAGTGGCACTAGCGCGTGGACCCCTGGTTGTGACAAGTTGCCTGTTGGCAACGGGGACCAACCGCTTTACAGTGAGCGCGGAAGTTGCAATCGCAGGAGTCAAGGCCGTTGGACGGGGGCCGGCCGGAGCAGATCCGGAGGCCGCAGGTGCAGAGTGTCGCAGAGGACGATCTCCTACAGGTCCTCCAGTACGGGCCGTTCAACGTCGCCCTCCACGCCGCCATCCAGGCGCGCGGCCTCAGCCTCGACTCGCTGCGGCGCCGCCTGGAGGAGCAGGGCATCGCCGTCAGCCTGTCGACGCTGAGCTACTGGCAGCGCGGCCGGACCAGGCCCGAGCGCGCCGACTCGCTGCGCGCCGTCCGCGGCCTGGAGGTCATCCTCGAACTGCCGCGCCACTCGCTGCTGACGCTGCTGAAGCCCACCACGGAGCGGACCGCCGGGCCGTGGCTGCCGGTCGAGGAGCTGTGCCCGGAGCCGGGCGTCCGCGACCTGCTGGACGAGATCGGCGACCGCGGCGAGCGGCTGCTCACCGGGCTCAGCCTGCACGACCAGTACGTCGTCGGCCGCCGCCGGGAGCTGCGCGAGGTCCGCTGCCGGGCGGTGTTCCAGGCCCAGCAGCGCGGCGTCGACCGCTGGATCGCGGTGTACCACCACCCGCAGGGCGTCCTGCCGTCGTCGCGGACCGTGCGCGGCTGCCGGTTCGGCCGCGTCCGGATGGACGAGGCGAGCGGCCTCATCGCCGCCGAGCTGCTGTTCGACCGGGCGCTCGGCCGCGGCGAGACCTACCTGCTGGAGTACGGCTTCGGGTTCGACGAGACCGGCCCGCCCATCACCGAGGAGGGCCGCGGCTTCCGCACCCCGCAGCACGAGTTCCTGATCGAGGTGCGGTTCCACCCGTCCGCGCTGCCGGCCCGCTGCCACCGGACCTGGCGGCCCGACGGCCACACCGCGCTCAAGGACTCCGCCGACCTGCGGCTGTCCAGCTACCACAGCGTCCACTTCATCGAGTTCGGCATGGCCGCCGGCTACCACGGCATCCGCTGGGAGTGGGACTAGCGCGCGAGCGCGGTCACAGGACGAGCAGGCGCAGCAGCCGGTCCAGCTCGGCGGCCGGGTCGGCGGTGAGCCCGGCGTGCACCGGCCCCGGCTGGACGATCGTGCTGCGCGGCGCCGTCAGCCACCGGAACCGCCGCCCCGGCGGCTCCGCCGCGGCCTGCCCGGCGCGCTCGCCGCCGCAGCACACCGCGTCCACGCCCTTCAGCGAGGCGCGGACGCCCTCCAGGTCGAGCGAGGGGTCCAGCGCGTGCAGGCGGCGCTCGTCGAGGTGCGTCCGGCAGCCGAGGTAGTCGAGCGCCCGGCAGTACACGACGACGCCCACGTTCATCGACTCGCCCCGCTCGACGCGCGGGACGACCCGCAGCGCCGCGTACTCGAACACCGTCGGCTCACCCGCGGCCCTGATGTTCGTCGTGGGCGCGTCCTGCGGGGGGACGGCCCCCCGCGCCCCCCGGTTCGCCTCGCTCATGCCGGACCACCCAGCCATCCGGGACGGTTCTGCCCCCGCCGCGCCGAGGTGTCCGGAGCGCGGCCGCTGACGTCGAGGTCGGGCAGCCAGTCGCGCGGCTTGCCGGCGCGCGGCAGCAGGATCTCGACGTAGGCGTCGCGGAGCGCCTCCGGACCGGCGAAGCCGGGCTCGCCCTCCAGCCACCGGTCGGGCACCAGCGCGACCACCTCGCGCAGCAGCCCCTCGGTGATCTTCGGGGCGAACGCGGCCTCCGCCGCCTCCAGCCGGGACGCGTACGGGGTGAGGACGTGGTCGTCGACGTCGTACGCGCCGGCGAACAGCCGGGCGGCGTTCGCCCACGCGTGGTGGAAGATCAGGCTCGCGCCGTGGTCGATGAGCCACACGTCGCCGTGCCAGACGAGCATGTTCGGGTTGCGCCAGCTGCGGTCCACGTTGCCGATGAACGCGTCGAACCACAGCACCCGGGACGCGAAGTCCGGGTCGGGGGTCCAGCCGAGCGGGTCGAAGCCGAGCGACCCGGGCAGGAAGTCGACGCCGAGGTTCCAGCCGGGGCTGGCCTTGAGGAGGTCCTGGACGTCGGGGTCGGGCTCGTGCCGGCCGATCGCCGGGTCCAGGTCGATCAGCACCTGCTCGGGCACCCGGAGGCCGAGCCGGCGGGCCAGCTCGCCCGCGACCACCTCGGCGATCAGCGCCTTGCGCCCCTGCCCCGCGCCGTGGAACTTCATGACGTAGGTGCCGAGGTCGTCGGCCTCGACGACGCCCGGCAGGGAGCCGCCCTCGCGGAGCGGCGTCACGTATCGGATGGCCGTCACATGTGGCAACACGTCGCAACGCTATCGGCTGGCGGTCCGCGCGGGATAATCCATTACATGGGCGTTGAGCTGCTGGACCTGTCCGTGCCGATCACCACGGGCATGCCGGTCTACCCGGGCGACCCCGAGGTGGAGGCGGTGCCGGCGCTGACCGCGGCCCGCGACGGGGTGAACGTCCTGCGCCTGCACATGGGCTCGCAGACGGGCACGCACGTGGACGCCCCGTTCCACGTCGACGACGCCCTGCCCCGCCTGGACGAGCTGCCGCTGACCCGCTTCACCGGCCCGGCCGTGGTCATGGACGTCCGCGGCCTGCCGCCCCGCGCGCCGATCCCGCCGGACGCGCTCCCGCCCGGCCTCGAACCCGGCGACGTCCTGGTCATCGCGACCGGCTGGTCGGAGCACTGGGGCACCGGCGGCTACCTCGCCCATCCGTACCCGGCGCCCGAGACGGCCGAGGCGATCGTCGCCGCGGGCGTCCGCACGGTCGCCGTCGACACGCTCAGCGTGGACCGCACCCCGCCGCCCGGGTCCGAGGAGTTCTCGCTGGCGGCGCACCGCGTCCTGTGCGGCGCGGGCGCCGTGATCGCCGAGAACCTCACCGGGCTGGACCGGCTCGTCGCGGCCCAGGACGCGGGCTGCGCGATCGAGGTCTCGCTGTTCCCCATCGCGCTGGCCGGCGCCGACGGCGCGCCCGTCCGCGCCGTGGCCCGCGTGGACGACCGGGCCGTTCTCGTCTGACCCCGCCTCTGTAGGGTGCCGGGGAACCGGGAGAAGGAGGGCCCGCATGCGGCTCGGGGTCACGATGTTCGCCACCGACCGGACGATGGTGCCGCACGAGCTGGCGCGGGCGGCCGAGGAGCGCGGCTTCGCCTCCCTCTACGTCCCCGAGCACACCCACATCCCGGTGGCCCGCGAGACGCCCCCGCCGACCGGGGACGACACCCTCGCCGAGGAGTACGCGCGGACCCTCGACCCGCTGGTGGCGCTCGCCGCGGCGGCCGTGACGACCGAGCGGATCACGCTCGGGACCGGCATCCTGCTGCCCGCCCAGCGCGACCCGATCGTCACCGCGAAGGCCGTCGCGACGCTCGACCGGCTCGCGGGCGGACGGGTCGCGCTCGGCGTCGGGTACGGCTGGAACGCCGAGGAGGGCGCCGACCACGGGGTGCCGTGGAAGCGGCGGCGGGCCGTGGCGCGCGAGCACGTCCTCGCGATGCGGGCCCTGTGGACGGACGAGGAGGCGTCCTTCAAGGGCGAGTTCGTGAGCTTCGAGGCGTCCTGGTCGTGGCCCAAGCCGGCCGGCAGGGTGCCGGTGCTGCTCGGCGGCGCGCCGGGCCCGACGCTGTTCGCGCACATCGCCGAGTACGGGGACGGGTGGCTGCCGATCGGCGGGGCGGGCATCCGCGAGGCGCTGCCCGGCCTGCGGCGCGCCTGCGCGGACGCCGGACGCGCCATGGTCCCCGTGATCCCGTTCGGGACGCTGCCGACCCCGGAGAAGCTCGGCTACTACGGCTCGCTCGGGATCGAGGAGGTCGTGCTGCGCGTCCCCGCCGGCGACCGCGAGGCCGTCCTGCCGGTGCTGGACGAGTACGCCCGCGCCTACCTGTGAGCTAGCGGATCATGCGGTAGCAGAAGAAGGTCGGGAAGCGGTAGTACTGCCCCTTCCCCGCCTTCACCGCGCCGAGGATGATGAACGTCCACCCGCCGATCAGCAGCTCCAGGTACGGGAAGAGCAGCAGGGCGAGGAAGGCCGGCGCCTCCATGACGATCGCCGGCGGCACGCACACCGCCAGCACCGCCAGGAGATGGATCAGCATGGTGAGCTGCATGTTCATCGACTGCGCCGCGTGGAACCTGGTGAACGGCGAGGTGTCCTTCTTCACCAGGTAGATGATCAGCGCGGGCAGGAACCCGATGATCGCGTTCCCGATGTAGGCGAAGATCGCCCAGGTCGTCTCCTCGGAGGGGCCCTGCGTCGGCACGCCGTAGGGGGAGCCCGGCGGGCCGTAGCCCCACCGCGGGTCGTAGCCGCCCGGCGGCTGCCCGTACGGCTGACCGTACGGCGGCGGCTGGCCGGGTGGTGGCCGACCGGGCGGCGGCTGGACGGGCCCCAGTTGATCGCCTCGCCGCCCCAGCGGACCCATTCGCTCTGGGTGGGAGCCCGAGGAGATCGCGGCGTTGCACCCTACACTCGCTAGAGGCTTTTCTCGACAGCATGGGATCACTCACTTCACCTAAAACGGCTCGGCAT
>NZ_VCKZ01000470.1 GCF_005889745.1 Actinomadura geliboluensis
GACTTCACACCGCAGACGGCGCCATCACCACCGGCGTCCGCCGCAGCGCCCGCGACCTGCTCGCCTACCTGGCGCTACACCCCGACGGGGTCGCCCGCGACCGGGCAATCGGCGCATTGTGGCCCGATCACGACCCCGAGGCCGCCGCCAACCAGTTCAACACCGCCACCGCCAACATACGGAAAACCCTGCGCACCGCCACGGGGCTCCGTGAACCCATGTACGTCATCCACACCGCGGGCAACTACCGCCTGGACAACGACCTAATCGACACCGACCTGTGGCGCCTGACCAAGACTCTCGACCATGCACGCCACGCCACCACCGATCCCGACCGCATCACCGCCCTCGCCCCCGTCATCGACCTCTACACCGCCGACTTCGCCACCGACCTCACCCACGACTGGGCCGAGACCTACCGCGACCACCTCCGCTGCACCGTCACCGACGCCCTCACCCGCCAGGCCCGCCTTCTCCACGACGACAAGCCGGACCTAGCCCTCGCCGCCCTGAAACACGCCATCACCCTCGACCCCTACGCCGAGCCCCTCTACCGCGACCTCATGCAACTCCAAGCCCAACTCGGCCACACCGACGCCGCCCGACGCACCTACCAACTCCTCTCCACCCGCCTCGCCGACCTCGACACCGAACCCGACGACCGCACCCACCAACTCCTCAAAGCCCTCCAAGGCCCCCACCCACGGTGACTGACGTGGCGTAATGCGGCGATGCGTCACGGTGGGAACAACATGACGGCGCAGGAGGCGCAAGCCGACAAGATCGGACGGGCTGGCCTGACCGATGCCGCAGCGTCACCGTCGTCACCGACCCGGCCAGACCTTCGTGGCACGGAATGCGGTCAGGCGCGCAAGGTTCGACACCGCAGGGCCCCAGACGTTACATCCGGCGGCCACTCGTCACACGGACGGCTCCACCGGCAGCGGCAGCGGCAGAACCAGGACGTCGAACAATGGAGCGTCTGGCCAGTTGGGGCGCAACTGCCCAACTCGCTCCCATCCCCAGGACGAATAGGCGCGGTACGCCGTGACGTTGTCGGCTTCCACCAAGAGGGTCGCCCGTGCCTCCGATCGCCTACCCAGCAGGGCATCGTGCAGGGCGTGCGCGACTCCTTGGCCCTTCCATTGACCGCAGACCATGATCTCCGAAAGCGCGAACGTCCTGGCGCCGTCTTCCACAGTGAAGTCCGGCTCCGGTTCGTCAATGAGTCCACGCCACCACGCGGTGTCGGGACCGAGCGGCCAGCCCCACGTTTGCCCAACGGGCTGGCCCTCCTGGAACGCCACGACCATGTCGAACCCGCGGCCGGAAGACGTGTAGGCGTCGAAGCGCGTCATGAATCGTTCGGGCGAGTCGAATGGGTCGCCGCTGGCGATGGCCTCGGCGTAGGCATCCCGATAGATCTTCTCGACGATGTCACGGATCTCGCGGGCCTGCCGAGCGTCGAACCGGCGGAACTCGGGTTGCGTCATGCCGGCGACGTTACTTTCGTTGCGAGGTCGTCCGCTACCGCTGCGTACCGGTCGTGGAAGTCAGAGTTGAGATCGGCCAGAGGCTGAAGCGCTTCGAGCGCTCGAACCGATCCCACGGTCTTTTCAAGGTCGTCCAGCGTGGCATGCCCCGTTTCCAGTGCACCCGCGGTGTCACCCGCCGCCAGCCGTGTCTCCGCCAGCGTGGCCCTGTAGAAGGTCCTGTTCCTCGGCGCGAGCGCGGCATCATCGAGCACCCGTTGGAACAGCGTGGTCGCCTTCTGGTCGTCACCCACGATGGAAGCGACCCGAGCTTCGTGCCCGGACAACTCGGTCCACGTCACAAACCCCAACGATTGCCAGTCGTCAGGATGGCTTCCCCGATCAAGTTCACGCTTGGCCGCGCTGATCGATGAATGTGCTCCAGCCTCATCCCCCAGCAACGCCTTGACGGTCGCGGTTCGCATGTCAATGAGCGCGTGAAGTTTCGGCGAGGGGTGGTGTTTCGCGGAGTCTGCCGCGATCTTCAAAGCACGCAGTGCTTCTCGCGCAGGCCCCCTCCGCCGGCTGACCCTCGCGAGGGCAGTGGATTGCATCGCCATCGTCGCGTAGACATGGGCGCGCAACGCCGAGTCTTCGCCACTGTCGGATAGCGTCGCGGCCTCCTGCGAGAGCCTGCGGGCCAGCGCGAGGTCGCCCGCGTCGAACGCCAGGAAACTCGTGCAGTTGGCGAGGTGAGCCCCGGCCTGTATCAAACCGAGCCCGATCCCCTCGTTGTAGTCGCTCTCATCCAGCATCGCTTTGGCGCGACCCACCAACTTCAGTGCCTGCCGAAGGAGAACAACGCCGCCGACACTCCAGTCTCGGGTCCACAACTCATCGGCGCAGGTCTTCAGATAGTTGACGTGCGCTCGTCCGACCTGACTCGGCGGGACGAATCCATCCGGCAGGAACGCCGAGGCCGTCAGCGCCAACAGACCACCGTTGAAGGTCCTGCGATCCATGCTCTGCTCCTCCGAGGTCCACCACAACTCAGGACCAGTGTCGGACCGGCCGAGGAAGAGCGGCAACAGTGCCTCGCGCGGCATGCAGATCGCATCGGCCCACGCCAGTAGTTCCCGTATGTCGTACAGGGTTCCACGTTCGCCTGACTCGATCCGCGTGACTCTGGTCTTCGTCCAGCCTGGCACCAGATCGGCCATCTCTTGCTGAGTCAACCCTGCCGACGAGCGCAACAAAGCAAGGACACCGCCGAGATTCATTTCGGTCAGAGCCTTACGTATCGGCTCGGTGTCCCATAGCCATACAGGTGCGCTGATGCTGTGCTGCTCCGCAGCACGCCGGCAGAGGCCGCAGACCGGCTCAGGGTTATAGCGCGAGAGCAGCGTCTTCCGGCACCCGGGGCACAACTTTTGATTCGGCATCAGCTTCGGCCTTCCCAATGCGGGGAGACATGGGTCCTCCATCACCACGTTAGAGGGCGAACTATCCCTCTGCCACCAGCCTTGATGCCAATGTGGCAACTGCACACGACCGCCCCTGAGCCGAACTGGTCGTTGTACACCTCTTCGAGGCGTGGCTGGCTTGTAGACCTCAACCGCAAGCCGGGAGGCCCTGGTGAACCAGCCAAACGACGAGGCGATCACTCACCTGACGGCGCTTGCCGAACGACTCGACGACGCCGACCTGCTCATCGAGCACGCCTTTGGGCAGAGACCTCCACAATTGTCGATAAAGAACACAAACATGCGCGACGGGCGCGGTTGGGAGCTTTTGTCTGGGGCGGTCCAAGTTGTGGTCGACCGCGGCAAGAGCTGGTTCGCATGGGATGACGGCGACCGGATCACCCGCACCGAATTCGTAGACGTAGCTGCCGAGCGAGTGACGCGCGCCCTCACGGTGCCCAAGCTGGTTTGACCACCATGTACAGCCACACATCCGCGCTGCCATCGATCGACCGCGGCAGCAGAAGATCGATCTAGAGCCGATCTACGCCGCAGCGCAGACTCTGCAATTCGCCAACAAGGAACCAGCATGAACGAGACAACGGACGTCGCCGACCCCATCGCTCGCGCAAAGGCTCCGCTGCAGCGGGACTTTCCGGAATGGAACATCGTCTACTCCAGCGCCAACCGCTGGTGGGCCTTCCTCGACCCGAAACGGCGGGGAAGGGACACGGCCCCCACACGGACCACTGCGGTGGACGCCGACACGTCCGAGGGACTCTACGAGCTGCTTACGACGGCGGTGTCATGATTCTCCCACCGGGCCTCGCCCGTGACTTCACCCGATCCTCCGAAGCTGGCGTCTACAACTTCTACCTGGGCGGCAAGAGTTGGACTGGGGCCGACAAGGAGACCGCTCTCGCGGTCATCCGGACCTCCCCGGACGCGCAGGCGGTCGCGAGGGAGAACTTCCTGTTCGCCGGCCGCGCCGCCTCTTGGGCCGTCGCCGAGTACGGCATCAGGCAGGTTCTAGACATCGGCGTCGGCATCGTCGATGACGTGCCGCTGGACTCGGTGGAGACCTGCGTGCACAACGTCAACCCCGATGCCGTCGTGCTCGCCTTCGACAACGACGAGGTCGTGCTCGCGCGTGCCCGCGCCCTTCGCACGGGCTACGGCCGTGTGCTCGACGGCGATGTCACCGACCTCGACAGTGTCTTCAACCACCCCGATCTTCTCAACCGCCCTGACCTGGCCGGGCGCATCGACCTGACCGCGCCGACGGTCATCGTCCTAGCCGCAGTCCTGCACTTCATCGACGACCCCGCCGCCGTCATGGCCGGCCTGTGGGACCGCCTGGCCCCCGGCAGCGTCGTCGTGCTGTCCCACGCGACTAAGACCCGCACCAGCCAGGCCCGCGTCGGCGGGATGACCAAGGCGTACGAGAAGGGCCGCAGTCCGATCGTCTTCCGCGAAGAGGCGGACATCGCCGCGCTCGCGGGCGGGTGGGACCTCGTACCGCCTGGTCTGGTCGATGTCCAGCTCTGGTCCCCGGACGGCAGTTATCAGGGTGAGCTGTACCAGAGCGTCCGCGTCGTCGGCATGGTCGCCCGCCTCCCCGACGCCCAGAAGGAGCTGCGCGATGTGCCGGGTGGTGCCCGGTGAGCGGCATGGCCTTTGACTGGCTCGCGGCAGAACGCGACCTCAATGGGGCATACGACGGCGACCGTGCGGCGATGGCGCGCTTGTGGGCGTTCTGGGGCGATGGGAAGGACTTCAATCCGGTCGATCGCGCCCTGGGTGAGAGGGTGATTGCGCACTTTCCGCAGGTTGAGTCGCTGGCCCTGCATCGGCTGGCGTTCCGCAGCCGGGTGGTGCGGGCCCTGGTCGGTGAGTGCGGCGTCGACCAGCTGCTGGTCGTCGGCGTTGACATGCCGACGCACGACGAGGTCCACCAGGTCGCCCAGGCGGTCAATCCGGACGCTCGCGTCGTGTACGCCGACGCCGACGCGCTGGTGATGCTTCACGCCAGGGCCATGTTCAGAGGCCGCGTCGGCGCCTGCGGGTTCGTGCAGGCAGGGCTGGACGAGCCTCGCACGGTGCTGGACGGCGCCGCCGCAACCTTGGATCTGCGCCGGCCGGTGGCCGTGCTGTTGATCAACAGTTTGGACGTCCTCACCGACGCGCAGGCGGTCGCGGCCCTTGCTGCCTTCCGGGCGAGTCTGGCAGCCGGCAGCTACATCGCGCTCTGCCATCTGGTCGCCGAGTACGACCGCGGCCTGGCCGTACTCGGCAGCATCTGCGCCGATATCAATCCCGGCCCGCCGCGTGTCCGCACCCCGGAAGCCCTCGCGGCGTGCTGTACGGGGATGGTGATGATCCGACCGGGGCTGGTATCGGCGCCGGTGTGGCGACCGGACCCCAGGCCGTGGCCGGTCACCGCCGACGTGGACCTGTGGTGCGGCGTTGGAGTGCTGCCATGACGACCCAGCTTCCTCAGACGGCGGTTCGGCCCGCCGGCGATAAACCGCCCCGGCAGACCCTCGAGCCCCTGGACCACGCGCGTGAGCTGGTCAACCGCCTCACTGCCCGGGGGTTGCGCGCGTCGGCTGCGCCGCTGGGAAGCCTGGATGGTGCGATGTCGGTCACCGCGCAGCGGGTGGACGTCCATCCCTACGTGGGCCGGCTGGTAGTGCTGCTGCCCGGCCCCGGCGGTTCCGACGAGTTGTACTGGCATTGGCAGCGGCCCTTCCCGAGGCATAAGTGGATCGGGGCCCGCTGGTTCCAGCCGTTTTTTCCGGCGGCCGCTTACGACGACTCCGCCGACGCTATCGCCGCGGTGATCGCGGCTGATCTGCGTGCCCGTGCCCGTCTGCTGCACGCGTCGGCCGCGCGGCTGGATGCGGTGGAAGAACCTGATGGCGAGGTCCTGGTCTACGTCGGGCATCGCGTGCACGCACTGGTGAGCCGGATGCTGGAGCGCCTCAAGGCCATCGAGAACGATCTGGAGGATCCCGATCTTCTCGCGGATCTGTACGGGATCGATCACCTGGCGACGCAGCTGCGCCGCGCGGCCGCGCGGTCGGCGGTGCTGGGAGGCCGTACCGCGCGGCGCGTCTCCGCGCCGATGCCGATCTCGACAGTGCTGCGTCAGGGGATGGCCGAGGTAGAGGCGTTTCAGCGAGTCCGGCTGACGCTGCCCGACGACGATGTGGAAATCCCCGGGTACGCGGGTCCAGACGTGATCCACATCCTGGCGGAGCTGGTGGAGAACGCCACCCGGTTCTCGGGCGACACGGTGCGGATGGTGACGGTCCAGACGCCCAGCGGCCTGGGGGTGGAGGTCCGGGACGAGGGTGAGCTGGCATTGTCGGCGGAGCGGCTTGCTGGACTGCGGCGGATCCTGGACGCGCCGTTCCAGGTCAGCCTGCGGGAGCAGGTCCGGCAGGGGCAGGTCGGGCTTCTGGTCGCAGCCCGGTTAGCCGCCCGGCACGGCATCCGGATCGAGCTGCATCCGCAGTCGCTCGGGATGCACGCACTGGTGCTCCTTCCCCACACCCTTTTGAACTCCCCGACTCCCGCTGCCGTGCTCCCGCAGTCCTCCTTCCGCCGCCGCGCCCGCGGCCTGCCCAGTTCCTCGGCATCCCTGCCAGCGCAGCCCGACCCGGCTCCGACCGGCGCCGCCGCGCAGGGGCCACCGGTCCACGAGCAACCCCCGTCCAC
>NZ_VCKZ01000471.1 GCF_005889745.1 Actinomadura geliboluensis
GCCTCGCGCAGCCCGTCCGGCAGGCCGTCGCCGGAGTCGGTGACGGTGACGTGCAGGTCGGCGCCGTCGCCGAGCAGCTCGACCTCGACGCGGGCGGGCCGCCGGCGGCCGAGCCGGGCGGCCTCCACGGCGTTGTCGACCAGGTTGCCGACGACGGTCGTCACGTCCAGGGCGTCGGCGACGCGGCCGGGCACGTAGCTGGCGGCGCCGATGTCGAGCCGGACGCCCTTCTCCGCGGCGACCGCGGACTTGGCCGACAGGAACGCGCGCAGGTAGGGGTCCGACACCGGGTCGGGCAGGGTGTCGGGCGCGGGCGCGCGGCGGGCCGCGTCCTCCATCAGCGCCCCGACGTAGTCGGCGGCCTCCGCGGCGTGCCCGAGCTGGAGCAGCCCGGACAGCGTGTGCAGCCGGTTGGCGTACTCGTGCCGCTGCGCGCGCAGCGCGTCGAACAGGGTGCTGACCGAGTCCAGCTCGCGGGCGAGGGTCTCCAGGTCGGTGCGGTCGCGCAGCGTGACGACGGCGCCGAGGTCGCGGCGGTCGCGGCGCACCCGCCGCCGGTTGACGACGAGGACCCGCTCGCCCGCCGTGACGAACAGGTTCGCGGCCTCCCGGCGGCCCGTCAGGACGTCCCGCAGCGTGCCCTCGGCGGCGAGGTCCCCGGCGGGCGCGCCGCGCTCGGGCGTGACGCCGAGCAGCCGCGCCGCCTCGTCGTTGCAGACCGCGATCCTCCCCTCGGTGTCGACGGCGACGACGCCCTCGCCGACGCCGTGCAGCACCGCCTCCCGCTCGTGGACCAGCTCGACCAGCTCGTAGGGTTCGAGGCCGAGCGTCTGCCGCTTCAGCCGCCGCCCGATCGCGGCGGACGCGGCCACGCCGAGCAGGACCGCGCCCGCGACGAACAGCGACATCTCGCGCAGCACGTGGCCGAGCTCGCGGTCGATCGCGCGGGCGTCGAACCCGACGCTGACCTCGCCGAGGACGCCGCCGTCCCGGCCGTACAGGGGAACCTTGCCGCGCGCGGACAGGCCGAGCGTGCCGCGCTCGACGCGCACGACCTCCCGCCCGGCGAGCGCGTCGGACGGGTCGGTGCTCACCCGCTCGCCGAGGCGGACCGGGTTGGGGTGCGACAGGCGCAGGCCCCGGTGGTCGGTCACCACGACGAACAGCGCCCCGGTGCGGCGGCGGACCCGCTCGGCCCGGTCCTGGACGGTGCGCCCGGGGTCGCCGGCCGCGACCGCGTCGCGGATCTCCGGGTCGGCGGCGACGGACCGCGCGACGGTGAGCGCCCGCTGGCCGTACTGGTCGCGGAGCCGGCCGTCCAGCATCCACGCGACCAGGCCGTAGCCGAGGACGGCCACCACGACGACCACGCCGACCTGCAGGATCAGCACCTGCCGGGCGAAGGAGATGCGGGGCCGCACGGACATGACGTGTCACCGTAATCGATGCCGGCCCGGCCGCCCAGCCCCCCGCGGGCGGAACCGTGCGCACAACGCGCAGAAGTCGCGGTAACGCGCGCAACGTGGGGATTCGCGGCTTGCGAGCACATCGCGGGCAAGGGTTCCGGTGACGCGCGCCACATCCGTACGGTGCGGCCGTGTCCGAACAAGCGAGCTCCCCAGAGGAGCGCACCGAGCGGCCCGCCGGGCCCGTCATCGAGCTGGACGGCGCCACCAAGCGCTTCCGGTCGGCGGGCGGCGTGCACACGGCCGTCCGCGACCTGCACATGAGCGTGGGGCCCGGCGAGTTCGTCGCCGTGGTCGGCCCCACCGGCTGCGGCAAGTCGACCACCCTGTCCCTGGTGTCCGGCCTCGAACCGGCGTCCGCGGGCCGCGTCCTCGTCCAGGGCCGGCCGGTGGACGGCATCCCGGACGGCGTCGGCTACATGTTCCAGAACGACGCCGTCCTGCCCTGGCGGTCCGTGCTCGACAACGTCGCGGCCGGCCCCCGCTACCGGGGCGCGTCCCGCCGCGCGGCCCGCGACCAGGCCCGCGACTGGGTCGCGCGGGTCGGCCTCGCGGGGTTCGAGGGCTACTACCCGCACCAGCTGTCGGGCGGCATGCGCAAGCGCGTCGCCCTCGCCCAGACCCTGGTGAACGAGCCGTCCGTGCTGCTGATGGACGAGCCGTTCTCCGCGCTGGACGTCCAGACCCGCGGCCTGATGCAGGACGAGCTGCTGCGCCTGTGGTCGGGCTCGGGGGCGGCCGTCGTGTTCGTCACCCACGACCTGGAGGAGGCGCTCGTGCTGTCCGACCGGGTCGTGGTGATGACCGCGGGCCCCGCCACCATCAAGGCCGTGTTCGAGGTGCCGCTCGACCGGCCGCGCGACGCCGAGGAGGTCCGCCTCACCGGCGGGTTCCTCGACATCTACCGCGAGGTGTGGGACTCGCTGCGCGAAGAGGTCCAGATCACCCGGGAGAGGGGGGCCGGCCATGCCGCGTGACGCGGAGACCATCGCGCAGGCGCCCGCCGCGGGCCCGGCCGGGGCCGGGACCGGTGACCGCGACGGCGGCGAGCTCGCGGCGATCGCGCGGGCCCGCACCGCCGGGCTGCGCCGCGCCGCCGGCATCAACGCCGTCCGGGCCGCGCTCGTCGCGGCCTGGCTCGGGTCGTGGGAGCTGGCCGCCCGGCACTGGATCGACCCGTTCTACTACTCGATGCCGTCCAAGATCTGGGAGCGGCTGGCCGGCTGGTTCACCGACGGCACCTCGCAGGGCTCGATCTGGGAGCAGATCTCCGTCACCCTCCAGGAGGCCGTCGCGGGCTTCGCGCTCGGCGCGGCGGGCGGCGTGGTCCTCGGCATCGTGCTCGGCCGCAGCCGGTTCCTCTCGGACGTGTGCGCGCCGTTCATCAAGGCCGTCAACGCGATCCCGCGCATCATCCTGGCCTCGCTGTTCATCATCTGGTTCGGGCTCGGCATGCAGTCCAAGATCGCGACGGCGTTCGTGCTGGTGTTCTTCGCGGTGTTCTTCAACGCCTTCCAGGGCGCCCGCGAGGTCGACCGGAACCTGGTGAACAACGCCCGGATCCTCGGCGCGGGCCGGCTACAGGTGCTGTGGACGATCGTGGTGCCGAGCGCCACGTCCTGGATCCTCGCCTCGCTGCACTCGGCGTTCGGGTTCGCCATCATCGGCGCGATCGTCGGCGAGTACACCGGTGCCGACAAGGGCCTCGGCCTGCTCATCAACCACTCGCAGGGCACCTTCGACGCGGCCGGGATCTACGCCGGGATGATCATCATCACCGTGCTGGCCCTGCTCGCCGAATGGCTGCTCACGCTGCTGGAGGGCCGGCTGCTGCGCTGGCGCCCGTCCGTCTCCGGCCACGACGTCCAGATCTGAACCCCGTTCCCCTTCCACCCCCGCACGACCGGAGAACCGCCATGCCCAGCACCACCGTCCGGGCGAGCGCCGCCGCGCTCGCCGCCCTCACCGCCCTGTCCTGCCTGTCCGCCTGCCGCGGCTCCCGCGCCGGCGGGGACGCCGGCTCCGGCGGCACCGTCAAGATCATGGTCGGCGGCATCGACAAGGTCATCTACCTGCCGGCCAAGCTGACCGAGCGGCTCGGCTACTTCAAGGAGCAGGGCCTCGACGTGCGGCTGCTCACCGAGCCCGCCGGCGCGCAGGCCGAGAACGTCCTCATCTCGGGCGACGTGCAGGCCGTCGTCGGCTTCTACGACCACTCCATCCACCTGCAGACCAAGGGCAAGTGCGTGCAGAGCGTCGTGCAGATGGCCGACGTCCCCGGCGAGGCCGAGATGGTCGCGGCGTCGAAGGCGGGCGAGCTCACGTCGCCGGCCGCGTTCAAGGGCAAGAAGCTCGGCGTCACCAGCCCCGGCTCGTCCACCGACTTCATCACCCGCGCGCTGGCCGTGCGCAACGGCGTCAAGACGTCCGACTACACGACGGTGAAGGCGGGCGCCGGGCAGACGTTCATCTCCACGATGGACAACGGCGGCATCGACGCGGGCATGACGACCGACCCGACCATCGCCAAGCTGGTCAGCACCGGCAAGGCGAAGGTCATGGTCGAGATGCGCACCGAGGAGGGCACCCGCGCGGCGCTCGGCGGGCTGTACCCGTCCAGCTCCCTCTACATGGACTGCGCGTACGTGAAGTCGCACGGGGAGACCGTGCAGAAGCTCGCGAACGCGTTCGTCAAGACGCTCGGCTGGATCAAGGCGCACCAGCCGGCGGAGATCGCGGCGAAGATGCCGGCGGACTACGCCGGCGGCGACCCGAAGCTGTACGAGAAGGCGATCGGCGACTCGGCCGGCATGTTCAACGGCGACGGCGTGATGAAGCCGGACGCGGCGGAGAACGTCCTGAAGGTGCTCGCGCAGTTCTCGCCCGAGGTCGGCGAGATGAAGGACCGGATCGACCTGTCGAAGACCTACACGACCCAGTTCGTGACGAAGGCGAAGCAGTGACGAAGGCGGAGCGGTCCTGAGCGGGGGGTGCGGCGGCCGGGCCTCAGCGGGCGCGGCCGCCGCGCTCCATCGCGTTGTAGAAGTCGAGGTCGGCGGCGTCGTCGTCGCGCTCGGAACCCCAGCGGCGCGGCGCCCAGGCCGGCATCAGCAGCGCGAATCCCATCATCGCGTACAGGCCGGAGCCGAGCAGCATGCGCAGCCCGGCGTCCAGGTCCCCCGCCGGCGGCACCCGGCCGGGCAGGTCGAGGACGGTGCCGGGGTCGGCCAGGAACCAGCCGGAGAGGCCCAGCAGCGCGAGCGCGGGCACCAGCGAGACCAGCGGCGACGCCCAGCGCGCGACGATGACCACGCCCGTCACCAGGCCGACGGCGGCGAGCAGGGCGAACGCGCCGTAGATGCGGGTGCGGTCGGTGATCTCCTGCCCGGTGCCGTCGAAGGACCGGCCGGCCTGCACGTAGCCCCAGGCGGCGCCGTACAGCAGGGCTGGGGTCAGCAGGACGCCGAGGACGAGGCCGAACGCGTGGCGCACCGCGCATCACATCCATTCGCGCGCGCCCGCCGCAGGGCGCGCATCATTCCGGTAGCGCCCCAATCACAACATGCGAGTCGGGCATAGCGCAGTAAATCCACTCAGATGACCTTGTCCAGAGCCGCAGCTCACCCGGCTCCATAACCGGCCTGCGGCGGATGACCGTTTCTTGGTGGTTCGTTTTGAACGCCATTGACCGGGCATCGCGGTCTCATCCTGATCCGACGCACGCTGGAGGAGACCATGTCGACCGCGATATGGGTCGTCATCGCCGTAGTCGTCGTCGCCGTCCTCGCCGCGGCGGCGCACCTGGCCCGCACCAGGTCCCGGACGCGGCGGCTCAGGCGGCGGTTCGGCCCCGAGTACGACCGGGCCGTGCGGGACGCGGGCGGCCGCGCGGCCGCCGAGCGGGAGCTGCTCTCCCGCGAGCGGCGCCACGAGGAGCTGGAGCTGCGCGAGCTGGACCCGGGCAAGCGCGAGCAGTACCACGAGCAGTGGGTCCGCGTTCAGGAGCGGTTCGTCGACACGCCGGCGGCGGCGGTCGAGCAGGCCGACGGGCTCGTCACGGTCGTGATGGGCGAGCGCGGCTACCCCACGCACGGGTTCGAGGAGAAGGTCGCCCACCTGTCCGTGGAGCACGGCCGCACGATGGAGCACTACCGGCGCGCCCACGCGATCGGCGGCAGGGCCGCGTCCAGGGAGGCGTCCACCGAGGAGCTGCGGCAGGCCATGGTGCACTACCGCGCCCTGTTCGAGGAACTGCTCGGCGCACCCGGCCGGGAGCGGGCCGGGCGGCACGCCGCGGACGGGCCCGCGCCCGCGCCCGAGGCGCCGGCGTCCACCGAGACCCCGAGGAGCTGACCCCCATGGAGCACAGGCGGCACGCTGAGCGAGTACCGGCCCCGGGCCTGCCCGGCGACACCCGCGTCGCCGGTCCCGCACCGGAGCCCCCGGTGGCGGACGCGCCGGAGCCCGTCCCGGACACGGCCCCGGACCCCATGCCCGCCGTGAAGCCCGAGCCCGCCGCGGACACCGGAGCAACCGCGGACACCGGACCGACCGCGGACACCGGACCCCTCGCGGCCCCCGGGCCCGCCGCGGTCCCGGACGGGCTGTTCGACCCGGCCGAGACCGAGCGGTTCCGGGAGCGCTGGCGCGAGGTGCAGTCCGCGTTCGTCGACGATCCGGGCGCCGCGGTCCGCCGGGCGGACGAGCTGGCCGCCGAGGCCGCCGAGGCCCTCGGCCGCGCGATCGCCGCGCACCGGCGGGCGCTGTCGGACGGCCTCGACGGCGGCGGGCAGGCCGACACCGAGCGGCTCCGGCTGGCGCTGCGCGGCTACCGGGACCTGCTGGACCGCGTCTGCGCCTCGTGAAGGCTCAGCCGTTGAGGAAGCGGTAGACCGCCTCGCGCCCCTGCGTTCCGCGCTCGCGGTTCTGGATGGAGTGCGAGGCGCCCTTCACCACGACGAGCCGGCCGCGCGGGGCGTTGCGGAGCTCCTCCCGCGCCCATTCGAGCGGCGTGGACAGGTCGCGGTCGCCGCTCAGCAGCAGGACCGGGACGGAGAGCTTCGTCCGGTGCGGTTCGGCGGTGTGCCGCGACCACGGCCAGTGCAGGCACTCCTGGACGAACCCGTTGCCGACGGCAGTGTCGGCGGTGAACGGCCAGGTGGCGCGGGCGGGTAGGTGCC
>NZ_VCKZ01000472.1 GCF_005889745.1 Actinomadura geliboluensis
CCGATGCACCCGCTGGGATCTCCTCTGGGACGCCCTCCGAGCCCCCTGGGGGCAAGCGGGAGAGCAAGACCGGCCGCAACCTGCCACTCGCCATCGGCGTCGGCGTCGGCCTGGGCTCGCTCGTTCTGCTGTCGCTCTACACCGTCAAGGAGATCTTCCTTGGCGTGATGGTCGTGTTCCTCTTCCTCGGCATGCGGGAGCTGACCGAGGCGCTCAAGAGCCGCGACATCCGTGTCCCGTTCATTCCGGTCGCGACCGGAATGGTCGGTACTCCGGTCGTCGCGTACGTGTGGGGCCCCACGGCCGCTGTGGCGGCAGTGTCCCTCACGGTGCTGGCCCTGCTGATGACGCGGATGACCGAAGGCGCCGACGGGTACGTGCGCGACGTCGCCGCAGGGTCGCTCGTGGCCGGCTACCTGGTGCTGATGGGCGGCATCGTCGCCCTGCTCATGCGCCCGGACGACGGCGACCACCGCATCGTCGTCTTCATCGCCACGACCGTCGCCAGCGACATCGGCGGCTACTTCGCCGGGTCCTTCCTCGGCAAGCACAAGCTGGCCCCCACGATCAGCCCCAAGAAGACCTGGGAGGGCGTCACCGGTTCGGCGATCACCTGCATGGCGGTCGGCGGGTGGCTGGTCTGGTGGCTGCTGGACGGCGGCCAGGTGTGGCAGGGCGTGCTCATCGGGCTCGCCGCCGTGGTCACCGCGACCGCCGGCGACCTCGTCGAGTCGATGATCAAGCGGGACCTCGGCATCAAGGACATGGGAACGCTCCTTCCCGGCCACGGCGGGGTGATGGACCGCCTCGACTCGCTGGTCGCGACGGCCCCCGTTGTGTGGCTTCTCTTGGAGCTGTTCCTGCCGAGCTAGGAGATGACCCAGGAACGGCCCTGGTGCGCTAGGCGCCGTATGAGCGCGTCCGAGCCCTCGCTCTTCGCGTAGCGGTGGTCCTCACCGGTGATGGGTACGAGCCACAGCCACCGGACGGCGTCGCCGTTGAGCGTGAGGCCGGTCATCCCGGGGGCTGCAGGGCCGGCCAAACGGGTCGGGTCGTCCAGGAGCAGGACGCCCTCCCAGGACGACTCGCCACTGCTCAGCGGGAACGTGCGGGCCTCGTGGTACCACTTCACGACGTCCCCTGGGGCGAACCAGGTCACCGACCGCCATGGGTACTGGGCCAGCCAGGGGAAGATGCTGCCGGCCTTCTGGCTGGGCAGTGTGCTGGCGACGGCGAGTTCGATCCGCCCATAGGGGGCGACGTCGTCTTCGTACAGTTCGACCGTGGGCATGCGCTGGCGGCTCATCCCGACGGTGCTCAGGACGGTGAAGTCCCGGTCGCTCCTTGCCGGACGCTCCGAAACGCCTACGGTCGGGTAGGCCGCCGCCCTGCCGCCCGCCAGTTGCCGTCCTACGTCGTGCCAGTAGTGGCCACTTGGGCCGAGACGTTGCAGCAAGTGGCCGAGTATCGACTGCTGGAACTCCGCCCAGGAACCGTCGGCGCGGCACCGCTTCCAGTGCTCGCGCGCCTGCTCGATGCGCGGCCCGAAGTCCTCGATCTCCTCGTCCAGCGGGAACGCGAAGGGGCTCTGGCGCGCCGCGTCGCGCGCGTATCCGGGGATGCCGCGCCCCATGTCCGACCATCCGGGGATCACGAACAGCGGATCGCCCGCCTCGAGGACGGCGACACCGTCGCCCTCCTCGAACCACACGACCTCCAGGGAATCGCCGTCCAGCGCCTTGCGTCCGGACGGGTGGCGCACGTGGGATTCCGGCAGGAGGGGCGGGTCTCCCGTGTCCAGGCGGGACTGGTCCAGTTCCTGAGGGGCCTTGCGGTGGTTCGCGACCCAAGTGGCCCCGACCACGGAGTCGCGCGCGTCCTTCAGATAGGCCGCGGTGACGTCGCCGTCGGTCTCGACGACGAGCCGCCGACTGCCGTACGGGCTCGCCGCGGCGTGGACGAGCTTGGCCGCGGACCCACGGGACGAGACACCGCCCCTACGCAAAACCGACATGATCGAGACCTTAGTCCTACACAAGGTCATGTGCAGGAATGTCGTCTTACGCGTCGGGGCGCCGCCCGTGGACGGACGATGCACAGGCCGGTGTTTGCGACACTGGGAGGACCATGTCTACGACCCAGCCCGCCACGACCGGTGCCGCGCCCAAGAAGACCCCGGCGAAGCTCGTCTTCGCCGCGCCCAGGCGCGGCAAGCCGCCGAGGCACCTCGCCGACCTCACCAGCGCGGAGCGCCGCGAAGCGGTCACCGAGCTGGGGGAGAAGCCGTTCCGCGCGGACCAGCTGTCACGGCACTACTTCACCCGCCTGGTGGACGACCCCGCCGAGATGACGGATCTGCCGGCCGCCGTCCGCGAACGCCTGGTCTCCGAGCTTCTGCCCTCGCTGCTGACCCCCGTCCGCGAACTGGACTGCGACGGTGGGACGACCCTCAAGACGGTCTGGAAGGCCTTCGACGGCGTCCTGTTCGAGTCGGTGCTGATGCGCTACCCGGACCGGGCCACGATGTGCGTCTCGTCCCAGGCAGGTTGTGGCATGAACTGCCCCTTCTGTGCGACCGGGCAGGCGGGACTGACACGCAACCTCTCCACCGCCGAGATAGTCGAGCAGGTCGCCGCCGGCGCGCGCGCACTCGCGCGCGGGCGCATCCCCGGTGGGCCCGGTCGGGTCTCCAACATCGTCTTCATGGGCATGGGCGAGCCCTTGGCCAACTACAAGGCGGTCATTGGCGCGGTACGCCGGATCACAGATCCGGCACCCGCCGGCCTGGGCATCTCCCAGCGTTCGGTGACCGTCTCCACGGTCGGGCTCGTTCCGGCGATCGAGAAGCTCGCCGCCGAGGACATGTCCGTCCGGCTGGCGGTGTCCTTGCACGCGCCTGACGACGAGCTGAGGGACGACCTCGTCCCCATCAACAACCGCTGGAAGGTGTCCGAGGTCCTGGACGCGGCATGGGCCTATGCCGACCGCAGCGGGCGCCGCGTGTCGATCGAGTACGCCCTCATCAAGGACGTCAACGACCAGGCGTGGCGGGCGGACCTTCTCGGCAGGCTCTTGCGCGGGAATCTCGTTCACGTCAATCTGATCCCGTTGAATCCGACGCCGGGTTCCAAGTGGACCGCCTCCCGGCCCGAGGACGAGCGCGAGTTCGTCCGCCGCCTGGAGGCCCACGGGGTCCCGGTCACGGTGCGCGACACTCGGGGCAGGGAGATCGACGGGGCCTGCGGCCAGCTCGCCGCGTCGACCAGGGACTGAGCGCGCCGCGGGCGTGCCCCTCGCGTCCCGCGCGCGGGGTGAGGAGCACGGTACCGGTGAGGACGAGCGCGCGATTGCCGGTGGTCATGCGCGGCTATGACCGGCACCAGGTCGACACCCTGCTGCGGCGGGTCGCGCAGGCGCTGGACGGCGGGCCTCCGGTCTCCGTGGAGGAGGTGCGCGCGACGCGCTTCGACGTCGTCCTGCGCGGTTACGACCACCGCGCGGTGGACGAACTGCTGCGCGAGTGCATCAGGGAGCTCCAGGCTCGGGGACCGATCGCGGAACGCCCCGGGCGCCCGCGCGCGCAGCCGTCCTGGCTGATCAACTGGATCCAGAACGCCCGGTTCTCCAGCGCCGGCCTGCGCACCGGCTACGACGTTCGGGACGTGGACGCCTTCCTGGACCGCGTCGTCGCCGGCCTGCGCGGGTCCGCCCCGCCGGTGAGCGCCCGCGATGTACGGGAATGCGCCTTCCGGGTCGTCCGGCTGGGGCCCGGTTACGACGAGCAGGAGGTCGACCGCTTCCTGGTGCAGCTCGCCTCCGCCCTGGAACGCTGACCGAAGTTATCCACAATTTCGGCGGATGCTGCGCACCCCGCCCCGCCCGCGTCACGCTACGTGCATGGACGATCTCATCGCGCATTTCCGCCGGCTCCGCCTCCTCCTCGAAGCCTTCCTCTCACCGGAGATCACGGCCGTCCTGCTGCCGCTGGCCAAGCCGGCGCTGCGACTCGGCGCCGGCGACGGGGTGCCCGTCCACCTCGGCGGCGCGCCGCTCCTCCCGCCGGGGGAGACGTGGCCGGAGTGGAACGGCCGCCCCCTCGACTTCCTCGGCGCGATCGATTTCGCCGACCTCGCGGGCTTCGGCAAGATCCCCGGCATTCCCGCCACCGGCACGACCGCGTTCTACTACGCCACCGAGATCCCGCGCCCCTGGGGCAACGAGCCCGCCCACCGGGACGGCTGGCGCGTCTTCACCGGCACCCTCCGAGAGGCGACGCCACCGCCCAAGACGACCACGCCCCCCAAGATCACCCTGAACGCCACCCCGTTCCTCTCCCTGCCCTCACCCCAGGAGCCCGCCGTCCAGCGCCTGGAGAACATCTACAGCGGGGTGCTGCCCGTGTACGTGCAACTCCACGCCGCGTGGACGCGCCACACATGGCCGGACGACACGCCGGCACACCAACTCGGGGGATGGCCCGCCCTCGTCCAACGCCCCCTGGGCCCCGACTGCCTGTACGCCTCGACGGGCCGCACTTTGACGTCCCTCCAGTCCCCGGCGCTCACGCCTGATGAGCAGCGCACCGTAGAGGAGTGGCAGCTCCTGCTCCAGCTCGACTCCGACCCTCGCCTTGGCTGGTACTGGGGCGACCCGGGCCGCGTCTACTTCTGCAACCGCCAGAACACCCCTCTGGAGGAAACCTGGCTGAGCCTTCAAGCCGCCTGAGGCACCCAAACCAAGACCGCCCCCGCCGAAACAGCCTCCTCAGGCAACACCGACCGGAAGGCATCCACAAACAGCGGTGTGAGGGTTGGGTTCGCTATGGCGCTGTTAGGGACGGGTGCGGTTACTGAGTGAGTCGCACAGGGGGACTGCCCATGTGGCTGCGTGGGCCGCCCGGCTTCTCCGGGTTCTTCATCGTCGGGCGGGGGTCGACGGGCCACCGTCAACCGGAGGGCAGGCGTCTTCGCCCGCGCCGCGAGGAGCGTTGCGCTTGCTGTGCGTGGTGAAGTGCCACCCGGAGCTAAACGCTCTACGTGGCTGCGGTGCGGCGGGCAACCGTGAGGTAGAAGAGGCCGACGACCAGAGACCAGATGAGTAGGTGCAGGGCTATGGCGGGGAAGTCGGAAATGAAGGTGTCAGGGCCGTCATGGGCCGCGCGCAACCATTCGATCATCGGGACGGAGAGCCAGGCCAGCGGGCCGATGCCGAGGAGGAGAATCGCGACGGCGCCGCCGAGGAGCGTGAGCAGCGAGACACCCGGGTCGGGGATGAGGGCGCGGCTCGTGCAGGCACCGAGCAGAGTCCCCGGGACGGCGACAAGGACGTTCAGCCCGAGACCCATCAAGACGGCCGAGCCGGGAGAGCCGGCTTGGACGGCGTGCAGGAGAGGGACGGCCAAGGCGACGGCGCCCAGGCAGAGGTTCACGCCGTAGGCGGCGAGGAGCCCCGCCCAGACGGGGATGGACGGGCGGCGGACGGCGGTCGCCGTCAGGGCCCGCTGTTCGTCGGGCGCGGTGTCGAGCAACGCGCGCGCAGCCCAGGCCCACACGGGGAACATGACGGCCGCCACGTCCGCGAAGGTCATGGCGGCGAGGTCGGCGGCATCGGGCCCGCTCGGTCCCTGGAAGAGGACAAGCGCCACGAAGAGGAACACGAGGATGAGGGGGTGCAGGACGCGCAGCGAACGGACGTAGCCCGCGACCTGGAACCGGACGAGCGCGATCACCTTTCGGGCCTCCGCACTCGATAGCCGTCCGCGCGCAGCTTGGTCTCCACGGTGTCGGCCTCGTCTTCGGGCACTTCCACCTCGAGGACGGTCCACTCGTCGCTCTCGCCGATCTTGCCGCTCTCGCCGGTCTTGTCGCTCTCGTTGGTCTCGCCGGCGAGGCGGGTCACCGATGCGTCGGCCACCCGCAGCCGGTCGATGCCGGGCAGGGTCTCGATGCAGCGCTGGTGGTCGCTGACGACCACGGTGGTGCCGCCGGCGGCGAGTTCGGAGATCAGCGCGGGGAGTTCATCGCGAGTGACCGCGTCCAGGCCCGCGAAGGGTTCGTCCAGGACCAGGAGTTGCGGGTCGCCCATGAGGGCCTGCGCGAGCCCGACCTTCTGGGCGCTGCCCTTCGACAGTTCGGAGAGCCGCACATCGAGGAGGTGGTCGAAGCGGAGCCGCTCCGACCACGCACTGACCGCGTCCTCCGGCACCCCGCGGATGGCGGCCATGTGCCCCAGGTACCCGCGCACACTGAACGGCTGGTCCACAGGGAAACGCTCGGGCGCGTACCCGACTCGCGCCGGCCGCTCCATGACGACGCCCCCACGCGGCCTCCGCAATCCGGCGATCACACGGAGCAGCGTCGATTTCCCGGCACCGTTGTGGCCGGTCACTTCGGTGACGCTTCCCGCGGAGAGGGCCAGGGTGACATCCCTGAGCACCCAGGGGTCCCTCCGCCGGTAACGAAAGGCGACGTTCTCCAGCCGCATGAACACCACACCGTAGGCGCACCCCCATAAGGACGCCGTTAACCGGTCACCGCGTCCGCGTGGGGGAGTTTGGGACTTGGCTTCTTCCTGGCTGGCGGCGGTGGGGGAGGCTGTCTCTGATACACATCTGACGCTGCCGACGACGGAG
>NZ_VCKZ01000473.1 GCF_005889745.1 Actinomadura geliboluensis
ACGGGGCCAAGCCAGGAACGTCTCCCCTGGACGGGTTTTGCCGATCAGGGGGAGATGATGTCGACGACGCGGCTGCTGGTGCTCGGCGGGGTGCGGCGGTTCGGGCGGGCGCACGCACGGCATCTACCTGGAGGACCTGTTCGTCGAGCCGGACGTCCGCGGCCACGCTTTCGTCCGGGGTTGTGCCGGATCGAGGGGGACACGTTGCCCAAGCCAGTGCTGCTGACCGTCGACGACGATCCGGGCGTGTCCCGGGCGGTGGCGCGGGACCTGCGCCGCAGGTACGCCGAGACGTACCGGATCGTCCGCGCGGAGTCGGGGCCGCAGGCCCTGGAGGCGCTGTCGGAGCTGCGGCTGCGCGGCGACGACACGGCGGTGCTCCTCGCCGACTACCGGATGCCCGGCATGGACGGCGTGGAGTTCCTGGAGCGCGCGATGGACCTGTTCCCGTACGCGCGCCGCGTCCTGCTGACCGCCTACGCCGACACCGACGCGGCGATCCGCGCGATCAACGACGTCGACCTGGACCACTACATGCTCAAGCCGTGGAACCCGCCGGAGGAGAAGTTCTACCCGGTGATCGACGAGCAGCTGGACGCGTGGGGCCGCCTCGACCGCCGCCCGCCGGCCGAGCTGCGGGTGGTCGGGCACCGCTGGTCGTCGCGCTGCTACGAGGTCCGCGAGCTCCTCGCCCGCCTCCAGGTGCCCTACAGCTGGGTGATGGACACCGACCCGGAGGGCGCCGAACTGGTCGCGGCCGCCGGGTCGCCGGAGCTGCCGCTGGTGGTGACCGCGGACGGGACGGCGCTGTCGGCGCCGTCGGACGCCGAGCTGGCCGCCGCGGCCGGGGTGCCGAGCACGCCGTCCACCGGGTTCTACGACCTGATCGTGGTGGGCGGCGGGCCGTCCGGGCTCGGCGCGGCCGTGTACGGCGCGTCCGAGGGGCTGCGGACGGTCGTGGTGGAGCGCCGCGCCCTCGGCGGCCAGGCCGGGCAGAGCTCCCGCATCGAGAACTACCTGGGCTTCCCCGACGGGGTGAGCGGGGCGCAGCTCGCCGACCGGGCCCGCCGGCAGGCCGACCGGTTCGGCGCCGAGCTGCTGCAGGCCGGCGAGGTCGTCGGACTGGAGTCGCGCGGCACCGCGCGGGTGGTGCGGCTGTCGGACGGCACGGAGATCGCCGCGCACGCCGTCATCCTCGCCAGCGGCGTGTCCTACCGGCGCCTCAACGCCGAGGGCGTGGAGGACTTCGTCGGGCGGGGCGTGTTCTACGGCGCCGCGCTCACCGAGGCGCCGTCCTGCGAGGACGAGGAGGTCGCCGTCGTCGGCGGCGCCAACTCCGCCGGGCAGGCGGCGGTGCACCTGGCGAAGTACGCCAGGAAGGTGCACATCATCGTCCGGGCCGACGGCCTGGAGAAGTCGATGTCGCACTACCTGATCGAGCAGATCGCGGCGACGCCGAACATCGAGGTGCACACGGGCAAGACGGTGTGCGCGGCGGAGGGCGCCGACCGGCTGGAGCGGCTCACGTTCGCGTCGGCGGCCGGGAAGAAGACCATCGACGCGCACTGGCTGTTCGTGTTCATCGGCGCGGAGCCCGGCACGGACTGGCTGGACGGGTTCGTCGAGCGCGACGCGCGCGGGTACGTGCTGACGGGCCCCGACCTGGTCGCCGGCGGGCGCCGCCCCGCCGGGTGGCCGCTCGTCCGGCAGCCCTACCACCTGGAGACGAGCGTCCCCGGGGTGTTCGCCGCGGGCGACGTGCGCTCGGAGTCGATGAAGCGCGTCGCGTCTGCCGTAGGCGACGGCGCCATGGCCGTCGCGCTAGTCCATCGCTACTTGGAGCAGGCATGAGCACGGCATCGCCGGAGGAGCTGCGGGGGCTGTTCCTCTTCGAGGACCTCGACGACGAGAAGCTCGGCTGGCTGTCGCTGTGCGGGACGGTCGCCGAGTACCCGGCCGAGGGCGTCATCTGCGCGCAGGGAGACCCCGCCGAGTTCCTGTACGTGCTGCTGGACGGCGAGATGGCGATGACCCAGACCGTGCGGGGGCACGCCGTCGAGGTCAGCCGGACCGACCGTCCCGGCACCTACGGCGGCGCCGTGCAGGCGTACCTGGGGCACAAGATCGAGCAGAGGTACCAGCACTCGCTGCGGGCGACGCGCCCGGCGCGGGTGTTCGTGCTGCCCGCGCTGAAGTTCGCCAAGGCCGTCCGCAAGTGGTTCCCGATGGCCACGCACCTGCTGGAGGGCATCTTCTTCGGGATGACCAACGCGCGGCGGATCGTCGACCAGCGCGAGCGCCTCACCGCGCTCGGCACGATCACGGCCGGGCTCACCCATGAGCTGAACAACCCGGCCGCGGCCGCCGCGCGGGCCAGCGCGGAGCTCGGCGAGCGGCTGCTCGGCGCGCAGCGCGGCCTCGCCGACCTCGCCGCGCAGGGCGTCGACTGCACGCATCTGAGCGCCCTCGTGTCGCTGCGCCCGGCGCTGCCCGCGCCGCCGGCCGGCGGCCGGCGCAGCCCGCTGGAGGTCAGCGACGCCGAGGACGAGCTGGGCGACTGGCTGGAGGAGCACGGCGTCCCCGACGCCTGGGACCTCGCGCCGGGGCTGGTCGCCGCCGGGGTCGGGACCGAGCAGGCGGAGGAGGTCGAGCGGGCGGCCGGCGGGCACCTGCCGGCGGCGATGCGCTGGCTCGCCGAGGTGATGGAGGTGACGCAGCTCCAGACGGAGATCTCCGAGGCGATGGGCCGCATCACCGCGCTGCTGGACTCGGCGCGCCAGTACTCCCAGCTCGACCGCGCCCCCTACGGCCGGGCCGACCTGCGCGAGCTGCTGGACAGCACGCTGACCATGCTGAAGCGCAAGATCGGCCCGGACGTGACCGTGAAGCTCGACTACGACCCGGAGCTGCCGCCCGTGCCGGTGTTCGCGGCGGAGCTGAACCAGGTCTGGACGAACCTGATCGTCAACGCGCTCTACGCGATGCAGGGCGCCGGCACGCTGACCATCCGGACGGCGCGCGTGAACGACCACGCGCTCGTGGAGATCGGCGACACCGGGACGGGCATCCCCGACGAGGACGTCGACCGGATCTTCACGCCGTTCTTCACCACCAAGCCGGTCGGGCAGGGCACCGGGCTCGGCCTCGACATCTCCTGGCGGATCGTCGCCGACCGCCACGGCGGCGACATCAAGGTGGCGTCCTCCCTGCCGGGCGACACCCGCTTCCAGGTCCTGCTCCCGCTCACCGAGCCCGCCGCCGAGAACTCCGGCGACGGGTCCGGCGGCGCGGCCGGTGAGGGCTCCGCGGGGTAGGCGGGGCGGCGCGGGCTACTCGAAGAGGTCGGGCTGCTCGCGGGTGATCTGGTCGTAGAGCGGCTGGTAGTTGATCCAGCCGACCAGGTCGTTGCCGATCTGCTCGTGGGTGAGGGCGGCGTTGTCGTGCTCGATCGGGACGACCTGCCCGGCGGCCTTGGCGAGGAGCTGCACCTGGCAGGAGCGCTCCATCGTGATGAACCACCAGGCCGCGGCGTCCACGGTGTCGCCGACGGTGAGCAGCCCGTGGTTGCGCAGGATGACGGCCTTGTGGCCGCCGAGGGCGGCGGCGATGCGCTTGCCCTCCTCCAGGTCGGTGACGACGCCGGTGTAGTCGTCGAACAGGCCGTGGTCCTGGTAGAACGCGCACACGTCCTGCGTGATCGGCTCCAGCTTCTGGCCGAGCGCCGACATCGCGCGGCCGTAGGTGGAGTGGCTGTGCGCGGCGGCGACCACGTCCGGGCGGGCCTGGTGCACCTGCGAGTGGATCGCGAACGCGGCCTCGTTCACCGGGTAGCGGCCCTCGACGACCTTGCCCTCGTGGTTCACCAGGATCAGGTCGCTGACCTTGATGTGCTTGAACGACATGCCGAACGGGTTGACCCAGAAGTGGTCGGTGCGCTCGGGGTCGCGGGCGGTGATGTGCCCGGCCACGCCCTCCTCGAACCCGAACTTGCCGAAGATGCGCAGCGCGGCGGCCAGCCGCTCCTTGCGGTGCCGGCGCTCGTCCGCGACGTCGTCGAACGCGGGCGGCAGCCGGAAGATCAGGTCGGTCGGCAGCTTCTCCAGGAACTCGTCCTCGTCGGACATCGGGGCCTCCTCGCCTCAGCCTGCCCCCACCGAACACCATGCGGCGGCGGCCCGGCTAGACCGGCGGCGCCCAAGCCGCGCGGGGCCGGTTGTCCGGCCGGGACAACGGGGGCGCAGAATGGGGGGATGGAGCCCGGCGCGGGCGACCGGTTCCTCCGGTTGCTGATCGAGCACGGCGACGACCCGGCGCTGCTGGAGGCGACGGTGCGCGCCGCCCGCGGCCGGTCGGAGCTGGTGGCGGCGCTGCCCGAGGAGGAGACCCGGCGGCACACCCGCGCGCTCGTGCGCGGCGTCGTGTCCGCGCTGCGCGGCGGCGGCCCGAGCGAGGAGGTGCTCGCGGCGGCGGCGCGGCTCGGCTCGGACCGGGCCCGGCAGGGGGTGCCGGTCGAGGCGTTCCTGGACGGCTTCCAGGCGGGCCGCGCCCACCTCGTCCGGACGGTCGTCGCCGGCGGCCGCCGGCTGGGCGTCCCCGACGCCGAACTGCTGGACGGGGTGACCCGCATCGACGAGATCACCACGGCGCTCGTCCACCGGATGGTGCAGGCGCACCGGGTCGCCGAGCTGGAGCTGGCCCGCACCGCGCGGGAGACCCGCGGCCAGCTGCTCCGGCGGCTGCTGCACGGGGAGGCGGTCGCGGTCCGCGCGCCGCTCGACCCGGCCGCCGCGTACCACTGCGTGGTGTCGGACGTGAGCGACCCCGAGGTGGCGGCGCGGCTGGAGGAGGAGCTGACCGCCGCGGCGCCCGGCCTGTGCGGGCTCGTGGACGGCCGGTTCGCCGCCCTCGTCCCGCGCCTGCCGGACCCGGTGCCGTCCGGCCCGCTGCTGGTGGCCGCGCCGCCCGCCCGGCCCGCCGGGGTCGCGCCGATGTACCGGCTCGGGCGCCGCGCGCTGCGGGCGGGCGCCGCCGCGGGCCTCACCGGGAGGCGGGAGCTGGCCGACCTGGCGCTGCTCACCGTCACCGCGGCCGAGCCGGAGCTCGGCGGGCTGCTCGCCGCCGCGCTGCTGTCCGGGCTGGACCCGGACGACCCGTTCCACCGGGAGCTGGCCGAGACGGCGCTGGCCTACCTCGACCACGGCGGCCGGATCGGCCCGACGGCGGCGGTGCTGCACGTCCACGGCAATACGGTGAAGTACCGGATCCGCCGATTCCAGCAGCTGACCGGGCGGCCGCTGCTCGACCCGGCGGGCGGCGCGGCGGTGGCGCGGACCGCGAACCGGTGGTGGGCCCTGCACCGCTGGCTCGCCGATGCCCGATCATGATGGAGCGAGGAGAACGGAGACACGGGTGAACGCACCGAAGATCGGCGCCGTGCTGTGGCCCATGCGGTCGTGGCCGGAGGCGGGGGAGCCGTGGCGGCGCGCCGAGGACCTCGGGTTCCGGCACGCCTGGGTGTACGACCACCTGGCCTGGCGGGGCGCGACGCCCTGGTACGACGCGTACACGACGCTGGCCGCGGCCGCCGCGGTCACCTCCCGGATCCGGATCGGCACGCTGGTGACGTCGCCGAACTTCCGGCACCCCGTCCCCACCGCGCACGCGATCAAGACGATCGACCATGTGAGCGGGGGCCGGCTGACCGTCGGGATCGGGTCCGGCGGGACGCACCGCACCAGCGACGCCGGCGTCCTCGGCGGGCCGGAGTGGTCCCCGGACGAGCGGGCGTCCCGGTTCGCCGAATGGGTGGAGCTGCTCGACCGGCTGCTGACCGGGCCGCGGACGACCTTCGAGGGGACGTACTACAGCGCGCGGGAGGTCGTCGAGGAGCCCGGCTGCGTCCAGCGCCCCCGGGTGCCGTTCCTCATCGCGGGGAACGGGCCGCGCGGGATGCGGGTCGCCGCCCGGCACGGCACCGGCTGGGTGACCAGCGGCCACGCCGAGGGCAGGGAGCCGCAGGAGGTCGTCCGGTCCCGGCTCGCCGCGCTGAAGGCCGCCTGCGACGAGGAGGGCCGAAAGCTCGACGACCTCGTCCTGATGACGGGGTTCACCGGGGAGCCGTGGCTGGCCTCGCCCGGCGCGTTCGCCGACCTCGCGGGCCGCTACGCCGAGCTGGGCATCACCGAGATCGCGCTGCACTGGCCGCGCCCCGGCACGCAGTTCGACGCCGACATGAAGGTGTTCGAGGCCGTCGCCGCCGAGCACGGCGGAGCCGGCTGATGCCGTTCGTGCTGCTGGCGTTCGCGATCGCCTTCGAGGTGACGGCGACGCTGGCGATGCGGGCCTCGGAGGGGTTCACCCGGCTGTGGCCGTCGCTGATCGTCGTGGCCGGGTACCTGGTCTCGTTCGTCTTCATGGCCAAGGCGCTGACGTCGCTGAACGTGGGCCCGGTCTACGCGATCTGGTCCGCGCTCGGCACGATCGGCGCGTTCGCGGGCGGCGTGCTGCTGTTCGGCGAGCAGCTCAAGCCGCTCACGATCGCCGGCGCGGTCATCATCGTGATCGGGGTCATCGTGATGAACCTCGGCGGCGGGGTGCACCAGGGCTGACCC
>NZ_VCKZ01000058.1 GCF_005889745.1 Actinomadura geliboluensis
TCCCGGCGCTCGGCCCCGGACGGCACCAGACCGGCGTCCTGACCCGCGACGCCCTCCCACGACCGTTCGAGCCGTTCCGGGCCGCGCTGGGCGGCGCGTTCGGGGATCCACCGCTCCATGCCGTCGCGGGTCAGGACGACGGTCTGGTGCCGTCCGGGGCCGAGCGCCGGGACGGACGGTGCGCCGCCGCCGAGCAGCGGGACGGCGCCGAGCTCCGACTCCGTCCCCTGGAAGAACACGTTCACGTGGCCGCCGAGGAGCGTCTCCACCGTGTCGGGGTCGCGCAGCGCCCCGGGCTCGCCGGCGATGGGCGTGTGCTCCACCGCGCCCAGGCGCAGCCACCCCTCGCCCTCGAAGTGCCGCAGCCGCTCGTTGAACCAGGCGGCCTGGGCCTGGCCGACCCGGCCGTAGCGGTCCTCCTCGCGGTGGGTCTGCGGCAGGGTCGAGTTGAGGCCGGCGACCACGACCCGCAGGTCGGGGACGGGGAACAGCGTCCACGGCTGCGCGCTGTCGAAGATCAGCGCGTCGATGCCCTGGTAGAACTCCTTGAACAGGCCCGCGTAGTGGCGCCATTTCGGCCAGTACGGCGGCTGCGGCTCGATGTCGTCGGCCTCGCAGCTGGAGAAGTACGCCTGGCACGCGGCGCGGGTGACGTCGTGGGTGCCCGGCACGATCACGACGCGCTGCGCCTCCAGGCCGAGCAGCGCCCGCAGGCTGGTCAGGAACGACAGCGCCTCGGCGAACTCGCGGCGGCTGCCCGAGTGGGTGAGGTTGCCGGTGACGACGAGCAGGTCGGGGCGCGGCACGCCGGCGTCGGCCAGCCGGGTCACGTCGCTCCAGATGCGGTCCTGCAGCTCGGCGGCGGTGGTGGGCTCGCCGGGCTCGGCGAGCGTCCGCCCGAACCGGGGCCCCGACACGTGCAGCACGCTGAGCCGCTCGCGGGGCTCGGCCCCGCCGCCCGCCGCCGGGAACGCCGGGGCCGCCGCCGGTGCCCGCCGGGCGGGCCGCTCCCCGACCGGCTCCTGCGGCCCCTCAGCCCCCTCCAGGCGGCCCGGCGGGACGCCGCCGCCGTTCGGTGCGGGGGAGCCGCCGCCGGGGAAGCCGGGGCCGTCCAGGGGCCGCGCGTGCCCGGCGAGGGCCTCCTGGATGCGCCGCATCAGCAGCCCGCGCGCCTCGTCGGGGTCGTCGACGCCCACCAGGTCCACGTAGGTGATCGTGGACAGCAGCCCGTCGATCGGGCAGTCCTCGATCCGGACGGTGACGAGCTTGCGGGCGGGGTCGTCCGGGTCGGCCCGCAGCGCCGCCATCCACTCCAGCCGCCCGTACCGGGACCGCAGGTAGTTGCGCGACAGCACCGCCACCACGGCCTTGGCCTCCGACAGGCCGCGGTCCATGTAGTCGATGAAGTTCGTGCCGGGCACGAAGTCCCACGCCTGCATCATCGTCCGGTGCCCGGCGGCCTCCAGCTGCCAGGCGATCCAGGCCGCCCACCGCTCGTCCGCGGGGGAGTAGCTGATGAAGAAGTCGGTCGGACGCTCCTGCCTGGGGTGGCCGCCGGAGGGTGTCATGCCGCCAGTATCGCGCGGCGGCCGGACGAAATCATGGCCCGCGCTCCTATGGGATCATGGCGGCCGTGCAGCCCCCGATGGAGACCCTGCGCCGCGCCGCCGGCTCTCTCGGCGTCCTGGACTGGATCCGGGTCGGCGTCCTCGCGGCGGGGCTGCTGTTCGTCGCCACCGGCCTGCTGCCCGCCGATACCGCGCGGTCCAGCATCGGACGGATCGCGCCGCTGCTGCTGTTCCTGTTCAGCGTCATCGTCCTGGCGGAGCTGACCAAGGAGGCCGGGGTCTTCGACGCGATCGCGCAGCGGATGGCGAAGGCCGGGCGGGGCAACTACGCCGCGCTGTTCCTGCTGTGCGTGGCGTTCGCGTCCCTCACCACGATCTTCCTGAACCTCGACACGACCGCCGTGCTGCTGACCCCGGTGATGCTGGCGCTGGCGGCGCGCGCGCGGATCGCGACCCTTCCGCTGGCGATGACGACGGTGTGGCTGGCCAATACCGCGAGCCTGCTGCTGCCGGTGTCGAACCTGACCAACCTGCTCGCCGCCGACCGGGTGGCGCTGGAGACCCGCGCGTTCGCGGCCCGCATGTGGCTGCCGCAGCTCGCGGTCCTGGCCGTCACCATGGCGCTGCTGTGGGCGTTCTACTGGCGCCGCCGCATGCGCGGTGAGGACGCCTACGACCCGCCCGCGCCCGCGCCCGTCCGCGACCGGGTGCTGTTCTCCGCCACCGGGGTCGCGTGCCTGCTGTTCATCGCCGCGATCCTCGGGGGCGTGCACACCGGGGTCCAGCTCGGCGTCGCCGCGACCGTGGCCGCGGCCGTGGCCGTCGCCGCCTTCGCCGTCCGCGACCGGTCGGCGCTGCGCCCCTCCCTCATCCCGTGGCAGCTGATGGTGTTCGTCACCGGGCTGTTCCTGGTCGTGCCCACGCTGGAACGGTTCGGGCTGGACGACGCGATGGTCGCCTTCGTCGGCCATGACGGCGACGCCCTGGGCGCCTTCCGCGCGGCGTTCTCCGGAGCGGGGCTGTCGAACGTCCTCAACAACCTTCCCGCGTATGTGGCGGGGGAGTCGGCCGTACCGGCGTCCAACCAGGAGCAGTTGCTCTCCCTGCTCATCGGGACGAACGTGGGGCCCGTCATCACCCCGTGGGGTTCGCTCGCCACGCTGCTGTGGTTCGAGTGGTGCCGCCGGTGGGACGTGCGCGTCCCCATGCGCAAGTTCGTCCTGACGGGAGCGGTGCTGGCCGTCCTGGGGTGTGCGGCGTCGGTCGGGGCACTGCTGCTGACCCGGTAAGCCCGCCCCGGGTGGCTGTAGGAGCGGCGCTAGAAGGCGATGTGGAAGCGGCCGTCGGGCCGGGCTATGCGCGTGGTGGTCTCCAGGAGGCGGTCGAGGAGGTCCGGGCGCGCGGCCACGAAGCTCAGCTCCGACGCCGGGCGGTCGATGCCCAGCTCGTAGGGGAGGCCGTCCAGGCGGCGCAGTTCCGCGCCGGCCTCCGCGGCCAGGATCGCCCCGGCGGGCAGGTCCACGGTCTCGGGCAGGTAGCCCACGATGCCGTCGATGTCGCCGCGGGCGAGCATCGTCCAGGCCACCAGCGGCGCCCACAGCTGCAGCATGCGCGCGCACCGCTTCTCCAAGGCCGCGCGCAGGGCGAACGCCGCGCGATCCTCCGAGGTGACCTGGTGCCCCTGCGTCCACGCCAGGACGGGGTTGTCCTCCCGGCCGGAGCGCGGACGGTCGGGCAGCCTCAGCTGTGCGCCGTCCGGGCCCAGGGTGCCTCGTCCCCGCACCGCAGACCACGTCCGCCCCGAGACCGGATCGTGGACGACCCCCAAGACCGGCTCGGCGCGCGCGCACAACGCCAGCCCCACCGCGTACACGGGCATGCCGATCGCCACGTTGTTGGTGCCGTCGAGCGGGTCGACGAGCCAGACCATGTCCTCGCCGGGCGCACCGTCCAGGACGCCCGCCTCCTCCGCGATGATGCGGTGCCGCGGATACGCGGCCCGCAGCCGGCCGACGATCAGCTCCTCGGCGGCCGTGTCCAGCGCCGTGACCACGTCCCCGCCGGTGCCCTTCGGCCGGACGTCCAGGGGACCGGCCATGCCGGCGCTCAGCAGGGCGCCCGCGGCCTCGGCGGCGTCCACCGCCACCCGGCGGGCCTCGGAGAGGTCGACCGGAAGGGCCGCGGGCGGGGTCGTGGATCTCATCGGGCCTCTCCAGTCGGGGTCCGGCGGCGGCCTACCGGCGCGCCGAGCAGTGGGCGGCGGCGATCTTGCGCGCGGAGCGCCGCAGGGCGCGCTCGGTGTCGGCGTGATCGGAACGTGACCTGTGTACGCGGTGCGTGGGCGTGTCGAAGGGGCCGAGGGACAGGTCGCCGCCGCCCGGCGTCTGCCGGCCCAGGGCGACCGTGGCCGCGTCACTGCCCCCTTCTATGAGCGTGCTGTGGAACACCCCCGCGGGCAGGGTGTACGAATCGCCCGTCCGGTGCGCGGTGGAGCGGCCCGGCAGGCAGTTCACGGCGCGCCCGGTCGCCCTGAGCTCGTCCACGTCGCCGTGGCTCACCACCTCGAACACCTGCTGCGGCGCCCTTCCGGACGCCTCCTCCACGTCCACCCGCACGTTCCGCACCGTCCCGTACAGGACGAAGCTGAGCAGCTCCCAGCTGTGGCAGTGCACCGGCGACGTGGTGGACGGGGCCGGCCGGACCTCGGGCGTCCAGATGTGCAGGCACACGCCGAGGTCGCCGCTGCGCTCCACCGGCAGGCACAGGAAGCCCAGCGGGTGCCGCACCGCCGGGACCGGCGGCGCGCCCGCGGCGAGGCCGCCGAGGATCTCCGCCAGGACGCCGCCCGCCCACGCCGGCAGCGTCCGCGCCGCGGTCCCGGCGCGGATCTGCGCGCTGATCTCCTCGTACCTCACCGCCGCGGCCTCACTCGTAGGGGTCCTTCGCCCGCAGCGCCTTGCGGATGATGTCGATGACGTCCCGGTCGGTGTAGCCGTGCGCGAGCTCGATGCCGGTCACCTCGAAGAGCTTGCGGACCTCCTCGACGGTCGGCTCCTCGTCCAGCGGCGCCAGCCGCGCCTGCTCCACCGGGACGCGGCGCGCCTGGTCCAGGCTGGTCTGCAGCTCCGCGCTCACCCAGCTGTAGTAGAACTTCGCGTTGTCGACGACAAGCGCCTCGCCGCGCGGGTCGTCGCGGGTCACCACCAGGCGGGACGCGGCCAGGTCGTAGCGCAGCGTCGTCATGGTCTGCGAAAGGCCGATGTCGATGTCGAGCATGGCGAACCGCTGCTTGTGCCAGCACGCCGCCAGGATCGTCGCGTACGCCTCCTTGCGGGTGCGCTCCAGCGTCCACGGCTCGCCCGTCGCGTCCGGGCCGTCCGACACCGAGCGGCGGTGGCGCGCGTACGCCTCGCAGACCTCCACGTTGGTGGGGTCGAGGATCTCCACCCGGAACAGCAGCGTGCGCCGCTCCCGGCGCGCCGCCGCCACGCACTCGGGCAGCGTCCGCGCGCGGATGTAGGTGCCGGTGCCGCCCTTGAAGAACCACCGGTCGGTGTCGCGCCGGGCCTCCGCGAGGACCTGCGCGACCTGCGCCCCGCTGATGACCCGGACGACCGTGCTCTCGTCCAGCGCGCGCTGGGTGTCGGACAGGACGGTCTCGAACCCCTGGATGTGGGTCAGCTTGTCGCTCAGCTCACCGAGCGTCACCGACGACGACCGCAGCGTGTCACGGACCTCCAGCTCGACCGGGATGCGCCGCCCCCGGTCCCGCAGCATCGACGTCGCCAGCAGGCCGATCACCGCGAGGATCCCGCTGTTGGTGATCTCGTCCTCGTTCGGCAGGTTCACGCCGAGCCCCAGCACCGCGACCACGATCGCCAGCACCAGCGCGATCACCGCGTCGGCGTTCTTCCCGAGCCAGTTGGCGAATCGGGTCATGTTCCGGTCGCACCCCGTCCTAGTCGGCGCCGTCATCGTAACCACAGCGTCCGGACCGCGGAAAAGCTCCGCAGGTAAGGGGTTCGGTGTCTCGCGCGCCCGGGTGTGCTTCCGGTCGCCATAGACTCCTCGCATGCGCGTGAGGGGCTGGTGGACGGGGGCATGGCCGACCCGGCGCTCCCGCGCGCTCGACGTCTTCCTCGCCGTGGCCCTCGCCTGCGGCGACAGCGTGTTCCTGTGGTTCGCCGACCAGCGGTTCTGGCTGCCGCCGTCCGTGGTGTCGGCGTGCAGCGTCGTTCTGGGCCTCTCGCTGGTCGTGCGGCGCTCCCACCCCGTCGGCCTGGCCCTGTTCGCGGTCGTCTTCTCGACGGTGACCGGGGCGGGCGCCTTCGCCGGCCTGATCATCCTTTACTCCCTGGCCGCGTACGCGTCGTCCCGCAGGACGGTCCTGACGATCGCCGTCGTCGGCTACGCCGCCGGTCTGGCGTTCCCGGGGCCGACGGCGAGGACCGAGACCTTCATCGCGCAGGCCGTGTTCGGCATCGCGTTCATCGCCGTCCCCGTGCTGCTCGGCCTCTATATGGGCGCGCGCAAGCAACTGCTGGCCTCTCTCCAGGAGCGTGCCGCCAGGCTCGAACGCGAACAGCACCTCCTCGCAGAGCGCGCGCGGGGCGAGGAACGCACCCGCATAGCGCGGGAGATGCACGACGTGGTCGCGAACCGGATCAGCGTCATCGTCGTCCACGCGGGCGCGCTCAAGGCGATCGCCGGCCGCGACCCGGTCCGCGCCGCGGAGACCGCGACCGTGATCGGCGACATGGGGCGGCAGGCCCTGGAGGAGCTCCGCCACGTCGTCGGCGTCCTGCGGCAGGGCGAGGAGGCCCTTCCCCAGGAGGCGGTGACGCTCGCCCACGTCCGCGAGCTGGTCGGCCAGTCCGGCGCCGCCGGGCTCCGCGTCGACCTGGCCGTCCGCGGCGAGGAGCGGCCGATGCCGATCGCGGTCGGGCGGACGGTGTACCGCCTCGTCCAGGAGGCCCTCACCAACGTCCACAAGCACGCCGGGGCCGCCGACACCCGCGTCGACCTGGGGCTGCTGCCCGAGGCGATCGAGGTGGAGATCGTCAACGCCCCGCCCACCGCCGGGCCCGAGCACCGGCTGCCGAGCGGCGGCAACGGCCTGGTCGGCCTGCGTGAGCGGGTCACCGCGCTCGGCGGCAGCTTCGAGGCCGGGCCCCACGGCGGCGGCTACGCCGTCCAGGCGCGGATCCCGCTGCCCGCCTCCTGACCGGCCCGCCTCCTGACCCGCGCCGGCGGGCCGCCGACCGGCGCGGACGCGGAATGTCGGACGCCCTGAATACAGTTGTGGGGAAGCAGGGAGTACGCCGAGCAGGGGGAGCCGCCGATGCGCCCAGTCACCGACCTGCGGCGCCGCGTGGCGCCGTTCGAGGTCGTCACCGAGATGACGCCGTCGGGCGACCAGCCGCAGGCGATCGCCGAGCTGACCGCCCGCGTCCAGGGCGGCGACAAGGACGCGGTGCTCCTCGGCGCCACCGGCACCGGCAAGACCGCCACGATCGCGTGGCTGGTGGAGAAGCTCCAGCGGCCCGTCCTCGTCATGCAGCCGAACAAGACCCTCGCCGCCCAGTTCGCCAACGAGCTGCGCGAGATGCTGCCGAACAACGCCGTCGAGTACTTCGTCTCGTACTACGACTACTACCAGCCCGAGGCGTACATCCCGCAGACCGACACCTACATCGAGAAGGACTCCTCGATCAACGACGAGGTCGACCGGCTGCGGCACTCGGCGACCAACTCGCTGCTCACCCGCCGCGACACCGTCGTCGTCGCGTCGGTGTCCTGCATCTACGGCCTCGGCACCCCGCAGGAGTACGTCGACCGGATGGTCCGGCTGCACGTCGGCCAGGAGATCGACCGCGACGACCTGCTCCGGCAGCTCGTCGGCATGCAGTACACCCGCAACGACCTCGCGTTCACCCGCGGCACGTTCCGGGTCCGCGGCGACACCATCGAGATCATCCCGCAGTACGAGGAGCTCGCCGTCCGGATCGAGATGTTCGGCGACGAGATCGAGAAGCTCGCCACCCTGCACCCGCTCACCGGCGAGCTGATCACCGAGGACGACGAGCTGTACGTCTTCCCCGCCTCCCACTACGTCGCCGGCCCCGAGCGCATGGAGCGCGCCATCCGCGACATCGAGGCCGAGCTGGAGGAGACCCTCGCCGTCATGGAGCGGCAGGGCAAGATGCTGGAGGCGCAGCGGCTGCGCATGCGCACCGCCTACGACATCGAGATGATGCGGCAGGTCGGCACCTGCTCCGGCATCGAGAACTACTCGCGGCACATCGACGGCCGCGGCCCCGGCACCGCCCCCAACACCCTCCTCGACTACTTCCCGGAGGACTTCCTCCTCGTCATCGACGAGTCCCACCAGACCGTCCCGCAGATCGGCGCCATGTACGAGGGCGACGCGTCCCGCAAGCGGATGCTGGTCGAGCACGGGTTCCGGCTGCCGTCCGCGATGGACAACCGGCCGCTGAAGTGGGAGGAGTTCCTCGACCGCATCGGCCAGACGGTCTACCTGTCCGCGACGCCCGGCACCTACGAGATGAACCGGGTCAAGGGCGACGTCGTCGAGCAGGTCATCCGCCCGACGGGGCTCATCGACCCCGAGATCGTCGTCAAGCCCACCAAGGGGCAGATCGACGACCTCGTCCACGAGATCCGCGAGCGCACCGAGCGCGACGAGCGGGTCCTCGTCACCACCCTCACCAAGAAGATGGCCGAGGACCTCACCGACTACCTCCTGGAGCTCGGCATCCAGGTGCGGTACCTGCACAGCGAGGTCGACACGCTGCGCCGCATCGAGCTGCTGCGCGAGCTGCGCGCCGGCGAGTTCGACGTCCTGGTCGGCATCAACCTGCTCCGCGAGGGCCTCGACCTGCCCGAGGTGTCGCTCGTCGCGATCCTGGACGCCGACAAGGAGGGCTTCCTGCGCTCGGAGACGTCCCTCATCCAGACGATCGGCCGCGCGGCGCGCAACGTGTCCGGCCAGGTCCACATGTACGCCGACACGGTCACCCCGTCGATGGAGCGGGCGATCGACGAGACCAACCGGCGCCGCGCCAAGCAGCAGGCGTACAACACCGAGCACGGCATCGAGCCGACGGCGCTCCGCAAGCGCATCGCCGACATCCTCGACTCCCTCGCCCGCGAGGACGCCGACACCGAGACCCTCATCGGCGGCGGCGGGCGCCAGCAGTCCCGCGGCAAGGCGCCCGTCCCGGGCCTCGCGTCCCGGACGAAGGAGGTCGGCCGGCACGCCGCCGACCTGGTCGGCGAGCGCCCCCGCGAGGAGCTGGAGGCGCTCATCGAGCAGATGACCGACCAGATGCACCAGGCCGCCACCGACCTGCAGTTCGAGCTCGCCGCCCGCCTCCGCGACGAGATCAAGGAGCTCAAGCGCGAGCTCCGCGACATGCGCGAGGCCGGCGTCAAGTAGCCCGCGCCCGGCTCGCCGACCCGGGCGCGATCATGGCGCCCGGGCCGGCGATCAGACGGGCGGTCGCGGGTCGGTGCCCGCGGCGGGTCAGGTGAAGGAGAGGACGACGCGGTCCTCGACGGGGCGGTAGCCGATGCGGCGGTACACGCCGTTGCTCGTCGGGTTGGCGAGGTCGGTGAACAGCACGACGTCCTCGGCGCCCACGTCCAGCGCCGCCCGCGTGGCGGCCGCGGTGACGGCGGCGCCGTAGCCGCGGCGGCGGTGCTCGTCGGGCGTGTAGACGGGCGCGATCCGGGCGACGCCCGCGGCGGTCGCCGTGCGGCCCGCCAGCGCCACCGGCCGCCCGCCGTCCTCCCACAGCGTGATGAGGCCGTCGTCGAGCCTGCTCAGGAGCACCGCCGGGTTCGGATCGCCGTGCCCGCCGGTGTCCCGGTGGAAGGCCCGGGACCAGTCGGTGACCAGCTCACGGTCGGCGTCGCCGCCGGTGCGGGCGGCGCCGCCGGGCGCCGGGTCGGGCGGTTCGAGCCGGGCCAGCCGGTGGAGCCGCTGCCGCAGCGCGACCCGGCTCGGCGCCCCGGTGCGGCGCGTCCACGCGGCCGCGAACGCCGCCGCCGTCCCGGGCGTGCCGTTGACGGCCCCGACCACCGGGGCGCGCTCGGCCAGCACGTCCGCCAGCTCCCGCGCGGCCCGCTCCGGCATCGCGCTCAGGAGCGGCGGATAGCGGTCCGTCGTCCACAGGACCGTGCCCGCGACGTCCGCGCCCTCCGTCCACCACCCGAACAGCGCGTGCGGGTAGAGGTTTCGGCGCCGCATGGACTCGGTCAGGGTCAGCGTCACGGTGTTGCGGACGGGGTCGCTCCGCAGGAAGGCGCCCGCCCGGCCGGTGAACTCCTCGTGATCATCGCTCAGCGTCCATCCCATGGTCGAGGATGGGCACTCCCCGCCCCCGCCCGCATCCCATTTTCCGAAGCGCCGCCCGCCGCGCTCAGCGCGCGCGCCGCTCCGCGCCCGGCGGCGGGACGATGATCAGCGGGGTGAGGTAGCCGTCCGGGACGTCCTCCCCGACGGGCCGGCCCTCGGCCTCCACCCAGGCGTGCGCGCCGAACGGCGGCAGCGTCCGCACGCCCGCGCACCAGGTGGGCCATCCGCCGCCCATCCGGCAGAGCAGGACGGTCGCCAGCGAGCGCGGCAGGCAGCCGCGCGGGCCGAGGCAGGCGAGGCTCACGGCGCGCACCGCGTCCCGCGCCGCCAGCGCCTGGTCGCGGCGGGCGGGGCGGGCGCCCCGGCGCAGGACGCCGAGCACGGCCCGGATGCGGCCGGGCGGCAGCAGCGCCAGCAGCCGGGCCAGCAGGACCGCGGCGCGGGCCGCCGCGCGCCGCGCGGGCGGCACCCCGGCCGGGCGGCGCAGCGCGCTCGGGACCGTCACGGCGTCACCAGCCGGGCCGCGCGCAGCCGCTCGACCAGCGCCGCCACGTCCGCCAGCGCCCGCGCCGGGTCGACGTCGAACTCCGCGGCGAGGGCCGCGGCGGCCCCCGCGGCGCCGCACCCCTCCGCCAGCAGCCGCAGCACCAGCGCCGCGGTCGGGTTGAGCTGCCAGTAGTCCCCGCTGCCCTCGTCGAGCAGCACCGTCCCGTACCCGGTGTCGGCGGTGGACACGCCGGGCCGCAGCCGCAGGGTCATCCGGTCTCCTTCACTGAGGGCGCGGCGGCCGCCGCGCGGGGGCCGCCGTCGAGGGTCCGCAGCCACACCTCGCAGCCGACGGTGGAGTACAGGATCGCCTCGCGGAGCGCGGGGACGGCCGGCCGGGACGCCAGGTCGCGCAGCCGGGCCGCGTCGACGAGCCCGAGCCGGGCGAGCCGCGAGTCCTCCCACAGCGCCATCAGGTCGGTGCGGTGCACGCGCAGCCCGTCGGCGGCGTCCATGGACGCCTCCGCCTTGGTCGACCGCGTGAGGCAGGCGTCCGGGACGGTCCCGCGCATCGCCGCGACCAGCAGCGGCTTGTACTTCCACGGGGTGACCCGGTCCTCCGGGCGGACGGCCAGGCACGCGTCGATCACCCGGTCGTCCAGGAACGGGGAGGCCGTCGGCAGCCCGGCGCGGGCGCTCATCCGCTCCCACTGCCGGACGATGCGGGCGCAGGCCCGGATGGCGTGCAGGTCGGCGTGCCGGCCCCGGTCGGGCGCGAGCGGCTCGGCGGCGCGGGCGGCCTCCCGCAGCACGTCCGCCGCCATCCGCTCGGCGTCCGGGGTGACCCAGCCGAACAGCCGGGGCGGATCGTCCCAGCCGAGCGCCCCGGCGGCGGGCGGGGCCGGCGGGAGGCGCAGCCCGGCCGCCGCGTCCGCGAGCCAGCGGCGGTACGGGCGGCCGTCGGCCAGCGCCGCCGCCATCGGGCCGAGCGGCCAGTCGAACAGCGCGCGGAAGCCGCGCAGCCGCGGCAGCGCGAGCCGCGGCCGGCGGCGCAGCAGCCCGTGGTAGTGGGCCTCGGAGCACCAGGTGACGTGGTCGCCGCCGATGCCGGTCAGGTGCAGCCGGCTGCCCTTCGCCAGCAGCCGGGGGACGTGGCTGAGGACCCGGGCCCGGTCCATCATCCCGATGGACGGCTCGTCGAGGGCGTCGTCGATGTCCAGGAGCCCCGCGTACACCAGCGGCGACTCCTCGGCGGGCCAGACGGCGTGCTCGACGCCGGGCAGCCGGGCGGCGGCGCGGCGCGCCCACTCCAGGTCCTCGTCGGCGGGGTCGCGGCCGGGGCAGGTGCTCGCGACGACGCGCGCCTCGCCGCGCGCGGCGAGGAAGCACACCGAGGTCGAGTCGAGGCCGCCGGACAGGTCGCAGCTCACCGTCCCGCCGCCGGCCGTGCGCGCGTCGACGGCCGCGGTGAGCGCGTCCGCGAGGTCGGTGGCGCCCGCGGCCAGGGACCGCTCGGCCTCGGGCGGCGTCCACCAGCGGCGTACGCGGGCGCCGCCGTCCGGCTCCAGGTTCAGCTGCTCGCCCGGTTCCACGGCGGTGAGGCCGCGCCACATCGGGGTGTGCGGCAGCGGATGCGGGAGCGGCCACAGCAGCCGCGCCGCGACCTGCCGCTCGTCGAGGCCGGCGCCGGCCAGCGCGGCGAGGACGTCGGCGCGGTCGGCGGCGACGGTCACGCCGCCGACCCGGGCGTGGAACAGCAGCCGCAGCCCGGCCGCGTCGCCCTGGACGCGGGTGCGGCCGTCCAGCGCGGCCACGAGGTGGAAGCTGCCGGGGAGGGTGCGGGCGAGCCGGTCCAGCGCGGTGAGGCCGGTGAGCCGCCCCGCCTCGCGGCGGAGCCGGTCGGCGGGGGCCGGGGTGCCGAGGACGGCGATCCGGGCGGCGCCGGCCTGTGCCGCGGTGATCGCGGCGCCGGGCCAGTTCCCGATCAGCCAGGGCCGTCCGGAGGCGTACCGCAGCGTCCGGTCGTGCGGGACGGCCGAGGCCACGGCGAGGGCGGCCGCGTGGTCCGGCAGGACCACGAAGAACGCCTCGCCGCGGCCCGGCATGCCGTTCGGTTCGGGCATGTGCGTCAAGGGGCCGCTCGTCAGTTCTTGCTGAGCACGACGCGGTCGTTGCCGTGCCGGCCGAGCAGGCCGGTCACCTTGCGGAACGAGCCGGCCGCCACCAGGACGGGGGTTTCGTACGGCTTCATCTTCTCTCCCTGTGCCGGGGCGTGCATTTCCTTGGAGGAGCTCCCAATTCCGCCCTCGCGAAAGGCGAAACGAGCGGAGTATGGCACCGCGAATGCGCGCCGCGCCACTTGGCGAATTCCTGTACCCGCCGCAATGCCGGGGGAGCGGGCGTGTCCGGAGAATCGGACCAAATGCGAATAAGTCGAGCAGGTCGTCCGGCGGCCCGACCGTCCGATAATGCGCGCGGGCTAGCCGCGCGGACATTCTTCGGTGGCTTTCCGGTACATCACAAGGTCGACCGCGCGCCAGGGAGATGGCACGGCCCGCGCTCATTCGCGCGCCGTGCCGAGGAAGGCCAATCGGCGGTGACCGAGCGCGCCGCACCGGTAGCGTGACCGGCATGACGGACAAGACCGGCGACCGGATGCTCGGCTGCCTGTTCGGCGGCGCGGTCGGCGACGCGCTCGGACGCCCCGTCGAGGGCATGGCGCTCGCCGAGATCCGCGCCGCGCACGGCCCGGCCGGCGTCACCGGGTTCGCGGGGCGGGGCGAGATCGGGGAGGCGACGCAGCTGGGGCTGCTCACCGCGCAGGCGGGCGTCCAGGCGTCCATCCGGGCCCGCGCGAGGGGCATCGGCGGCGCGTACTTCGGCCTCGTCCAGTCCAACTACCTCGCGTGGCTGGCGGCCCAGGGCGAGCCGCTCCCCGGACAGGACCTGCACATGAGCGGCCCCGCCCTGCGGGACCCGGCGGTGACGGCCCGCCGCGGCGCGGGCCGCACCACCCTCGCCGCCCTCCGCAAGGCCGCGGCACGCGGCAAGCCGGGCCGGCCGCTCGGCCGGGTCGACGAGCCGGTCAACGACTCCAAGGGCTGCGGCGGGACGATCCGCGCCGCCGCTGCGGGGTTCGGCCACCCCGACCGCGCGGCCGTCTTCACCCGGGGGCAGGGCACGGCGGCCCTCACCCACGGCCACCCCTCGGGCCACCTGCCCGCCGGAGCGTTCGCCGTCGCGGTGTCCTCACTCGTCCACGGCGCGTCCCTCGGCGACGCCGTGGAGCACGCCATGGCGGAACTGCGCGAGCACCGCGGCCACGAGGAGACGACGGCCGCGCTGGAGCAGGCGGTCGGCCTGGTGCGCGGCGGTCCGCCGTCCGCCGCGCGGCTGGAGGGCCTCGGCCGCGGCTTCACCGGCCCGGAGGCCCTCGCCATCGCCGTCTACGCGGCGCTGGCGGCGGAGGCCGCGGGCGGGTACCCGCTGGAGATCGTCCCGCGCGGGCTGCTGCTCGCCGTCAACCACTCCGGCGACAGCGACGCCACCGGCGCCGTCTGCGGCGGCCTCCTCGGCGCCCGGTACGGGGCGCGGGCCGTCCCCGAGCACTGGCGCGCGGGCGTCGAGGCGGCGGCGGTCATCGCCGAGCTGGCCCACGGCTCCGCGGTCGAGTTCGGCCCGCGGCCGCCCGCCGACGCCTACGGCGAGCCGCCGATGGACTGGCACATGCGCTACTACTCCTGAGGCGGGCCGGGTCAGGCGGTGCGCGGGGCGACGAGCCCGGACTCGTAGGCGAACACGACGAGCTGCGCGCGGTCCCGCGCGCCCAGCTTGATCATCGCCCGGCTGACGTGCGTCTTCGCGGTGGTCGGGCTGATCACCATGTGCGCGGCGATCTCGTCGTTGGACAGCCCGCGCGCCACCAGCGCGGTGACCTCCCGCTCCCGGTTGGTCAGCACGCCGAGCGCGCCGGGCGCGGGGCCGGGGCGGCGCGCGACGTACTCGCCGATCAGCCGGCGGGTGATCGCGGGGGACAGCAGCGCGTCGCCGCGGGCCGCGACCCGGACGCCCTGCACCAGGTCGGCGGGCTCGGTGTCCTTCACCATGAAGCCGCAGGCGCCGGCGCGGAGCGCGTTGAAGACGTACTCGTCGAGGCCGTAGTTGGTGAGGATCACGACGTGGACGCCGGTCAGCCGCTCGTCGGCGGCGATCAGCCGGGTCGCCTCGATGCCGTCCATCACCGGCATCTGGACGTCGACGAGCGCGACGTCGGGCCGGTGCTCGGCGGCGAGCGCGACGGCCTCCTCGCCGTTGGCGGCCTCGGCGACCACCTCGATGTCGTCCTCGATCTCCAGCAGGGCCCGGAAGCCGCCGCGGATGAGCGCCTGGTCGTCCACGAGCAGCACGCGGATCACGCCGGCCCTCCCAGCGGGAGCTCGGCGCACACGGTGAAGCCGCCCTCGGGACGGGGCTCGGCGCGCAGCCGGCCGCCGAGCGCGGTGACCCGCTCGCGCATGCCGAGCAGGCCGGTGCCGGGGACGGGCGGCGCGTCCGGGTCGGCCTTGCCGTCGTCGTCGACGCGCACCACCAGGCCGTCGTCGGCGTAGTCGATGCGCACGGCGGCGGCCGCGCCGCCCGCGTGCCGGGAGACGTTGGTGAGGGCCTCCTGGACGATCCGGTACGCGGCCCGGTCCACCTCGTCCGGCAGGTCGCGGCGGACGCCGGAGATCGTCAGGGTGGCCGGGAGCCCGGTGGAGCGGGCCCGCTCCACCAGGTCGTCCAGCCGGTCGAGCCCGGTGGCCGGGCCGTCGGACCCGGCGTCGCCGCGCATCACCTTCAGGGTGGCGCGCAGCTCGCGCATCGCCTCGCCGCTGGCCTCCTGGATCACCAGCAGCGCGGGCGGCACGTCCTCGCCGCGCCGCCGCGCCACGTGCACGGCCACCCCGGCCTGCACCCTGATGATCGAGATGCTGTGGGTGAGGGAGTCGTGCAGCTCCCGGGCGATGCGCAGCCGCTCCTCGCTCGCGCTGCGCAGCGCCGCCTCCTCGCGGGTCCGCTCGGCCTCGGCGGCGCGGTGCTCGACCTCCTCGAGGTACGCCTGCCGGTGCCGGGCGACCGTCGCGGCCACGCCGGCCGCGACGAACCAGCCGAGCATCAGCGACGTGCTCTCCAGGTCGTCGATCGGCCCGCCGTCGCCGGGCAGCCGGGCCGCGAGGTCGGCGCCGAGGAAGGCCGCGCCCGCGAGCGCCGGGGCCGCCCGGTGGCCGGCCCGCACCGCGGCGAACACCGCCACCAGCACCGGGAAGACGGGCGACGGGCCCGGCTGGGCGTGCACCATGACCGCGAGCATGCAGGCCGTGCTGACCAGCAGCGCCGCCAGCGGCGCCCGCCGCCACGCGACGAGCGCGAGGCAGCCGGCGAGGGCGAGCGCGACGTCGGCGGGGCCCGCGTCCGGCGCGGCCACGACGAAGACCACCGGCAGGACCGCCACCACCGCGGCGAGCAGGGCGTCCTGGGCGAGCGGCCGCCACCCGTCCAAGAAACTCATCTGCGTAGATTATGGCGCTTTCCGGGCGGTGTGCCTCCGCCGCACGTCGCAGAACCCGGCTACTCCCGGGGAAGTAGGCCGGAGGTTCCTGCGCCCCGGGTACCGGACGAAGGAGTCTTCCCCGGCAGGACGACCGCGGACCGGCCCGGACACGACGATGTCCGGCATGCGCACGAGTCAACGAAGGCAGTCCCGCGCGGCCCCCGGAGGGCGGCGATGACGATCAGGGAATCGGCGCGGACGGCACCGGCCGCCGCGCCCGAGGCGCGGGCGGGGCTCGTCCTCGCCGCCGTCGCCGTCGTGCAGTTCATGGTGTCGCTGGACCTGTCGGTGGTGAACGTCGGGCTCCCGGAGATCGCCGCCGGGCTCGGCTTCAGCCCGGCCGGGCTGACCTGGGTGATCCACGCCTACGCGCTCACCTTCGGCGGGCTGCTGCTGCTCGGCGGGAAGGCCGCCGACCGGTACGGCCGCAAGCGGGTCCTGCTGGCGGGGCTCGGCCTGTTCGGCCTCGCGTCCCTGCTCGGCGGCTTCGCGCAGGCGCCCGGCCATCTGGTGGGCGGCGCGCGCCGCGCAGGGCGTCGGCGCCGCCGCGCTGGCCCCGGCCGCGCTGGCGCTGCTGGCCGACGCCTTCCCCTCGGGCCGCGCGCGCGTGCGGGCCTTCGGGATCTGGAGCGCGGTGAACGCCGCCGGCGGCGCCCTCGGCGTCCTCATCGGCGGGGTCCTCACCGAGTACGCGAGCTGGCGCGCGGTGATGTTCGTGAACGTGCCGATGGCCGCGGTCGCGCTGGGCATGGCCTGGCGGGGCGTCGCCGCCGCCCCGGCGCCGGTGCGCGGGGGCCGCCCGGACGTGCTCGGCGCCGTCCTCGCCACCGGCGGGCTGACCCTGCTGGTGTTCGGGGTCGTCCGCGCTGACCAGCACGCGTGGACGTCGGCGCCGACGATGGCGAGCCTGGTGTCCGCCGCCGTGCTGCTGGCCGCGTTCGTCCTGGTCGAGCGGCGCACCACCCGCGACCCGCTGGTGCGGCTCGGCCTGTTCGCCAACCGCTCGGTCGCCGGCGCCAACGCCTTCATCCTGCTGACCGGCGCCGCCATGGCCTCGGCGTTCTACTTCATGTCGCTGTACCTCCAGCGGGTCCTCGGGCACGGTGCGGCGCTGACCGGCGTCATGTTCGTGCCGTTCGCCCTCGGGGTGATCGCGGGCTCCGTGCTCGCCGTGAAGCTCGGCTACCGCTTCGCGCCCCGCCGCCTCCTGGCCGCCGGCGCGGCGCTGGGCGCGGCCGGGTTCGCCTGGTTCGGCCTCATCAGCCCGGACGGCTCGTACGGCGTGGACGTCCTCGGCCCCGCGGTCGTCGCCAGCACCGGCTTCGGGCTGTGCCTGGGGCCGATCGTCTCCATCGCCACCGGCGGCGTCGCCCCGGCCGAGACCGGGGTCGCCTCCGGGCTGCTCAACAGCTCCCGCCAGATCGGCGCGTCGCTCGGCCTGGCCGCCCTCGGCACCGCGGCGAGCGACCGCGCCGGCGGCGCCGCCACGCCCGCGGCCCTCAACGACGGGTACGCGCTCGGCCTGACCCTCGCCGCGGTCCTGCTGGCCGCCGCCGCCCTCATCGCCCTCACCGTCCTGCCCAGGACGAGCCCGCCGCCGCAGGAAGGAACCTCCGCATGACCGTCGCGCCGATCGATCTTTTCGGGGCACCCGTGCATCTCCAGCGGGGCGGCACCGTCCGCACCGGGAGTGCGGCGGGCCCCCTCGACCTGGACGGCTGGCAGCTTCGGACGTTCCACGCCAAGACCGCCGCCGACGTCCACGCCGACCACTGGGAGGTCCACCCCGAGGCCGACGAGGTCGTGTCCTGCCTCATCGGGAAGATCCGCCTCTACCTGCGCCCGGAGCGGGCGGGGCGGCGGGAGGAGGAGATCCGGCTGACGGCCGGGACCGCCGCCGTCGTCCCGCGCGGGCGCTGGCACCGCATCGAGCTGGACACCCCCAGCACGATCATGGCCGCGACACTGCCGCGCGGCAGCCGCCGGGAGAAGCGGTCCGGCGCGACGGGGGAGCGGTGAGCGCGCCGGGGCTGCTGCGCCCCTACCGGTGGAGCTTCACCGCCGTCGTGGCCCTCCAGGTGGTCGGCGCCGTCGCGGGACTGGCGCCGCTGCTGGCGGTCGTCGAGCTGGGCCGCGCCCTGCTGTCGCCCGGCCCGCTCGACCGCGGCCACGTCTGGACCGCCGTCGCCGCGGGCGCGGCCGGGCTGCTCGTCCGGCTGCTGGCCACGGGCGCGGCGTCGGCGCTCGGGCACCTCCTCGACGACCGGGTGCAGCTGGACTTCCGCCGCCGGCTGGCCGCCCGGCTCGGGCTCGTGCCGCTCGGCTGGCTGTCGCGCCGCCGGACGGGCGAGCTGGCGAAGGTCGCGGGGGAGGACGTGAGCGCCGTCCACCCGTTCATCGCCCACACCCCCGGCGAGCTGGTCTCCGCGTTCGTCGTGCCGGCGGTGTCGCTGGCCTACCTGTTCACCGTCGACTGGCGGCTCACGCTCATCACGCTGATCCCGGTGGCGCTGGCGGTGGCGACGGTGCCGCTGATGATGACCCCCGCCCGGCTGCGCGAGCAGCAGGAGTTCGACGCGGCGATGGGGCGGATCTCCGACTCCGTCGTCGAGTTCGTCCAGGGCATCGCGGTGGTGAAGACGTTCGGCGGCGGCGAGCGCGCCCACCGCGCGTTCTTCACCGCCGTGGACGCCTTCACCACCTCCTTCTACCGGATGGTGCGCGGCCTCGCCGGGATCGCCGCCGCGATGCAGGTGGTGCTGTCGCCGCCGTTCGTGCTGCTGGTGGTGCTGACCGGCGGCGCGGTGCTGATCACCGAGGGCGGCATGCCCGCCGCGGACCTGCTGCCGTTCCTGCTGCTCGGACTGGGGCTCGCCGCGCCGGTGGAGGCCCTCGGCCACGGCTTCGACGACATGCAGGCCGCCCGCCGCGCGGTCGGCCGGATCCGGGAGGTGCTCGACGTGCCGGCGCTGCCGGAGCCGGCCCGCCCGGTCGCGCCGCGCGGCCACCGGGTGGAGCTGCGCGGCGTCCGGTTCGGCTACGACGCCGGCCGGGAGGTGCTGCGCGGCGTCGACCTGGTCCTCGAACCGGGGACGGTCACCGCCGTCGTCGGGCCGTCGGGGAGCGGGAAGTCCACGCTCGTCCAGCTCCTGCCGCGGTTCTTCGACCCGGACGAGGGCGCCGTCCTGCTCGGCGGCGCGGACCTGCGCGAGATCGGGAGCCGCGAGCTGTACCGGGCGGTCTCCTTCGTGTTCCAGGACGTCCGGCTGCTGCGCGCGCCGGTCGCCGACAACATCGCGCTCGCCGTACCGGGGGCCGGGCGCGACGACGTGGTCCGCGCCGCGCGGCTCGCCGACGTCCACGACCGGATCATGGAGCTGCCGCGCGGCTACGACACCGTGATCGGCGACGAGGCGCGGCTGTCGGGCGGCGAGGCGCAGCGGATCGCGCTCGCCCGCGCGCTGCTCGCCGGCACCCCCGTCCTGGTGCTGGACGAGGCGACCGCGTTCGCCGACCCGCGGACCGAGCGGGCGGTCCGCCGCGCCCTCGCCGCGCTGAAGGGCGACCGGACGGTCCTGGTCATCGCCCACCGCATGGAGACGATCGCGGACGCCGACACCGTCGTGGTCCTGGAGGACGGGGCGATCGCCGAGCGCGGCCGGCCCGCCGACCTGCTCGCCCGCGGCGGGCGGTTCGCCGCGCTCTGGGACGCCCACCGGTCGGCGGCCGCCGACGGGAACGACGCCGTGCCACAGGGAGGCATGCCCCGATGATCCGACTGCTGCTGCGCGTGCTGGGACCCGAGTACGCCCCGCCGGTGCGCCGCACGGTGGCGCTGATGACGGCGACCGCGGTGGTCGAGGGGCTGGCCTGCGCGCTGCTGGTCCCCGTCCTGCGGGAGCTGTTCGGCGGCACGCCCGGCGACGCCCGCCCGTGGCTGATCGCGTTCGGCGCGGCGGTCGCCGGGTACGCGGTGCTGCGCTACGTCAGCGACCTGTCCGGTTTCCGCGCCGGGACGACGCTGCTGGACGGCATGTACCACCGGCTCGGCGACCACCTCGCCCGGCTGCCCGTCGGCTGGTACGGGCCGGGCCGCGTCGGGGAGGTGTCGGTCCTGGCCGGGCCCGGCGTGCTGCAGGCGATGAGCGTGATCGCCCACCTGCTGGCGCCGTACATCTCCGCCTGCGCGACCCCGCTGACGATCGTCGCCGTGATGCTCGCCTACAACTGGCAGCTCGGGCTGGCGGCGCTCGCCGCCGTCCCGCTCGTCGCGCTGATCCAGGTGTGGGCGGGGCGCTCGACGGCCGCCGCCGACGAGGACCGCCACCAGCGCGCCCACGAGGCGACCGGGCGCGTCATCGAGTACCTCCAGGCCCAGCCGGTGCTGCGGGCCGGGGGCCGGACCACCGAGCGCTTCCGGCTGCTCGACGACGCCCTCGCCGAGCTGCGGCGCGCGTCCCGCCGCACGACGCTGTCGGCGCTGCCCGGCGCCCTCGGCCTGTCCCTCGCGGTGCAGGCGGTGTTCACCGGGATGCTGGTCCTCGGCGCCCACCTCGCGCTCGGCGGGGACGTCGGCGCGGCGGAGCTGCTCGCGGTCCTGGTGCTGGCCGCCCGCTGCGCCGATCCGCTGCTGGCGCTGTCGGAGTTCGCCGGCCGGATGCGCGCGGCCCGCTCCCAGCTGGCGCGGCTGGACGAGGTGCTGCGCACCGAGCCGCTGCCGGAGCCGGCCGAACCGGTCCGGCCGGTGCGCCGCGACGTGGAGTTCGCGTCCGTCACCTTCCGGCGGGACGACCGCACCGTGATCCGCGGCCTGTCGCTGGCGGTGCCGGAGGGGCGGCGGCTCGCCGTCGTCGGCCCGTCGGGCGCGGGCAAGAGCACCCTGCTCCAGCTCCTCGCCCGCTTCTACGACGTGGACGAGGGGGCGGTCCGCGTCGGAGGGGTGGACGTGCGCGAGATCAGCACCGACGTGCTGATGGAGCAGATCGCCGTCGTCTTCCAGGACGTCTACCTCTTCGACGGCACGATCGAGGAGAACGTGCGCCTCGGCCGTCCCGGCGCGGGCGACGCGGAGGTGCGGGCGGCGGCGACCGCGGCCCGGCTGGACGAGGTGGTCGAGCGGCTGCCCGGCGGATGGGACGCGAACGTCGGCGAGGGCGGCGCGCTGCTGTCGGGCGGCGAGCGGCAGCGGGTCTCGATCGCGCGGGCGCTGCTGAAGGACGCGCCCATCGTGCTGCTGGACGAGGTGACCTCCGCGCTGGACCCGGTGAACGAGGCGGCCGTCCACGCGGGCATCGAGCGCCTGATGGCGGGCCGGACCGTGGTGATGGTGGCGCACCGGATGCGGACGGTCCGCCGCGCCGACCGCATCGCGTTCCTGGACGGCGGCCGGATCGTGGAGGAGGGCACCCACGAGGAGCTGCTGGAGCGCGGCGGCCGCTACGCCGAGTACTGGGACCTGTCGCTCGCGCCGGCGGCGGCGCGCCCGGACGGCCGCTAAATGGGCGGCGGCACGCGGCCGCCCCGCCTACGATCGCGGCATGGGGTACGAGGTGCGGCCGGCGCGGCCCGCGGACCTGCCGCGGCTGGCGGACATCGAGAACTCGGGCGACGCGATGTTCCGGGAGATCGGGATCGTGTTCCCGCCCGGCCCGACCGTGATCGAGCAGCTGATCGGTGACGGCGCCGCCCGGATCGTGGTGGCGGGCGACCCGGCGGTGGGCTTCGCGGCGGTCGAGGAGGTCGACGGCGCCGCGCACCTGGAGCAGATCTCGGTGCGCGGCGACCTGACCGGGCGGGGGATCGGCGCCGCGCTGCTCGCGGAGGTCATGGCGGGGGCGGCGGCGTCCGGGGCGCCCGGCGTCAGCCTGCTGACGTACCGGGACGTCCCGTGGAACGGCCCCTGGTACGCCCGGCACGGCTTCGCGGAGCTGCCGGAGGAGCGGTGGGGCCCGGGGCTCAGGTCCTACTGGGCCGCCGAGATCGAGGCGGGCCTGCACGACCTCGGGCCGCGCGTCGCCATGTGGGCGCCCTGCCCCCAATAACGGATCTACAATGTAAAGGCGGGAACCGGTGGCGGCGCGCGGACGTCTGCCTGATGGACGTGGAGGAGGACGCTTGATCAGCCCGTTCGCACGGCTGCGGGACCGTCTCGGCGAGCGCCGCGCCGCGCTCGTCCTCCTCGCCGTCCTGCTGGCACTGGCCGTCGTCCCGGTGGTGGCGCTGCCCGCCGCGCGCTGCGAGGTGTTCGGCGCGGGGTGCCGGACGCCCGTCCCGGAGCAGCGCGCCGACCCGGTCGCCGCCGAGCGGGCCCCGACGCCGCTGGAGGCGGCCACGCGCGGCGCCTACGTCGCGCTCGGGGACTCCTACTCGGCGGGCGTCGGCGCGGAGGCGACCCCGGCCGACCACAACCCGCTCGCCCGCTGCCACCGGACGTCCAAGGCGTACTACCACGAGGTCTCCCAGGCGTTCCGGTTCGCGAAGGGCACCTCGTTCTGGGCCTGCTCGGGCGCCACGACCCGCGACGTCCTGAAGGGACGGCACGGCGAGCCCCCGCAGATCGGGCGCATCGGGCGCGACACCAGCCTGATCACCCTCAGCATCGGCGGCAACGACGTCGGGTTCTCCAAGGTGCTCGCCGGCTGCGTGGTGAAGCTGCCGTGGAGCAAGAGCTGCACCCGGCAGGGCGAGGAGATCGCGGGGAAGATGGCCGAGCTGCGCCAGAGCCTGCCGTCCCTGCTCGCCGACATCACCGCGCGGGCCCCCGGCGCGCGGGTGGTCGTGATGGGGTACCCGAAGGCGTTCTCCGAGGTCAGCGGCGTGGACGCGGACAACATCACGGTGTCGGACCAGCGCTGGCTGAACGCCCGCGCCTACGAGCTGGGGCAGCTGATCCGGCAGTCGGTCGCGGAGGCCGACGCCCGCAAGGCCGCCACGCGCGCCCCCGGCAGCGTCGAGTTCGTCGACGCCTACGGCGCGTTCGCCGGGCACGAGGTCGGCAGCCAGAACGCCTACATGAACGGCCTGGCGCTGAAGCTGCCCGCCCTGGAGGCGGAGCCGCGCAGCTACCACCCGACGGTCGCCGGCCAGCACGCCCTCGCGCAGCTGTTCATCGAGCAGATCAAGAAGGGCCCGGGCCGCCCGCTGTCCTAGCGGGGGAGCGCGCGGTTCGTAGGCTGGGAGGGGACGTCCCGTCGAGGGAGGACCCGATGGCCATCACGGTGGCGCTCGCCGGGGACACCATGCTCGGGCGCGGAGTGGGAATCCGGATCGCCGAGTACGGCCCGCACGGCCTGTTCTCCGGCGGTGTGCGCGACGCGTTCGCGGAGGCGGACCTGGCGCTGCTGAACCTGGAGTGCTGCGTCTCCGACCGGGGGCGGCCCTGGGACGCCCCGGGCAAGCCCTTCCACTTCCGGGCTCCGCCGGACGCGGTCGACGTCCTCGCCGAGCTGGGCGTCGACTGCGTGACGCTCGCCAACAACCACGCCCTCGACTACGGCGCCGACGCGCTGGCGGACACGGTCGATCTCCTGGAGCGGGCGGGCATCCGCACGATCGGCGCCGGAGAGGATCTCGCGGCGGCGGAGGAGCCGGCCGTGCTGGAGGCGCGGGGCACGCGGGTGGCGGTGGTGGGCGTCACCGACCATCCGGCCGACTTCGCCGCGGGGCCCGACCGCCCCGGTGTCGCCTTCACCGATCTGCGCGAGGGCGTCCCGGACGACCTGGCGCGGCGGATCCGCGAGCTGCGGGACGGCGTCGGCACCGTGCTCGTCATGCCGCACTGGGGCCCGAACATGACCTCGGAGCCGCCGCGCTACGTCCGCCGGGCGGCCCGGAGCCTCGTGGACGCCGGCGCGTCGCTCGTCGCGGGCAGTTCGGCGCACGTGTTCCACGGTGCGGCCCCGCCGGTCGTGTTCGACATGGGCGACTTCATCGACGACTACATCGTCGATCCGATGCTCCGCAACGACCTGGGCCTGCTGTTCCTGGTCACCGTGGACGAGGGGCGGCCGTCCCGGTTCGAGGCGGTGCCGCTCCGGCTGGACTTCGCCCGCACGGAGTGCGCGGAGGGCGCCGACCACGCCTGGATCACCGAGCGGTTCACCGCCGCCTGCCGCGCCTTCGGGACGGACGTCGCCGTGCGGGGCGGCCGCCTCGTCATCGGCGGGCTATAGCGGGTCGCCGAGCGGCCCGTACTCGTCCACCAGCGCCTCGGCCCAGTGGGCGGCGAAGTCCGGTCGCGTGCCGTCGGCGTCGGTGAAGCCGTACTCCTCGTAGAGGCCCGAGGTGGCCAGCGCCCGGCCCGACTTGTCCATGATGTTCGGGTCGGCGGCGAGGGCGGCGACCGCCCGTCCGAGATAGGCGGGGGACTCGGAGTACGCCCGGTCAGTATCCCCATGGTTCCTCCCTGCCCGTGCGGAGGTGCGGCGCGTCCTCGCGGACGTGCGGTGCGAGGACGGCGCGGATCTCCTGGCGGAGCCGCTCCGGGAGCGTCCCCTCGCGGTCGAGGGCCCAGCTCAGGCCGGTTCCCGCGACGACGGCCCGGATCGTCCGGGCCAGGGCGCGGGTGTCGGTGCCGGGGCGGAGCTCGCCGCCGGCCGCCGCCTCGCCGAGCAGCAGTTCGATCACGCGGCACTGCGCCCGGTGGACGGCCAGGGCGTGCTCGTGCAGCTCGGGGTCGGTGAGGTCCGCGCACAGGAAGGCCAGGTGGTTCGCGAACCGCTCCGGCGTGGACATCTCGGACATCCCCTCGACCGCGAAGGCGTCGAGCGCCGCGAGCGCCGACGCGTGCCCCGCCCTCGCCCGCTCGTGCAGCGCGTTGGCGTCCCGGACGGCGGACGCGGCCAGCGCCACCAGCAGCCCGCGCTTGGACCCGAACCGCTGGACGAGCGTGCCCGGCACCACCCCCACCTCGCCGGCCACGGCGGCGAGGGTGAGCCGGGCCGGTCCGACCCGTCCGATCACCTCGACCGCCGCCCGCAGGATCGCCGCGTCGTCGACGCCCCTCGGCCGCCCCGCCATCGCACCCCCATTAATAAATGAATGTGCATTTATAAAGCATCCGCACCTCGCGCACGCAAGCGCAGTTACGTATCGTGACGACAGGGTAGCCATAGGCAATGACCGGCTCGCCTCAGCCCGAACGCGGTGTCTCCTATCCGGTCACCGCGCTGTTCATGGCGGCCGTCTTCCTGCTCGGCGCGGCGTTCATCGCGTCCTACGTGGGCGGGCTCCACGCGCCGCACCCGCACCGGCTGCCGGTGGCTGTGGTCGGCCCGCCGGACGCCGCGGCACGCGTCGGCGCCGCGCTGGACCGCCAGGGCGACCAGTTCGACACGCGCGGGTACCCGACCGCCGAGGCCGCGCGGCGGGCGATCCGCCACCGCGACGTCTACGGCGCCTACGTGCCGCAGCAGGGCCGGCTGCTCGTCACCACTGCCTTCGGCCCGGCCACCAGCGGCCTGCTGCGCGGCGCGTTCGCGCAGGTCGCGGCGTCCAGTGGGCAGACCCTGGCCGTGCAGGACGTGGTGCCCGCCGACCCCGGGGACTCCGAAGGGCTCGTCCCGTTCTACCTGGTGATCGCGTGGATCGTCAGCGGCTACCTGGTCGCCGCGATCGTCGGCCTCTACCGGGGGATGGCGGCCCGGACGCCGCGCGACGCCGTCGTCCGCCTGCTGGCCTTCGCGGTGTACTCGGCGGCCGTCGGCGCCGCCGGGACGCTGATCGTGGAGACCGGCTACGGCTACCTGCCCGGCCACCCCTGGCTGCTCACCGGCGTCGGCGCGCTCTGCGTGTTCGCCATCGCGGTCGCGACGGCCGCCGCCGAGAGCCTGCTCGGCATCATCGGGACGGCGCTGGCGATCGTGGTGTTCGTCGTGCTCGGCAACCCGGCCGCCGGGGGGCCGTGGCCGCTGCAGATGCTGCCGGGGTTCTGGCGGGACGTCGGCCCGTGGCTGCCCAACTGGGCCGGGACGGAGGCGGTCCGGAACGCCGTCTACTTCGACGGCAACGACCTGGCCCGGCCCCTGATCGTGCTCGGCTGCTACGCCGCCGCCGGGATCGTGCTCGTCCTGCTGCTCGCGGGCCGCAGCAACCCGGTGATGCGCTTCCCCGGCCCTCCGGTCGAGTGATCAGCCGACGGGCAGGCCGAACCGCACCGGCACGCCCGGCGAGTACAGCACGCTGACCGGCTCGCCCAGCGGCCCCGGCAGCCCCGCCGCCGCCACGAGGTCCTGCTCGCAGCGCAGCAGCGTCGCCCGGTGCAGCGGCCATCGCGGGTGGACGTTCGGCAGGAACCGCACCCGCCCGAAGACCTCGTTGTGCATGCCCCAGCGAGCGGTGAGGAAATGCTCCAGTTCGGACGGTTCCGCCACCCGCTCGCCGATCCGCACGTCGATCCGGCTGTAGGCGCCGCGCGGCCCGGGCCACCGCCGCGAACTGGTGTAGCTGACGACGTCCTTGCGGGCCCGGACGGACATGCGCGACCACTGGTACGGCATCCGGAACGCCGCCCGCGCGATCGCCACGGGCAGCAGCCGCGAGGCGTCCAGCGACCGGAACACCACGCCCCGCCGCCCCCGCGCGTCCACCGAGTACAGCCGGACGTTCGTCTCCGGGAACGTCCCGAGGTAGGGGACGCCGGGCAGCCCGAGCCACCCGACCCGGTCCATCCAGAACGCGACGAGGCCGACATAGGTGACCCCGTCCAGCGTGTCGGGTTCGACGCCGTCCGGTAGCAGCGGCGCGACCCGCCGCGGCTCCACCGCCCAGTGGATGAACGCCAGGTCGAGCCACCATTGCGTGAGCAGCGGCCGGGAGATCACTCCCGGCGCGTCGGGGGCAACGGGCTCCGGCATCACGGACACGGCGCCATCGTCCCACGACCCCTCAGGCCGGACGCGTGTCAGGGCTCCCCTGGACCCGGATGGGCGCCGCGCCGGCGATCACCCGCCGGTCCGCGTGGGAGCGTTCCTCCGGTCAGCCGGACGGCTCCAGCTCGACGATCGAGTGCAGTCCGCCCGGCCTGACCGAGCCGACCCGCAGACCGGCCGACGCGGCCAGCTCGCCCAGTTCGGCCAGGGTGCGCTCCCTGCCGCGGACGTAGCAGAGCATCCGCAGGTCGCCTTCGGTGTCCCGCGTGTCGCCCTCGACGTTGGCGACGTGCTCCACCACGAGCACCTTCCCCGTCCCCGATGCCGCCTCGGCGCACCGCCGCAGAATCCGCGCGGCCTGCTCGTCGTCCCAGTCGTGAAGGACGCCCGAGAGCAGGTATCCGCCCGCCCCGGCGGGAAGGGGGTCGAAGAAGCTGCCCGCCTCGGCGTCGGCCCGGTCGCCCAGTCCGGCCCCGGCGATGGCCGCCTTGGCGCGCGCGACCGGCCCGGCCAGGTCGATCACCGTTCCGCGCAGGTCTTCGTGGGCGCGAAGGAGGGCGATCAGCAGGCTCCCGTCGCCGCCGCCCACGTCGACCACGCGACCGAGACCGCCCCAGGGGTAGGCGGCGGCCAGCACGGGCGCCTCCTCCGCCAGCCGCCCGCCCATCAACGCGTCGAACGACGCCGCACGCCGCGCGTCGGCCGACAGGTCCTCCCAGAACGTCCGGCCGAAACGACGCGGGAAGGCGGGCTCCCCGGTGCGCACGGTGTGCAGCAGTTCGGTGAAGCACAGATCGGCATGCCCGATGGCCCCTTCCAGGTCGAGCCAGACCCGCAGGCCCCCTGGATGGTCATCACGAAGCTGCTCGCCCAGGTCAGTCAGCTCATAGGCGCCGTCGTCCTCGCGGACCAGCACACGGGCGGTCACCAGATGCCCCATGAGCCGTCCCAGCGCGTCGGCTTCGGCGCCCGCCGCCGCGGCGAGCGCCTCGACCGTCCGCGCGCCGCCCGCGATGTGGTCGGCCAGCCGCAGCGTCGCCGCCACCCGGATCGCCATCGGAGTGAGCAGATCGGCGGCCGCCCACAGCTCCCCGCCTGGAGGGCGAGAAG
>NZ_VCKZ01000474.1 GCF_005889745.1 Actinomadura geliboluensis
CCCCTCTTCCTCGCCGACCGGCGTCCCGTCCCCGCCCGAAGGCCCGGACCTGAGCACATCTGCCCCCCACACCGGACGGCCCCGCCTCGGCTACGACCGCCTCCGCGTCCTGATGGACACCCACCTCGGCCTTGACCCGCACCAGCTTCGCCATTCGGCCGCCACCCACCTCGGCGAGCAGAAGGTCCCGCTCCAGCTCATCATGGCCAAGACCCGCCACAAGAACCCGCGCAACGCCATGCGCTACACCCGGCCCGGCGGCGAGGCCGTCGCCGAGATCACCGGCATCCTTGCCCCACCCCGGCGCACCCACTAACCGCAGGACACCAGAACAGCCGCCGCGAGCGCTCTCTTGAAAGACCACGCCTCACGTCAAGCACCTGAGAATCACCTGGTCAGGGACGGGTTCGTTGGATTCTCGGCCAAGACTACGGCGACCCCTATATGCGCCCGATCTTTCCCGAGTACTACGGCGACCCCGTCCACGTCGTTGATAAGGAACAGGCTGGCTGAGCTGATTTGTGTAGGGTTGTGACACGTCGTTGCGCTCGCTAAGTCAACTTTTGGACGGCAACCATGGGTATATTTCGCAGGAAGCCAAGGACGCAGCCGCAACGACCACAGGCACCGGCACATCACAACGCAGCGCTGGACATCAGCCATCCTGTGTTCCAGCTGGAACTGGGTATGGACACCGCCGCCGTCGTCGGGCTACTCGGCGAGACGTACCTGAAGATGAGTGGCTGCTGGCTCTACCCCGACACTCCGGCAGGCTACGACATCAAGCTTGTTTTCCGTTACAAAGCGCTCACCTCGGTCACGGTGAACACAAAAGGGGCAGACGGCAACACGGCTGTGCTCATGACGATGGACCGCGACAGGGTCGAAGCCGCCCCGCCTTACCAGGCGTTCGTGGACCGCGAACGTCAGCAGCGCCGGGAACGTCGGCCGGTGGAGAAAATAGTGATCGTTCACGCGGGCGACAAGCTGCCGCCGGGCGAGTTGCGGCTCCTGCTGGATTACGTCAGGACCGCCCTGGTGGTCGAAACCGATGGCGTGCTTCTACGGGACATGCCTTACAACACATCACCCGAGAACATCACCCGGAGCTTCGGCATGACCGTGCTTGCCATGTTGGCAACCAAAGGTGGGCCACCCCGGGTCTGGTGGAGGCTCCGATACCTGGAAGGGTGAGGGGCTATGGCACCCCCGAGAAAGTACAGCCCTGAGCTGCGGGAACGCGCGGTTCGGATGGTGTTTGAGCTACGTGAGCAGACCGGTGAGCGGACCGGGTCGATCGCCCGGATCGCCGACCAGCTCGGGGTGCATCGCGAGGCGTTGCGGACCTGGATACGTCAGGTCGAGGTCGACGGCGGGAAGCGTCCAGGACGGTCGACCAGTGACGCGCAGCGGATCTCCGAACTCGAGCGGGAAGTTCGTGAGTTGCGGCGGGCGAACGAGATCCTGAAGGCCGCTTCGGCGTTTTTCGCCCGGGAACTCGATCCCAAACTGCCGCGCTAGTCGAGTTCGTTGATGCTCATCGCGAACAGTTCGGCGTGGAGCCGATCTGTGCCGTGTTGGAGTTCGCGTCGTCCACGTACTGGGCGGCGAAGAAGCGGGAGTCGAATCCGTCGGCTCGTGTGGTCCGGGATGAAGAACTGAAAAAGGAGATCCTGGGGGTGTGGAAAGGGCCGGGACGGCAGTTGTACGGGGCTCGGAAGGTGTGGGGCGAGCTCAACCGGCAGGGCGTCACCGTCGCGCGGTGCACGGTCGAACGGCTGATGCGCGAACTGGGCATCGCCGGGGCGACCTGGTCCCGCAAGCGTCCCCGAACCACCGTCCCCAGCGCCGACAGGCCAGGTGACCTGCTGGACCGTGACTTCACCGCGGACCGGCCAGACCTGCGATGGGTCGCCGACATCACCTACGTCGCCACCGCGGCGGGCTGGGTGTACACCGCGTTCGTCCAGGATCTGTACTCCCGGCGGATCGTCGGCTGGCAGGTCGCCGACCACCTCGGCACCGATCTCGCGCTCGACGCCCTGGAAATGGCGATCTGGGCACGCGGAGGTGACGTCTACGACCTCGTCCACCATTCCGACAGGGGTGTTCAATACACTTCTATCCGCTACGCCGAACGACTCGACCAGGTCGGCGCTGCCCGTTCTGTCGGCAGTAAGGGCGACTCGTATGACAATGCCGCTGCGGAGTCGCTAAACAGTCTCTACAAGAAGGAGCTCATCGAGTTCCATGGCGGCTGGCAAGGTGTCATGGATGTGACGATGGCCACCATGGAATGGGTTGCCTGGTACAATTCAGAACGACTACATTCTTACTGCGGGAACGCTCCTCCGGCCGAATACGAGGAGATGTTCAACCGATCAGCCGCCGGCACCGGTCTGGCGATCGAGAACCAACCGATCTAGCCTCCAACTTTGCCGGGGCGGCCCACTCTGGTCTGGCCTGACGGGTATGGCGTGATGCTTGGCGCGGCTGGGGCCGCGCTCACGGCCCTCCGCAGGGTCGACCCGACGATCGTGTCGCCACTGCTTCCCCTGCCACATCGATTCGGCCGGGCGGAACCAGGATGATCGACGCAGACGTCGAAGGGAGCCGATAGTGAAGACCGAGAGGAACAGGATGGCCGCCGAGGATAATCAGGGGCGGCGGGCCGACCTGGCCGCGCTCATGACACAACTCGAGGAGTCCATGGCCGATGTGCGGGGAATCGACGACTTCGTCGGTGCGGGCGCGGCGTTCATCAAGGGTGAGGAACAGGACATCGAAGCGACCGTCGACCAGATGATGTCGTTCTTCAACGGAGAGATCGGCGGACACTCCACCGAACGGCAACGTCTCATCCAGATCGCCCAGTGCATGCGGAGAGAGGCTGGCGGTGTCGCGATCTTCATGTTGACCTTCACGACCTGCAGTGCGGCGCTGTCGTGCTCCTACGCGTGTTGCTAACGTGATGCCGATGATTGCCGGCGCGGCAACGAAGTCACCTCCATGAGCACACTGGCCGCACAGGACCTCCTGCGCGTCTCGGATCTGCGCAAGTCCTACTTCGACATACCCGTTCTGAAGGACGTGGGTTTCATCCTCCGGCCTGGTGAGGCGGCGGCCGTCGTCGGCCCCAACGGCGCGGGGAAGACGACGCTGCTGAAGTGCGTCGCCGGGAGCGAGGACTTCGACGAGGGCAGCATTGAGCTGGACGGCAGTCCGCTCCGCGAGTCGGATCCGGCTGTACGCGCCGCGATGGCATGTCTGCTCGACGACGTCGACTACTTCCCCGACCTGTCGGTCGTCGACCACCTGAGCCTGTACGCCTGGGCGCACGGAACGGCCGACCCGCCGAAGACGGTCGACGCCCTGCTGGACGAGCTCAACCTGTCCGGCGCGGCCGACCAGCTTCCCGCCACCCTGTCCAGTGGGCAGCGGCACCGGCTCGGCCTCGCCTCCTGCCTGGTGCGCCCACGCCGGCTCCTGCTCCTGGACGAGCCGGAACAGCGTCTGGACGCCAAGGGGCGGGCCTGGCTCGCCTCCCGGCTCAACAGCGAGAAGGCCGCCGGAGTGGGCATCCTGTTCTCCTCCCACGACCGGGAGCTGATCGACGCGACGGCGGACTGGACCATCGAGGTCGCGACATGACTGTCGCCGACGTGCGCGAGACCGTTCCGCGGGCGGGGGAGCTGCGCCGTCGAGTGCGGTCCAGGAAACCGCGGCACTCCCTGACCGCCACCCTGTCCCTGCTGTTCGAACGCGCCCTCTACCTGGCAGTGCTCGGGGGCCTGGTGTGGGAGGTCGTACATGACGGGCTCCGGCGCATCGACCAGGGCGACGTCGCATCCTCTTCGCCGGGGACCTCGGTGATCCGCCTGACCTCCGCCATCATCGCGGTCCTGTGCGTGGCCCTGTTGGCCAGGGCCCTGCTGGCGTTCGGGCCGCTGTACGCCGGCGCCGCGTCACGCACCTGGCTGCTGAGCACACCGGTCGATCGGGGACGGCTGCTGGTCGGCCACTTCGCCGCCGCCGTGGCGATCGGCACGGCGGCGTGCGCCGCCATCGGCATGGCCTTCTTGCTGACGGCCGGACTCGCAGTCCCGTTCGCACCATGGCTGGTGCTCTGGGCAGCAATCGGAACCATAGAGACATGCCTGTGCGTGCTGGCACAGGCAAGACTGCGGTCGGTGCGTGGCGTCCAGCGCGGACTCGGCGTGGTCTCCTACGCGCTCGCCATCGTCGCCGTGGCGATCCCCGTCCTGCAGCCTGGCTACCTACTGACGGGCCTGGAGACGGCTGGCACGGTAGTGTACACGACATGCGCGGTCGTGCTCGTGGCGGGGACCGCAGTCGCGATCCACACGGCTCGCCGTGGCCTGGACACGCTCACCCTGGGGGCAGTGTCTTCCGGAGTCGAGCTCGCGACGGCGACCCAGGTGTCGGTGCTGTCCCTGGACTTCACGTTCTTCTGGTCCATCGTCCTGGAACGCCGTGCCCGCACGATCGCGAGAGTCAGGCCGGCTGCGATCAAGGGGAGCCGTTCCATCGCGCTGGTGAGGGCCGACCTGGCCCGTGTGCTGCGCACCCGCACCGGCCTGTTCGTCTGGGCTGCCCTGATGCCGGTGCCCTACGCGGCACACGTGATCGGCCTGACGCTCCTGCTGCCCGCCGTCCATCTGGTGGCGGCGTTCCTTGCCGTGGACAGGCTGGCCGGAGGGCTCCGCTTTGTCTCGCACTCACCCTCGATCCGCAGGGCGCTGGGCGGCTCGGATCGGTCGCTCATGCTCGCGCACCTGGTGGTCCCTGCGACTGGCGCGGTGGTCTGGTCGTCGGTCACCGCGGCGCTCATTTCCGGCATCTCCGTCCTCGCCGCCGCGATATCGGCCGTAGGCGCGGTGCTCGTCGCTTACCGGATCGCGACCAGGCCGCCAACCGACTACGGGGGCTCCCTCGTCGATTTCGGCGTTTTCGGCCCGACCCCGGTCGGCCTGATCTTGCAGCTCGCTCGCGGACCTGCCCTGCTGGCCGTGCTGTGCCTCGTCCAAACGGCGCTGGCGGGGTGACACTGCAGGCCCAATCAGGCGTGCAACTCAAGCACCACGCGGGTCGCCGCTCGGTCCACCCGCGCCACACTCAGCCCGGCCTCGGCGGCCAGAGCCGACAGGTCCTCCGGGGTCCGGTCCGGATTGGCGGTGATGGCCTCGAGCCAGAGCGTCATGGCGCTGCTCGGCCACTGAAGGTGTTCGGGCAAGTACACCTCCGACAGCAGGATCCTGCCATTCCGCCCGGCGGCATTCGCGCAGTTGCGCAGCAGCCGTACGGCGCTCTGGTCATCCCAGTCGGCGAGAACGGCCGAGAGTAGGTAGATGTCGGCGTACCGGGGCAGCGGCTCGAAGAAGTCCTGACCGACGGCAGCGGCCCTATCGCCCAGCCCGGTCTCGTCGAAGCGACGTCGTGCCACTCGGGCGAAAGTGGGCAAATCCAGGAGGGTCGCGCGTAGGTTCGGATGTCTGGTGAGCAGCGCCTCGACCAGCGCACCGGTGTGCCCGCCCACGTCCACCAGCGTGTCCGCAGTGCGCCAGCACGGATGTTCCACCAGAACCTCAACGTCGAAAGCTGGCGCCGCCTTGGATTGGGAACTCAGTTCGTCCTCGGCGTTCTTGCGCCCGTCGACATAGGACCACAGGTCGGTACCGAACATTCGCCGGTAGACCGATTCTCCTGTTCGCAACGTGTGTACGAGGTGAATCACGGCGAGCTCCGTCTGCCCGATCGCCCCGTCCAAGTCAAGCTGCTCGAACGGCCACGGCGCATTCCCGTCTCGCCGCAGAACAGTGCCCAGCTCGGTGAGCCGATAACGGCCCTCGTCAAGGGCGACGATGTTCACGCTCACCAGATGAGCCAGGAGCTTGCCGAGCGGGCGGGGCTGCGCGCCGACCCGCTCAGCGAGGTCCGGAAGCGTCTCGCCGTCCTCACCTATGTGATCGGCGATGCCGAGGGTGACCGTGGCCCGGATCGCCATGGGTGTGATCAGGTCCGACAACCCAACGATCTGCTGGTGGAGCGCGATATTCGCAGTCATCGAATCCCTCGTTCGGCAACAATCTGACGCATGAATCACGAATGAGGCCGGTAGGCTGAACCTTGCACGTCAACCTAAGCATTCTCCGCAATCCTATATCCAGCCTGCATCACCCGCGCCGCAGGCACGAAAGGGTGGCGTCATAGCGTCGTAGCAACATCCGAGGTGAGGGTTGTTGGTGGCGATGCTCGCCCCGCACCCACGATCAGCAGCAGGCCAATCCACGCACGCGTCAACCTCGTGGACCACCCCCATAAGTCTGGCGAATCATCCTCGGCGCCCCATCCTGGCTTCTCCGCCACGATCTCGCAGCCACCGTCCTGGCCATGCCCATCGCGCTCTTCCCTCTGATCAACGAGATCCGCTTCGACAGCACCCCCGAAGGGGGTATTCCCTCAGGTGTGGAAAGTGATCTTGCTGGGGAGCAAGTGATCAGTGGGTGAAGCGCCCACGTTCTTCGGGGGGAGAACCACACGTCATGTCCGTGATCGACCGTGTCGACGACACCAC
>NZ_VCKZ01000475.1 GCF_005889745.1 Actinomadura geliboluensis
GCCGGAGATGGTCGACTGGTTGGCCTTCATCGCGCTGCCCACGCGCTCCTTCCCGCCCTTCCGCGGCCCCCCGTCCCAGGGATTCCGCGCATGCCGAGCAATCCATGCTTGCGGGGGCGGCAAGGTCCCGTCAATGGATTCGGTGAGGTGAAGCCGTTCCGTATCCGGGCGGACGGTGGTGACCTGCGAATTCTTTGGTCACATGGCTACTTACCACCAGTCACATGCGTCACTGACCACATGCTGGACACGTCCGTGGATGCCCCGCGAGACCGCGGGAGGCCCGGGGAGGCCGCGCCGCGTCACGGTTCCAGGCCGACGAGGCGGCCGAGCAGGGACATGGAGTGGTCGAAGTAGGCGGACCGTTCCTCCTCGATCACGTTGTTGAATTGCCCGAACAATTCAAAGCTGACAGTTCCGTACAAGCCGGCCCATGCGGTGAAGGCCCGAGTCATCACGTCGTCGGGGAGATCCATGGGTAGTGCGGCGCGCGCGCGGGCCAGGTCGGCGGCGAGTGAGGGCGGCGCGGGCGGGAGCGGTCCTGCGGGGTCGAGCGCACCGGCGGCGTGCGCCTCGCTGATGATGCGCGTGAAGACCAGCGTGTCGCGAACGGCTGCGGGGACGGTGTCCTGAGGCGCCGTGTAGCCGGGGACGGGCGACCCGTACAGCAGCGCGTACTCGTGCGGATGCTCCAGCGCCCACCCTCGGACGGCCCTGCACACCGCGAGCCACCGGCCGGCGAAGTCGCCGGGGTCGGTCGCCGCGTCGGCGCGCTCGACGGCGTCCCCGATCGCGTTGTAGCCGTCGATGATCAGCGCGGTCAGCAGGTCGTCGCGGCTCGGGAAGTACCGGTAGATCGCCGACGACACCATGCCCATCTCGCGGGCGACCGCGCGCAGCGACAGGCCGGCCGCGCCCTCGATGGCGAGCTGCCGCCGCGCGATCTCGGTGATCTCCCTGATCAGCTCGGCCCGCACCCGCTCGCGCGCCGTCCGTCCCGCGCTCATGCGCGCCTCCCGTGCGGGGCCGTCGCGCCCCGGTTCGGTTCGCTCATGCCCCGAGATTAACAGAGCGATGCACTGAAGCGAGAGCACTGCTCTTGACAACACCGCTCTCGCGAGAGAGCATCGCTCTCGTTACAGAGCACTGAACCGAAGGAGCAGGGACATGGGCAAGCACGTGATCGTCGGAGCGGGGCAGGTCGGGGCGCACCTCGCCGAGCGGCTCACCGCGCGCGGGCATGACGTCGTCGTCGTGACGCGGTCGGGATCGGGGCCCGAGGGCGTCGAGCGGATCGCCGCCGACGTCGCGGACCGGACCCGGCTGACGCAGATCACCAGGGGCGCCGACGCCCTCTACAACTGCGTCAACCCGCAGTACCACCGCTGGGTGCAGGACTGGCCGCCGATGGCGGCGTCCTTCCTCGGCGCCGCCGAGGACACCGGGGCCGTCCTGGTCACGCTGAGCAATCTCTACCTGTACGGGCCGGTCGACGGGCCGATGACCGAAGACCTGCCCCTCGCCGCGCCCGGCACGAAGGGGCAGGTGCGGGCGAAGATGTCGCGGGACGCCTTCGCCGCGCACGAGGCCGGCCGCATCCGGACCACCGAGCTGCGGCCGTCCGACTACTACGGGCCCCGGAGCACCGACCAGGCGTACATCGGCGAGACCCGGTTCGTGAAGCCGCTGCTGGCGGGCAAGCGGGTGCTGTACTTCAGCGACCCGTCCGTCCCGCACTCGTGGACGTACCTGCCGGACGTCGCCGAGGCGCTCGCCATCGCCGGCACGGACGAGCGGGCGCTCGGCCGCGTCTGGCACGTCCCGACGGCGCCGGCGGTGTCCACGCTGGAGGTCGCGGAGCGGCTGTGCGCGATCGCGGGCGCGCCGAAGCCGCGGGTCACCGAGGTGCCGCGCGCCGTGTTCCGCGCGCTCGGACTGTTCTCCCCGCTGCTGAAGGAGCTGCGGGAGACCCGCTACCAGTTCGACAAGCCGTACGTTCTCGACTCCTCCGCTTTTCAGGCGACGTTCGGGATGGCTCCCACCCCGCTGGACGACGCCCTCGAAACGATCATCGCCGCCTACCGGAAGTCCGCCGGGGTTGATGCCTAAGCTGACTCCGGTCGACCAGCGGACGTCGGAGGCTCGGATGCGGATCTCGTTCACGGCGCTGACCGGCGGCGGTCCTCGCGATGTCGTCATCGACGTCGACGCCGAGGCCACCGTCGGCGGGATCGCGCAGTCGCTCGCGGCCGTCCTCGACGGCGCCCCGCCGGCCCTCACGCCGCGCTTCTCCAAGGCCGCCCTGCTCGCCAAGGACGGGCGCGGCCCGCGCAGGGCGCTGTGGATGGACGGCCGGATGCTCGACCCGCAGGCCCTCGCCGTCAAGGAGCTGCGGGACGGCGCCGTCGTCGCCGTCGAGCAGCGCGGCGCCGCCGCCACCGTCCTCGCCGAGCCGACCGGCCTCGTCGAGGTCCGGGTCATCGGCGGCCCGGCCGCCGGGTCGGTGCACCGGCTCGGGCTCGGCACCAGCACCATCGGCTCCGGGCGCGACGTGGACGTGGTGCTGGACGACCCGTCCGTCCCGGCGCGGTCCCTGCGGCTCACGGTCGCGCGCGACACCGTCGCGGTCGAGGCGTCCGCGATGACGATGCAGGGCGCCGCCGCGCTGGACGGCACGCCGCTCGGCGCGAGGACCGCCTGGCCCGCGGAGGCGCTGCTGACGGTCGGCGACAGCGTGCTCGCGCTCGCCCCGAGCGCCGCGCCCGACACCCACCTCGAACCGCTCCCCGAGGGCGGGCTCGCGTTCAACCGGCCGCCGCGGCTGCACCCGGCCGACCGGGTGCGGACGCTGGACGTCCCGAAGCGCCCCGAACGCAACCCGCGCGAGCGGCTCCGGCTGTTCGGCGCGCTGCTGTTCTCGGCGTTCGGCCTGGTCATGGCGTTCGCGCTCGGCCAGTGGTGGTGGGCGCTGTTCGCGCTGGCCTGGCCGGTGATGACGGTCGGCGAATGGATCGGCGACCGGCTGCACGGCCGCAAGTCGTACAAGAAGGCGCTGAAGGAGTATCACCGCAGAGCGGGCGAGTTCGACGGCGAGCTGGAGCGGCTGCGGCGCGCGGACGAGGCCGAGCGGCGCGCCCTGCACCCCGACCCCGCCGAGGTGCTGCTCACCGCCACGGGCCCGCGCCGCCGCCTGTGGGAGCGGCGCCGCGACGACGCCGACGTCCTGCACCTGCGGGTCGGGCTCGCCGACCTGCCCGCCCGCATCGAGCTGACCGGCGACCCGCGCGCCGTGCCGATCCCGGCGGCCCGGCGGGTCCCGGTGGCGCTGCCGCTCCGCGAACTCGGCGTCGTCGGGCTGACCGGCCCCAGGTACGCCTCCCGCGCGCTCGCCCGGTGGATGGTCGCGCAGGCCGCCGTCCTGCACAGCCCCCGCGACCTCGCCATCGTCGTCCTCTCCGCCGACCAGCAGGCGGGGGACGAGTGGAACTGGGTGCGCTGGCTGCCGCACTGCGCGCCGCGCGAAGGCGAGGACTGCGTGGCCCTCGTCGGGGCCGACACCGAGTCGGCTGCGCACCGCATCACCGAACTCGCGATCCGCGTCACCGAACGGCGCCGTACCGCACAGGCCGAGTCGTCGTTCTTCGGGCAGGACGCGGTGCCGTCCGTCCCGTACAACATCCTGATCGTGCTCGACGGCGCGCGCGCGTTGCGTCGCCTACCCGGCATGCCGATGCTCCTGTCACGAGGCGCCGAGTACGGCCTCTACGCCATCTGCGTGGACGACGAGGAACGTCTGCTCCCCGAAGAGTGCCAACTGGTCGCCGCCTGGGACCCGCAGCGCCCGTCCCAGCTCCGCCTCCAAGGGCAAGGGCTCGAAGTGGTCGGCCCGGTGCTCGCCGACCAGGTCTCCCCCGCCTGGACAGACCGGGTGGCGCGCGCGTTGGCCCCCGTCCGGGACGTGTCCCGCGAAGACCCCGCCGACTCCATACCGGCCGACGTACGGCTCCTCGACATCCTCGGCATGCCCGAACCCACGGCTGAGCACATCCTCCAGTCATGGGGCAGGACGGGCCGCACCACACGCGTCCCCATCGGCCTCGGCTCAGGGCAGCCCTACGAGATCGACCTCCGCACAGACGGCCCCCACGGCCTCATCGCAGGAACCACAGGCGCGGGCAAGTCGGAACTACTGCAAACCCTCATCGCGTCCCTCGCCGTGGCGAACCGCCCGGACGAGATGACGTTCGTCCTCATCGACTACAAGGGCGGCGCCGCGTTCAAGGACTGCGCCCGCCTCCCCCACACCGTCGGCATGGTCACCGACCTCGACGGCCACGCCACCGAACGCGCCCTCGAATCCCTCGCCGCCGAACTCCGCCGCCGCGAGGAGATCCTCCTCGACGCCGGCGCCAAGGACGTCGACGACTACAACGACCTGCGCACCGCCGACCCCGGCCTGCCCGCCATGCCGCGCCTCGTCCTCATCATCGACGAGTTCGCCGCCATGGTCACCGAACTGCCCGACTTCGTCACCGGCCTCGTCGACATCGGCCGCCGCGGCCGGTCCCTCGGCGTCCACCTCATCCTCGCCACCCAGCGCCCCGCCGGCGTCGTCACCGCCGACATCCGCGCCAACACCAACCTGCGCATCGCGCTCCGCGTCACCGACCCGGACGAATCGACCGACGTCCTCGACTCGCCCGAGGCCGCGCAGATCTCCAAGTCGACCCCGGGCCGCTGCTACGTCCGCTCCGGCATGGCGGCGCCGCAGCCCGTCCAGTCCGCGCGGATCGGCGGCCGCCGCGGCGGCCCCGCCGGCCCCGGCACCACCGTCCTCGCGCTGCCCTGGCAGGGCCTCGGCCACCCGCTGCCCGCGCCCCGCGAGGCCGCCGACGACACCACCCTCGCCACCGACCTCGGCGTCCTCGTCCAGGCCGTCGACGAGGCCGCCCGCCGCGCCGGCATCGCCCGCCGGCCGTCCCCGTGGCTGAGCCCGCTGCCGGACATGATCAAGCTGACGCCGCGCACCGCCGCGGGCGGCTCCGTCGTGGACGTCCCGCCGATCCGGTTCGGCATCACCGACCTGCCCGCCGTCCAGTCCCGCGAGGAACTCGCCCTCGACCTCACCGCCGGCGGCCACCTCTACCTCGCCGGGTCCGCCCAGTCGGGCCGCTCCACCGCGCTGCGCACCATCGCCGGCTCCCTCGCCTCGTCCTGCTCCCCCTACGACGCGCACCTGTACGCGATCGACTGCGGCGCCAACGCGCTGCTCCCCCTGGTGTCCCTGCCGCACTGCGGCGCCGTCGTCACCCGCGACCAGCTCGACCGCTGCGAACGCCTCCTCACCGCCCTCACCGCCGAGGTCGCCCGCCGCCAGCAGCTCCTCGCCGAGGCCGGCTTCGCCACCCTCGCCGAGCAGCGCGCCGCCGTCGCCGCCACCGACCGCCTCCCCTGGATGGTGCTGCTCCTCGACCGCTGGGAGGGCTTCCTCGGCGCGTTCGAGCACTACGACTACGGCCGCCTCGTCGACCAGGCCGTCCACCTCCTGCGCGAGGGCGCCGCCGTCGGCCTCCGCGCCGTCTTCACCGGCGACCGCTCCGGCCTCGGCGGCCAGATCTCCACCGTCTTCGACCGCCGCCTCCTGCTGCGCATGGCCGACCCGAACGACTACGGCTACGGCGGCCTCCAGGACCGCCAGATCCCCGCCGCCATGCCGCCCGGCCGCGCCCTCGAACCTCCCGGACCCGCCGAGCCGGGCGCGCCGCCGCGCGAGTCGCAGATCGCGCTGCTGGGGGACGACCCGTCCGGCGCCGGGCAGGCCGCCGCGCTCCAGGAGATCGCCCGCACCTGCGTGTCCCGCTACGGGCGCCTGCCCCGCCGCCGTCGCCCCCTCCGCGTGGACGAGCTGCCCGACCGCGTCACCTACCGCGAGGCGATGTCGCTCGATCGCGAGTTCCTGGCCCCGTCGGCGCTGTGGGCGCTGGTGGGCGTCGGCGGCGACACCCTCGCGCCCGTCGGCGTCGACCTGCGCAGCGACGGCCCGGGCTTCACCGTCGCGGGCCCGCCGCGCTCCGGACGCTCCACCACGCTCCGGACGATCGTCCACTCGCTCCTCGACCCGGCCGTTGGCGGCGGCCTCGTCCCCGTCGTCCTGGTCACGCCCCGCCGCTCCCCGCTCCGCACCCTCGCGGACCGCCCCGGCGTCCTCGGCGTCCTCACCGCCGACTCCGACCCCGACGACCTCGCGGACGCCATCGGCGACGAACACCGCTACGCCGTCATCGTCGACGACGCCGAACTCCTCGACGAGACCGACCTGGACGACGCCCTCCGCGACGTCCTCCGCACCGCCCGCGACGGCGAGCACGCCGTCGTCATCGGCGGCACCACCGCCGACCTCGGCCGCGGCTACCGAGGCTTCCTCTCCGACACCCGCCGCTCCCGCTCCGGCGTCCTGCTGTCCGTCGACTCCCCCGACGACGGCGACCTCTTCGGCCTACGCCTCCCCCGCAACGCCCCGCTGGGCGGCCCCACCGGCCGCGGCCTCTTCGTAGC
>NZ_VCKZ01000476.1 GCF_005889745.1 Actinomadura geliboluensis
AGGACGGTGAGCGCGGCGGTCAGGCCCGCGGCGAGGCGGGGGGACGGGGGCATGGCCTCAACCCTCTCTGTAGGACATGGGATGTAGGATGTCCTTCAGGAGGGGAAGCTAGACCGGGCCGCCGGGGCCGTCAACCCCTCAGTTCGCCTGCTCCAGCCGGTCGCGGATGCCGCGGAAGTGCGCGGCCATCGCCGTCGCGGCGGCCGACCTGTCGCCGGCGCGCAGGGCCGCGTAGATGTCGCGGTGCCGCTGCGCGACGTCGGCGGCCTCCTGCTCGACGGGGGCCAGGTCGTGCTGGAGGGTGCGGTACACGTCCCAGAACGCGCCGAGGAGCTGGTTGACGATCGGGTTGGCGAGCGGCCGGTAGAGCAGCTCGTGGAAGCGGCGGTCGGTCTCGGGGGTGACGAAGCCCGCCGCGGCCTCCTCGTCCATCCGGCGCATGGTCGCGTCGAGCTCGGGGTCGCCGGCGGTGAGGCCGCGGTCGATGACCTGCTCGACGAGGCCGCGTTCGAGGACCTCGCGGACGTCCACCAGGTGGGCGAGGTCGTCGCGGCCCTGCCGCTTGGAGATGCGGGCGTGGAAGGTCAGCTCGTCGACGAGCGCGCCGAGCGACATGGTCCCCACGTACATCCCGAAGCCGTGCCTGATCTCGACGATGCCGACGGCCTGCAGCGCCTTGAGCGCCTCGCGCAGCGAGTTGCGGCTGACGTCCAGCTCGTCCACCAGCTCGAACTCGGTGGGCATCGGGTCGCCCACCGCGAGGCCGCGCTCCAGGATCAGCTGCTTGATCCGCTGCTGCACCTCCTCGGTCCGGCTGCTGCGGCCGCGCGTGGCGCGGCCCCGGGCCCGAGCTGCGGTCATCGGCTCCCCCAATCGTCCGCGGTCCGGCACTTGACCTCGCCGGTGCCGACGCCTACCGTACACCGACGAACGACGTTGGATGTCCTACCTCCCCTGCGACCTGCGCGGGAGCTGCTCTGCACCCCCACCCCTTCCCCTCTCAGGAGACGATGTGACCGATCTCCAGCCAGGCCGCGGCCTGCACCGCCGCGACTTCCTCCGCTACACCGGACTGCTCGGCGCGGCGGCGACGATCAGCGCCGGCCTGGCCGCGTGCGGCGGCCCGTCGTCCACCGGGTCCGGCGGATCCGGCGGGTCCAAGGACACCGTCCAGGCCGCGCTGGCCTACGCCCTGTCGGGCGGCTTCGACCCGATGACGGCCTCCAGCGCGGTCGCCGTGGCCGCCAACCTCCACGTGCTGGAGTCGCTGGTCGACCTCGACCCGATCACCCGCGCGCCCTACAACGCGCTCGCCAAGGCCGACCCCGAGAAGGTGGACGACACCACCTACCGGGTCGCGCTCCGCGACGGCGCGACGTTCCACGACGGCTCCGCGGTCACCGCCGACGACGTCGTGTTCAGCTTCGAGCGCGTCCTGGACGAGAAGAACGCGTCGCTGTTCATCCAGTTCCTCCCGTTCCTGGACGGCGTGAAGAAGGTCGACGCGAGCACCGTCGAGTTCAAGCTCAAGTACGCGTTCGCGCTGTTCGCCGAGCGGCTGTCCGTCGTCAAGGTCGTGCCCAAGAAGCTCGTCGAGGCCGACCAGAAGAAGTTCGACTCCCTGCCGGTCGGGTCCGGCCCGTACAAGCTGGCCTCGGCGAGCGCCACCGACGGCCTGTCGTTCGCCAAGTTCGACGGCTACAACGGCCCGCGCCCGGCGAAGGTCAAGAAGATGACCTGGCTGCTGCTGGCCGAGCCGTCCACCCGCGTCACCGCCCTGCAGTCGGGTCGCGTCCAGGCGATCGAGGCGGTCCCGTACCTGAACGCCGAGGCGCTGGGGAAGGCCAAGGCCGTCCAGTCGGTGCAGAGCTTCGGCCTGCTGTTCCTGATGTTCAACTGCAAGCAGAAGCCGTTCGACGACGTGCGGGTCCGGCAGGCGCTGCACTACGCGCTCGACACCGACAAGCTGATCAAGACGGCGCTGCTCGGCAACGCCGTCGCCGCGACCAGCTTCCTGCCCGCCGGCCACCCCGACTACGCGAAGGCGTCCACCGTCTACGGGTACGACCCGGCCAAGGCCAAGGAACTGCTGTCGGACGCCGGCGTCAGCGGCCTGAAGGTCGAGCTGATCACCACCGACACCGACTTCGTCAAGGACTGCGCGCCGCTGATCAAGCAGAGCTGGGACGCGGTCGGCGTCTCCACCACGCTCAACGTGGGCCAGTCCGGCGGGCAGTACTCCAACCGCATCGACACCGGCAAGTACCAGGTCATGGCGGCGCCCGGCGACCCGTCGGTGTTCGGCAACGACTGCGACCTGCTGATGCGCTGGTTCTACGTCGGCACCTGGCCCGAGCACCGCAGCTACAACTCCGGCACCGCCGAGGCCAAGAAGGTCGTGAGCCTGCTGGACGAGGCGGCGCGCGAGGCCGACGAGGCCGCCCGCCGCGGGCTGTGGAAGCAGGCCATCGACATCGTCGCCGAGCAGGCCGCGCTCTACCCGATCTTCCACCGCAAGCTCGTCACCGGCTGGGACCGCGAGGGGCTGCCCGGGTTCCGGCCCATGGCGACCACGGGACTGTCGTTCCTGGACGTCGGCCGCGCCTGACCCCCACCCCGCCGGACAGAACGGACGCCGCCCATGGCAACGATCCTGCGCATGACGGCGGGACGGCTGCTGACCCTCATCCCGATGGTGCTGGGGATCACGCTGTTCGTCTTCGTCGTGCTGCGCTTCTCACCGAACGACCCCGCCTACAACGCGCTCGGCGAGGGCGCGACGCCGGAGGCGCGGCACGCGTACGCGGCCGAGCACGGGCTCACCGACCCGCTGCCCGTCCGCTACGTCCGGTTCCTCGGCGATCTGGTGCGCGGTGACCTCGGCGTCACCGCGCCGCCGAGCCGGTCCGTGACGGACGCGATCGGCACGGCGTTCCCGCTCACCCTGCAGCTCACCGTCCTCGCGATCGTGCTCGGCGCGCTGTTCGCGGTCCTCCTCGGCGTCACCGCGGCGCTGTTCCGGGACCGCTGGCCGGACCAGGCCATCCGGGTGCTGTCCATGGCGGGCGTCGCGATGCCGTCGTTCTGGCTCGGGATCCTGCTGATCCAGTGGTTCGCGCTGCGGCTCGGCTGGTTCCCGACGGGCGGGTACGTCAACCCGGCCGACTCGGTGAGCGGCTGGCTGCGCAGCCTCGCCCTGCCCGCGATCGCGATCGCGTTCCCGGTGGGGTCGCTGCTCGCCCGGGTGGTGCGCACCGCGATGGTCGAGGAGCTCGACCGCGACTACGTGCGCACCGCCGTCGGCGGCGGACTGCCGCGCGTGGTCGTGGTCGGGCGCAACGTCCTGCGCAACGCGCTGATCACCCCGCTGACCGTGCTCGGCCTGCAGATCGGCTACCTGCTGAGCGGCGCCGTCGTGGTCGAGGCGATCTTCGGGCTGCCCGGCCTCGGCACGCTGATCATGCAGGGCGTCACGGCCGGCGACCCCGCCCTCGTGCAGGGCGTCGTGCTCGGCATCGCGCTGACGTTCCTGGTGGTCAACCTGCTGGTGGACGTCCTGTACCTGTTCGCGAACCCGCGGCTGAGGGGAGCCACGCGATGAGCGCGACCCTGCTCCGGAGACCGCTCGGGGCGCTGAATCGGCTGCGGCCGGCGTCCCGGATCGCGCTGGGCGTGCTGCTGGTGATCGTCGCGGCCGGGCTCGCCGCGCCGCTGATCGCCCAGCACGACCCGCTGACCACCGGCATCGCGAGCCAAGCGCCGTCCGGCGAGCACTGGTTCGGCACCGACCGGGTCGGCCGGGACGTGTTCGCCCGCGTCCTGTACGGGGCCCGCTGGTCCCTGGCGATCGGCCTCGGCGCGACGCTGCTCGCGCTCGCCGCCGGCGCGCTGCTCGGCTCCCTCGCCGCCACCGCCCACCGCGTCGTCGACGAGATCATCATGCGCTGCCTGGACGTCGTCATGGCGTTCCCGGCGGTCGCGCTCGCCGCCGTGCTCGTCACCGTCTTCGGCAAGAGCCTGCCCGTGCTGATCCTCACGATCGCGTTCCTGTACGTCCCGCAGATCGCGCGGGTGGTGCGGGCCAACGTGCTCTCGCAGTACGGCGAGGACTACGTCGCCGCCGAGCGGGTCATCGGCGCCGGACGCGGGCACATCCTGCGCCGCCACGTCGTGGTCAACTGCGCGGCGCCGATCCTGGTGTTCTGCACGATCGTCGTCGCCAACGCCATCGTGTTCGAGGCGAGCCTGTCGTTCATCGGCGCCGGCGTGCAGGACCCCGACCCGTCGTGGGGCAGCGTCATCGCCTACGGCAAGTCGCTCGTTCTGGCGGGCGGCTGGTGGGCCACGTTCTTCCCCGGCCTGTTCATCCTGGTCACGGTGCTGGTGCTGAACGTCCTGTCCGAGGGCGTGTCGGACGCCTGGGCCGCGCCCGCCGCCCGCACCGCCACCGAGCCCGAAGCGGACGCGGTGCCCGCCGAGCGGCCGTCGATCACCGCCGAGCCGCACGGCGCCGAGGACCTGCGCGAGGCGGGACGGCGGCTCGCCGGCCGGGCCCGCCCCCTCCCCGAGGGCGAGCCGCTGCTGCGCGTCGAGGACCTCACCATCGGATTCCCCGACCGCTACGGCGACCTCGACGTGGTCGACGGCGTGTCGCTGGACGTCCGGCCCGGCGAGGTCGTCGGGCTGGTGGGGGAGAGCGGCTGCGGCAAGAGCCTCACCAGCCTCGCCATCATGGGCCTGGAGCCGCGCGGCGCGCGGATCGGCGGCCGGCTGCTGTTCGACGGCCGCGACCTGCGCGCCCTGCCCGCCCGGGAGCGGCGCCGCCTGCTCGGCCACGACATGGCGATGATCTACCAGGACGCGCTGTCGTCGCTGAACCCGGCGATGACGATCCGCGCCCAGCTCCGCCAGCTCACCCGGCGCGGCGGCACCCGCACCCCCGCCGAGCTGCTCGACCTCGTCGGCCTCGACCCGGACCGGACGCTGCGCGCCTACCCGCACGAGCTGTCCGGCGGCCAGCGGCAGCGGGTGCTGATCGCGATGGCGCTGTCGCGGAACCCGCGGCTCGTCGTCGCGGACGAGCCGACCACCGCCCTCGACGTCACCGTCCAGGCCGCGGTCATGCGGCTGCTGCTGCGGCTCCGCGAGGAGCTCGGCTTCGCGCTGATCCTCGTCTCGCACGACCTCGCGCTCGTCGCCGACGTCACCGACCGGGTCGTGGTCATGTACGGCGGGCAGGTCGCCGAGACCGGCGCCACGCCCGAACTGGTCGCCGCGTCCCGGCACCACTACGCGCGCGGGCTCCTCGGCGCCGTCCTGTCGCTGGAGGCCGCCGAAGGGCGTCCCGTGCAGATCCCCGGCGTGGTGCCGGCGCCCGCGCACTTCCCGGCGGGCTGCCGGTTCGCCGACCGCTGCGCCGCCGCGACGGACCTGTGCGCGGCGACCCGGCCGGAACCGTCCGGCGACCCGCACCGGCACGCGTACGCGTGCCACCATCCGATCGGCGCGCCCGCCGACGTCCCGGCGAAGGCGGGAGAACCACGATGAGCACCCCGGTGATGGAGCTGCGCGACGTCCACGTCCGGCTGCCCGTCCGCGCCGGCAACCCGTTCCGCCGCGCCGCCGTGCACGCGCTGACCGGCGCCGACCTCGCCATCGGGCGCGGCGAGACGGTCGGGATCGTCGGCGAGTCCGGCTGCGGCAAGTCCACGCTCGCGAAGGTGCTCGTCGGTCTGACCCGCCCCACGTCCGGCACCGTGCTGTTCGAGGGCGGCGACCTCGGCGCGCTGCCCCGCCGCGAGCGCGCCGCCCGGATCGGCGCGGCCGTCGGCATGGTCTTCCAGGACCCGTCGACCGCGCTCAACCGGCGCCTGCCCGTCCGGGCGATCCTGCGCGACCCCCTCGACGTGCACCGGCGCGGCACCCCCGCCGAGCGGGACGCCCGCGTCCGCGAGCTGATGTCGCTGGTCGGGCTGCCGCCGCAGCTCGCCGCCGCGCTGCCCGGCCAGCTGTCGGGCGGGCAGCGGCAGCGCGTCGCGATCGCCCGCGCGATCGCGCTCGAACCGGCGCTGCTCGTCGCGGACGAGCCGACCTCCGCCCTCGACGTGTCCGTCCGCGCGCAGATCCTCAACCTGATGCTCGACCTGAAGGACCGGCTCGGGCTGTCGATGGTGTTCGTCTCGCACGACATCCAGACGGTCCGGCGCATGTCCGACCGCGTCGTCACCATGTACCTCGGCCGGATCGTCGAAGAGGCCCCCGCCGCCGTCGTCGCGGCCGCCGAGACCCGCCACCCGTACACGCGGGCGCTGCTGTCGGCGACGCCGAGCCTGCTCGACCCGATGGAGCCGATCCGGCTGGACGGGCCCGTCCCGTCCGCCGTCCACCCGCCGAGCGGCTGCCCGTTCCGCACCCGCTGCTGGCGCGCGACCGCCGACTGCGGGGAGGCCATGCCCGCCGTCACGCCCGGCCCCGCCGCCGGGCACCGGTACCGGTGCCTGCACCCGGTCACCGGCCCGTCCGACCTCGCCCTGTCCACCGCTTCCCAGGAG
>NZ_VCKZ01000477.1 GCF_005889745.1 Actinomadura geliboluensis
CCCGTGGTCGGAAGAGTCAGAAGTGTATAAGAGACAGCTGTCCCACGCGAGAGGTTATCCGCCGCCGGGTCAGCGTCAAATCCCGACAAAGCTGCCGATTGCGTAACGATGGGGTCTCCGCCCCGAGCGGCGTGCCTGCCGCGTCGCGGGGCGCTGCGAGGAGCCGAGGCGGAGGCGGCGGAGGCGGTGGACGCACCGGCGGGCGCCCCCGCCGCCGGCGGCCTGACGGGGCGCGCCCCCGCCAGCGACGCCCGGATCGCCAGCGCCCGCGCCGCGACGCGCCCCGCGTCCGGCGGACGGTCCAGCGGGTCCTTCGCCAGCATCTCCATGACCAGCTCGCGGGCGGCGTACGGCACCCGGGCCGGCAGCTCCGCGGGCGCGTCCCGGACGTGCTTGAGCGCCACCTCCACCGGCGTCGAGCCGTCGAACGGCGGCGCGCCCGTCAGGCACTCGTAGGCCACCACGCCCAGCGAGTACAGGTCGGCCTTCGGCGACAGCTCCTTGCCCTGCGCCTGCTCCGGCGAGATGTAGTGCGCCGTCCCCATGACCATCCCGGTCTGGGTCTGCGACGCCGCCGCCAGCCGCCGCGCGATCCCGAAGTCGGTGATCTTCACGGTGCCGTCCGGGGACACCATCAGGTTCGCCGGCTTGACGTCCCGGTGCACGATCCCGGCGTCGTGCGCCACCGTCAGCGCCCGTCCCGCCTGCACCACCAGGTCCAGGACGGCCTCCAGCGGCAGCCCGCCGTCGCGGGCCAGGATCTCGTCGAGCGGCTCGCCCGACACCAGCTCCATCACCAGGAACGTCCGGCCGCCGTGCTCCCCGAAGTCGAACGCCCGCGCGATCCCCGGATGCCGCAGCTCCGCCGCGAACCGCGCCTCCGACTCGAACCGGGTGCGCGCCCGCACGTCCGAACCGAGCTCCAGCCGCAGCAGCTTCACCGCGACCTGCAGGCCCGTCACCGCGTCCGACGCGCGCCAGACCTCGCCCATCCCGCCGATGGCCAGCCGCTCCAGCAGCCGGTACCGGTCGCTCAGGACGAGGCCCGGGCTCACTTCTGCAGGACCTTGGCCATGATCGCGGCGGCGATCGGGCCCGCGTTCTCGGCACCCGAGCCCGGCGCCTCGGTCATCACGGCGAACGCGTAGCGCGGGTCCTTCATCGGGCTGAACCCGACGAACCAGTTGGCGTTCGGGTTGCCCGGACCCTGCTCCGCCGTACCGGTCTTGCCGGCGATCCGCCTGCCCGCCAGGTTCTTCGCGGTGCCCTCGGTGACCACCGCGCGCATCATGTCCTCGAGCTGCCCGGCCTGGTCGCCGGTCATCGCCTTCCCGAACTCCTTCGGGGACGCGCCGTACAGCTGGCTCTGGTCCTTGGCGCGGACGGTCTGCACCACGTACGGGTTCATGATCTTGCCGCCGTTGGCGACAGCGGCGGCGACCATCGCCATCTGCAGCGGCGTCGCGCGCACGTTCTCCTGGCCGATGCCGGACCGGGCCGTCCCGTCCGCGCCGGTCGGGGTCTTCTTGCCGCTGGCGTCCGTGAACGCCACCGGGACGTCGCTCTCGGCCGTGTAGAAGTCGGGCTCCAGCTCCACCCGCTTGCCGAACCCGAACTTCGTGGCGCCGTCGTGCAGCCCCTGGATGCCCATGTCCAGCGCCATCTTGCCGAACGTCGTGTTGCAGGACTCGGCGAACGCGCCGCGCAGCGAGGCCGCGCCGCCGCAGCTGCCGCTGTCGTGCGAGTTCGGCAGCGGCTGCCCCGACTCCGGCAGGATCAGCTGGCCGGTGTTGACGGTCGACGAGCTGTTGATGCCGAGCTTCTGCATCGCCAGCGCCGCCACCAGCGTCTTGAACGACGAACCGGGCGGGAACGTCTGGCTGAGCGCGTTGTCGACCAGGGGCTTGATGACGCCCTCGCCCTTGTCGAGCTGCTCCAGCCGCTTGCCGCCCGTCAGCCCGGTCTGCGGGGCCACCTCGTTCGGGTCGAACGACGGCCACGACGCGGCCACCTTCACCGCGCCCGTCTTCACGTCGATCACCACGGCGCCGCCGCGGCGGCCCTGCTGCGTCCGCGCCTTCAGCTGCGCGTACGCGGTGCGCTGCGCCCCCGGGTCGATCGTCAGCTCGACGTTCGCGCCCTCGGCCTTCTTCCCGATGAACATGTCGAACCAGCGCTGCTGCGTGATCCGCTTGTCCTTGCCGCCGAGCAGCGAGTTGTAGGCCCGCTCGACCTGCGTGGCGCCGCCGTTGAAGTACCCGGTGACCGGCGCGAAGACCGGCCCGTCCTTGTAGGACCGGCCGTACTTCGGGTTGTCCTTCCCGGTCTCCTTGGAGATCACCAGCACCTCGCCGCCCGCGGAGATCTCGCCGCGCGGCGCGTTGAACACGTCCGCGTACTGCCGGCTGTTGCGGGCGTCGGTGCGCAGGTCCTCCGCCTGGCTGCCCTGGACGTAGTTGACCTGCGCCATCAGCCCGAAGAACAGCAGCATCGCGAAGATCGCCACCCGCCGAACCGGCTTGTCCATGTTCATAGGGGGGAAGTCACCTCGTGCTCACGATCTGGGTCATGCCCTCGTCCTGGATCGCCTGCGGGGCCGGCTTGCGCGCGTCATGGCTCATCCGCACCAGGATCGCGATCAGGATCCAGTTGGCCATCAGCGACGAACCGCCCTGCGACAGGAACGGCGTCGTGAGACCGGTCAGCGGGATGAGCCGGGTGACCCCGCCCACGATCACGAAGACCTGGAGGGCCAGCACGAACGACACACCGCCCGCGAACAGCTTCAGGAACGGGTCCCGCGCCGCCACGGCCGTCTTCATCCCGCGCTGCACGATCAACGCGTAGATCAGCAGGATCACCATCAGCCCGGTCAGCCCGAGCTCCTCGCCGAGCGAGTCGAAGATGAAGTCGCTGAACGACAGCGGCGTCCGCCACGGCTCGCCCTGGCCGAGCCCCGTGCCGAGCACGCCGCCCTGCCCCAGCGCGAACAGCCCCTTCATCAGCTGCGCGCTGTCGGAGTACTCGCCGCCGAGCTTCGCGCAGGCCGTGAAGCCCGGCGAGATCACGCCCTCGACGTCGTTCTGCTTGTAGATCTCGGTGTCGGGGTTGACGGGCACGACCTTGCCGCTCTCCAGCAGGCAGCCGCCGTCGAAGTACGGCTTCGGGTTCTGCCAGATGTCGATGCGCTGGTTCACGTGGCCCATGAACGGCAGCAGCGTCGCGACGAACACGCCCACGGCGAGCAGCCCGACACCGATCACCACCCAGGAGACCCGCTGCGTCGCGATGTAGAGCATCGACACGAACAGGCCGAAGAACAGCAGCGCGGTACCGAGGTCCTTCTGGAGGAACAGCACGCCCAGGCAGAAGAACCAGATCACCATGATCGGGCCGAGGTCGCGGCCCCGCGGCAGGCTGACCGGGCCGACCTTCTTGCCGATCAGCGACATCGCCTGCCGCTTGTTCACCAGGTAGCCGGCGAAGAACACGACCAGCAGCAGCTTCGCGAACTCGCCCGGCTGCACCGAGAACGGACCCAGATGGATCCACACCCGGGCGCCGTTGATCTCCGCGCCGATGCCCGGGACGATCGGCAGCAGCAGCAGGATCACGGCGGTGAGGCCGATCAGGTACGTGTAGCGCTGCGCCGTCTTCGGGGTGAACGACAGCGGCGCGTCCGGCTTCTCGGTGTCCCGCATGATCAGGACGGCGGCGACGAACAGCCCGATGCCGACGAACGTCCACATCAGCTGGCTGGGCGCGTCCGCGGCGTCCGGGAGGAGCTTCTTGCCGGCCAGCGCCGCGGCCTTGCGGTCGGCGCTGGTGTCCAGGTCGAGCCGGTAGATCATCGTCAGCCCGATGCCGTTCAGCGCGACCGCCAGCGGCAGCAGCAGCGGATCGGCGTACGGGGTGAACTTCGCCTGCACGAAGTAGGCGACGAGCGCCAGCACCGCGAGGCCGCCGCCGTACACGAACAGGCCCGCCGGGATGCTGCCGTCACGGGCCAGCCCGACCTCCGCGAACGCCGACAGCGTCATGACCATCGCGAAGATCAGCAGGGCCAGCGAGGCGGCGTTGCGCCGCTGGTACGGCAGCCGCGCCCGGATCTGCTCCCCGATCGACTGCATCTACGAGCTCCCTCCGCTGGAGGGGCAGTCCTTCGGCTTGCCCGCCGCGTTGTCGGTGCACTGGTCGCGCCGCTTCTCCAGCGCCTGCAGCGCGCTCTGCGCCGCGGCCCGGCCGATCACCGGCGGGGTGCCCTTGGTGATCTCCGTCGCGTCCGACCGGGGCAGCTCGCTCAGCAGGACCTCGCTGGTGACGATCTTCGTCTCCTGGCAGTTCTGCTGGCCCTTGCCCCGCACGATCGCGACCTTGCCGCCGGCCTGGACGAGCGTGTACTTGCAGACCACGTCGGTCAGCTTCTTCCAGTCCTTCGGGCCGTCCACGGTGTAGGTCGACCGGACCCGCTGCTGGATGTCCTCCGGCAGATCGCTCACCTGGATCTTCGGCTCCGGCTGCTTGGACGCCGGCCGCGACAGGTCGAGGCCCGGCACCTCCTGCGGCGTGCCCCGGTACAGGACGACGGTGTCGCCGGTCGCGCCGATGTAGTAGCCGTTCCGGACGTTCTGCAGCAGCACGAAACCGCCCGCCACCACGCCCACCACGACCACGCCCGCGACGACGATCAGCCACGTCCAGCGGCGGGCGCCGCCGCGCCGCGGCCGCTCCATCGGCGCCTGCTGGATCGTGCCCGGCGGGGGCGGGCCGCCCATCGGGTCGCCCATCGGCGCGGGCGCCGGCGGGGGAGGCCGCTCGTCCACCGCCACCGGCGGCTGCGGCCGCGTGTCGCGCAGCTGCGCCGCGCGGCCCGCCGGGGTGTCGGCCACCGTCGTGTTCGCGCCCGGGCCGCCGCCCGGCGGCTCCGGCGGCGACGCGTTCGCCGCCGCGCCCACCGCGTGGCCGGGGCCGCCCGTCGGGGGCTGGCGCTCCAGGTCCACCACGTCGGCGACGACGCAGGTGATGTTGTCGGGGCCGCCGCCCCGGTTCGCCAGGTCGATCAGCTGCCGGACGGCCTGCTCCGGGTCGTCCACGTCCGTCAGCACCTGGAAGATCGTCTCCGCCGTGACGACGCCCGACAGGCCGTCCGAGCACAGCAGGTACCGGTCGCCGACCACGGCCTCGCGCAGCGACAGGTCCGGATCGACCTCGCCGCGGCCGTCCAGCGCGCGCAGCAGCAGCGACCGCTGCGGGTGCGACGCCGCCTCGTCCGGGCTGATGCGGCCCTCGTCCACCAGCGACTGGACGAGCGTGTGGTCGTGCGTGATCTGGAACAGGCTGCCGTCGCGCAGCAGGTAGGCGCGGGAGTCCCCGATGTGCACCAGCGCGACCTGGTTGCCCGCCCACAGCATCGCCGTCAGCGTCGTCCCCATGCCCTGGAGGGCCGGGTCCGACTCGACGATGCGGTGCAGGTTGTCGTTCGCGGTCTTGACCGTGTGCTCGAGCGCGGCCAGCAGCTCCGTCGCCGGCAGGTTCTTGTCGAGCGCGCGCAGCGCCTCGATCGCCGCGGCGCTCGCGATCTCGCCGCCGACGTGCCCGCCCATGCCGTCGGCCACCGCCAGCAGGTGCGCGCCCGCGTACGCCGAGTCCTCGTTGCCCTCGCGCAGCATGCCGACGTCGGAGCGCGCGGCGTAGCGGATTCCCAGGGTCATTTGCGCAGCTCGATCACGGTCTTGCCGATACGGACCGGGACGCCGGGCGGCACCGGCATCGGCCGGCTCACCTTCGTGCGTCCGAGATACGTCCCATTGGTCGAGCCGAGATCTTCCACGATCCACTGACCGTCCTGCGCGAAAAGTCGGGCATGCCGGCTCGAAGCGTAGTCGTCGGTCACGACCAGAGTGGAGTCATTCGCCCGGCCGATGGTGATGGGCACCCCGGTGAGGTCGATGACCGTGCCGGCCCGCTCCCCCTGGACGACCACCAGCTTCGTCGGGGCGCCGTGCTGGGCGCTGCGCTGCTGCCGCGGCGGCTTCGGCGGCCGGGCGGACCTCGGGGGCTGGGACGGGCGTGCGGCCGCCTTCGACGCGGCCTTCGAGCCGAACAGGTCGGCCCTGATCACACCGACGGCCGCGATGACGAACAGCCACAGCACCGCGAGGAACGCCAGCTTGATCAGCGTGAGGGTGAATGGGGACATCGGAGTCGGGGTTACTCCCTATCGCGGCGGAACACAAGGGTTGTCCGGCCCATCGTCACCCGGGAGCCGTCCACCAGCGTGACCCGCCGGATCGGCTGCCCGTTCACGAACGAGCCGTTGGTCGACCCTAGATCCACGAGAGCGATTTCGGGACCTTCTACGCGGATCTCGGCATGGTGCCGGGACACGCCCGGATCGACGAGTCGCAGGTCGCAGTCCGTACCGCGACCCAGCAGAGTGACAGGCGTATTGATCTCATAGGTGCGCTGCGTCGTGTCCGAGCCCTCCACGGCCGTCGTCACCAGCAGCCGCGGATGCCCCCCGAAGACACCGCCCCGGCCG
>NZ_VCKZ01000478.1 GCF_005889745.1 Actinomadura geliboluensis
GGCGGAAGGCCGCGCTGTGGGTGGGCCTCGCCGTGCTGTTCATCGGCGGCGCCGCGCTGATCGGCTGGATGCTGAGCGGCGGCGGCGGTGAGAAGAACACGCAGGTCGCGATCCCGCAGAGCATCGTCAACGTCTCGGAGAGCGAGGCGACGGCGCAGCTGACCAAGCTCGGCTTCCAGCTCGGCGAGCCGAAGAAGGAGTTCAGCGACGACATCGACGCGGGCAACGTCATCGGCTCCGACCCGAAGCCCGGCACGAACGCCGCCAAGGGCGCGACGGTGACGCTGCTCGTGTCCAAGGGCAAGAAGCCGCCGACGGAGATCGAGGTCCCGAACGTCGCCGGGCAGCCGTACGCGACGGCGAAGAAGCTGCTGGAGGCCAAGGGCTTCGAGGTGCAGAGGCGGGCCGAGACGAGCGACACCGTCCCGCGCCTCACCGTGATCCGCACCGACCCGGCCGGCGGGACGAAGGCGCCGAAGAACGCGACCATCACGGTGGTGTTCTCCAACGGGCCGTCGAGCGTGCAGATGCCGAACCTGTTCAACAACAGCCAGCGCGCCGCGTGCGGGAAGCTGGAGGCGGCCGGGCTGAAGTGCCGGGTGGAGAAGGGGACGCCGCCCCCGGACAAGCAGGTCGCGCCGGGCTTCGTCTTCGACCAGCAGCCGACCGAGGGCGCCACGGTCGCCCCGGGCGACACGGTGACGATCTTCGTCGCGGAGAAGCCGCCGCCCACCCCGACCCAGCCGGGCGGTCCCTCGTCGCCGAACCTGCCGGGCTGGCCGCCGGGCGACGGCGAGGGCTGAACGGCCCGCTGAACGCGCGAAGGGCCCCGGTTCCCCATGTGGGGGAGCCGGGGCCCTTCGCGTGCGCGGAGGCCGTGGGACGGGGCCGCGGTCCGTCCTGGTCCGGGCATGAAGCAGGGCTTCCGCCACTCGGGGGCAATGGCGGAAGCCCTCGTTATGGTCTTCGTCACGCGGCCCTAGGACGTTACGGATTTCAACCGAATTTTTCTCATCCTTCCGGCGGGCGGCGCACCTCCCGGAGTTCGCCCAGGTCAGAGCGGTGCACCGTCAGCCGGGCGGCGCGGAACCGGACGGCGCCGGGCTCTGGACGACACCCGGGTCCTGGACGACGCCGTGGTCGAACTGGAGCTTCGCCTCCACCCGGGGGAAGGCCGCGTACCAGAGGACGGCGACGACCGCGAGCACGATGCCGGCCGCGACGGCGGCCTTGGTGGGCCACTCGCCGGGGAGGCGGCGCCAGATCCAGGCGTACACGGGACGACCTCCTACGTGCCGGCGGCGGCCGGCACGCGCGGCAGCGCCTCGGCCAGCTCACCGAAGATGATCATTCGTTCGGCGGCGGAGTACTTGGGGTGGCAGGTGGTGAGCGTGATCAGCCGCTCGGTCGGCCGGCGCTTCGGATGGAACGGCACGGGCGCGGTCACCTCCACCGCCGACGGCTTGACGATCCTGCGGTCGGTGACCGTGTACACGTACTGCCGGTCGCGGGTGTCGATGAGGATCCGGTCGCCCCGGTCGAGTTCGCCGAGCCGGTTGAAGGGGGCGGAGTACGTCGTCCGGTGCCCGGAGACGACGAAGTTGCCGACCTGGCCGGGCAGCGCGGTGCCCGGGTAGTGGCCGGGCCCCTTGCGGAGGTCGGCGCGGGTGACGCCCTCCACCACGACGAAGCGGTAGTCGTCGCCGAACCGCGGGACGCGGATCACGGCGAGGCCCTTGCCGAGCTTCACCTTCTCCGTGGTGACCTTGCCCGACGCGGACGGGGCGGCGCGCCAGCTGTGCATCATCTCGTCCTGCAGCCGGTCCTGCTGGCCCTGGGTGTAGCGCCCGGTCCCCCACAGCTCGTAGGTGACGAACAGCATGACGATCAGGCCGGCGGTGATGCACAGCTCGCCCATGCCCCGGATCACCGTCCGCACCGCATGCCTCCTCGTCCGGTCGGGTCAGCCGCCCGGCCTCGCCGGAACCGTAGCGTGCTTCAAGGTCACGCTGCCGGTGAAGGGCGGCAGCGTGGCCCGTCCCACGCTCCGCACCGAGTAGCCGAGCCCGTACGCGCGGACGTACTTGCGGTAGACGGCGACCTCGGCGGACGCGCCGAGCGCCGCGCGGAGCCGGTCCGGGTCGCCGACGGCGGTGATCTGGAACGGCGGGGAGTACACGACGCCTTGGAGGATCAGCGTGTTGCCGACGCACCGGACGGCGCTCGTCGCGATGATCCGCTGATCCATGATCTGCATGCCTTGGGCGCCGCCCGCCCAGAGCGCGTTGACGACGGCCTGGACGTCGGCCTGGTGGACGACGAGGTCGTCCGGGCCGACGCCGTGCGGCAGGGCGCCCGACTCGGGCAGCGGCGCGTCGTCCAGCGTGACGCGGACGGCGGACCCGGTGAGCGGGGCGAACCCGGCCCCGGCCGCGCGCCGCTCGGCCTCCTCCCGGGCGTCGCGCACGCGGGCGTCGTGACGTCCGGCCTCCTGGGAGATACGGTCTACCTGGTCGCGCAACCGCCGGTACTCGGCGCGCTCCGCGCGGCCGCGACGCTGTTCGGCGGTGATGAGCTCGGTGATCCGGGTGCGGCCCTGCTCGCGCAGGCTCGTGCCGCGGGCCGTGCTCGCGCTCGCCGCGAACAAGGTGCCCGCGAGGAGCGTGAGAGCTGGGATGATGCTTCCCCACGCGGAACGCCGTACATTGCTCATCAGACAGTGGTCACCAGCGACTACGCTAACCGACAAAACACCCATGCGCGGTCCGGCGCTCCGGCCGCCGGACGCCCGAGGAGATCGATCCCACCGTGGCCAAGTCGAAAGTGCGTAAGAAGGCCGTCTACACCCCGCCCCAGAAGTCGAAGGCGCCCGAGGTCAGCCCCCGCTGGCTGGTGCCGACGATGGTCGGGCTGTGGCTCATCGGCCTGATCTGGATCGCCGTCTTCTACGTGACGGCGAGCACCGGCACCGACGTGCCGTTCATGACCGACCTGCACAACTGGAACCTGGGCATCGGCTTCGCGGCGATCATCCTCGGCGTGATCCTCTCCACCCGCTGGCGCTGACGGCGGGTTATCCACAGGTCGGGGATCTCCCACCCCGGCTTTCCCCAGGTTTTCCACAGGAACTTTCCACAGGCCCGGTCCGACGGTTCGGCCGCGCGGACGCCGCCGCGGGTGGACGGCGTCCGCGTCGCCGAACCGCGTCGCCGTCCGGCTACATGGCGGGATTCAGCTCGGCCGTCCGCATCAGCACCAGCGCCGCGAGCAGCGCCAGCGTGAGCAGCGGCGCCCCGAGGTGGAACAGCCGGCGCCGCGCGGCGGGAGCGTACGCGTAGGCCGCGGCGAGCACCGCGCCCACGGCGAGGCCGCCGACGTGGCCCTGCCACGAGATGCCCGGCACCGAGAACGTGATCACCAGGTTGATCACCAGCAGCACCACGATGGGCCCGACCGGCCCGCCCAGCCTGCGGCCGATCACGAAGTACGCACCGAACAGCCCGAAGATCGCGCCGGACGCGCCGACCGCCGAGTCCTGCGGGGCGCCGACCAGGTACAGCAGCACCGACCCGCCGAGGCCGGACAGCAGGTAGAGCGCCAGGTATCGCCAGCGTCCGAGCACCTGCTCCAGCGCGGGGCCGACCGCGTACAGCGCCCACATGTTGAACAGGATGTGGGTGATGCCGAACGACCCGCCGCGCTGGTGCAGGAACATCGTGGTGAAGAGCCGGTACCACTCGCCCTGCGCGACGCCGCCGACATGGCCGTCCGGCAGGACGGCCTGGCCGAGCATCATGAACTCCCACACGACGCGCCACGACGCCAGCTCGGCCGCGTACGCCGCCACGCACACGCCGATGAGCGTGTAGGTGACGACCGGCACCGCGGACGCGGCGGCCCGTCCGCCGAGGACCGTCCGGGGCACCGCTCTGCGGACGCCCTGGTTGCCCTCGGCGACGCACTCCACGCACTGGTGCCCGACCGCCGCGTCCCGCATGCAGTCAGGGCAGATGTAGCGGTCGCACCTGGTGCAGCGCACATACGTCTCGCGCCCCGGATGCCGGTAACAGGTCGGCACCGAGGTCTCGGGGGCGGGACTGTGGTCTGTGCTCATCTGGGCTCCGTGGCCGGTGCGGGTTCCGCGTCGCGCGGGTCTCTACTACTAGAGACGACTAACGACGTTCGATCGTCACCGATTCCAGGACGACGTCCTGCTTCGGGCGGTCGCCGCGCCCGGTCTCCACCTTGCCGATGCGGTCGACGACGTCCGTGCCCTCGATGACCTTGCCGAAGATGGTGTGCCGGCCGGTCAGGTGCTGGGTGTGCGCGACGCTCAGCGTGATGAAGAACTGGGAGCCGTTGGTGCCGGGCCCGGCGTTCGCCATCGCCAGCAGGTACGGGCGGTTGAACTTCAGGTCCGGGTGGAACTCGTCCTTGAACTGGTAGCCGGGGCCGCCGGTGCCGGTGCCGAGCGGGTCGCCGCCCTGGAGCATGAACTGGTCGATGACGCGGTGGAAGATCGTCCCGTTGTAGAGCGGCTTGTCGGTCTTCTGGCCGGTGTTCGGGTCGGTCCAGGTCCGGGTGCCCTCCGCCAGCTCGACGAAGTTCGCCACGGTCTCCGGCGCCTGCTCCGGGTAGAGCTGGATCACGATCTTGCCGAGCGACGTGGTGAGCGTCGCGAAGATCTCGTTGGCCACGCTGGCCGCCTCTCTCATCGGATGGATGTCTTGCTCGAAACGTTACGGTCTCGGTCGCGCCCGATTCGACTACCCCGCGCGCACAGCTGGTCACGCATTCGGGGTTTACCTCCCGATCGCTGGGAAGGCTGCACGACAGGACCTCGCAAACAGGGAGGTTAGCGTGTCCCTAATGATCAGTCTCCGCCGGAAGCCGCGGGAGGAAGTCCTCACGCGGTTCGGCCGTGTCCAGGAGGCGGCCCGGCAGGGCGCCGAGATGTGTCGGCAGAGTGCCTCCAGCACGGCGGAGCGGATCGCACCCGCCGCGCAGGAGCGTGTCATGCTCGTCCGCGGCTGGAGCGCACCGAGGCTCCGGCGAGCGGCCCGGTACGTGGAGTCCGGGCTCGCCCCGCGGGTGAGCACGTTTCTGAGCGATGTCGCCGGACGGGTCGAGCCGCCGCGGCGGTCCGGTCCCGGGCGCGGCACGCTCATGGCGATGATGGGCGCCGTCGCCGTCGTCGGCGCGGCCGGTGTGGTCGCGACGCGGCGCGGCGTCATCCGCGACATGACCAAGGGTTCCGGGGAGCATGTGGAGGACGCCACATCGGCCGACTCCATGACGGTTTCCGGCGCCGATGTCGACGGTCAGGTGCATTCGCCGCACTAGTGCGCGCACCGGAGGGCCCGGCCGTTTCCGAACGGCCGGGCCCTCCGCCGTTCCGGGGGGCCATCCTCGTCCGCGAGTTGCGCTCCGCCGTGCGCGGGGGTTGCTACCACCCGGTACGGTAACGCCCATGTCGCCGAAGAACTCCGTCCGGCAGGCGCTGGCGGCCCGCGCGAGGCAGCGGGCGCGGCAGGGCGTGCACGTGGCCGTGCACCGCGCCTGGGAATGGGTCCAGCGGCACGGCGAGATCACCCCGCACACCCCCGGCCGGCGCAAGTTCGCCTACCTCGGCGAGGGCGCCTGCATCGGCTTCCCCGTCGGCTCCATCTACGGCGAGCCGTGGATCTCGATCGGCGACCACACCCTCGTCGGGACGCACGTCACGATCTCCGCCGGCTTCGTCCCCGGGCTGGACCTCGGCCCGGACGTCATCGTCCGGATCGGCGCGAGCTGCTCCCTCGGCCGCGGCACCCACATCGTCGGGCACCAGTCCATCGAGATCGGCGACGACGTCTTCACCGGCCCCAACGTCTACATCACCGACCAGAACCACACCTACGGCGACCTGAACACGCCGATAGGCCGGCAGTGGCCGGAGAACAACCCGGTCGTGATCGGCGACGGCTGCTGGATCGGCACCGGCGCGATCATCCTGCCGGGCACCCGGCTCGGCCGGAACGTCGCCGTCGCCGGCGGCGCCGTCGTCCGCGGCGAGTTCCCCGACCACTCGGTCATCGGCGGCGTCCCCGCGAAGGTGCTGCGCAGCCACGACAAGGAGAACGGCTGGCAGCCGCCGCTGCGCAACGGCCCGCTGATCTCCCTGGACGAACTGGCCGCCCTGTCCGTGGACGGCCTGGAGGGCCTGCAGATCCTCCAGGACCGGCTCCGCGAGGAGTCCACAGTGCGCGAGGAGGCCCTCCGGGAGGACGACACCCTCCAGGAAGAGGCCGGCTGAACCCCCGTCAGCGGGCGATGAGGGCGGCGATGACGACGGCCAGGATCACCGTGACCGGCGCCAGCGTGTAGATGGCGAGCAGCGTCGACTTACCGGGCGGCTCGGCGGGCTCATAGCCGAGCACGCCGCGGTTGTAGATCGTCCTCGGGGTGCCGTCCCGCCAAGGTCGCCGATTGGACGCGTATCACCAGCGACGCGGGCGCCCCCTCCCCTGGACGTCCCGGCC
>NZ_VCKZ01000479.1 GCF_005889745.1 Actinomadura geliboluensis
GGCCGGACCTCCCGAGGGTTCGGCAGCGCGCGCGGTCATGGTCCCGGCGAAGCATCCCTCGGTCACGTCAAGCATGATGCCCAGCGCCGCCGGGCGTGTCTGCCCCGTCGTTGACAACGGAATGGTCACAGTGCTGGAACGAACCTGGGAATATTACGTCATGCGATCATTTCATTGCCACGCGTCACGAAAGATCAAACCGCCCACCGAATAAAGAACTTCCCAATCGGGTACATGGCAGCGACCCCCGTCCACCGGGTGGACGGGGGTCGCGGAGCCGGTCGGACCGGCGCGGCCTCTCCCACGCGGCCGGGGCGGACGGCCCCGGCCGGGACGCGGGAAGGGTCAGTGGCCGTGCCCGTGGCCGTGGCCGTGACCGCCGCCGGCGGCCTCCTCGGCCTCCTCCGGCTTGTCGACCACGAGCGCCTCGGTGGTGAGCAGCATGCCCGCGATCGAGGCGGCGTTGGTGACCGCGGAGCGGGTGACCTTCACCGGGTCGATGACGCCCTGGGCGATCAGGTCGCCGTACTCGCCGGTCGCGGCGTTGTAGCCGTGGCCGGCCTGCAGCGCCTGCACCTTGGAGACGACGACGTAGCCCTCCTGGCCGGCGTTCTCGGAGATCCAGCGCAGCGGCTCGTTGAGCGCGCGGCGGACCGCCTCCGCGCCGGTGGCCTCGTCGCCGGACAGGCCGAGGGTGTCGAAGCCCTCCTTGGCCACGTGCACCAGCGCGCTGCCGCCGCCGGAGACGATGCCCTCCTCGATCGCCGCGCGGGTCGCCGAGATGGCGTCCTCCAGGCGGTGCTTCTTCTCCTTCAGCTCCACCTCGGTGGCGGCGCCGACCCGCAGCACGCAGACGCCGCCGGCCAGCTTGGCCAGCCGCTCCTGCAGCTTCTCGCGGTCCCAGTCGGAGTCGGAGTTCTCGATCTCGACCTTGATCTGGTTGACGCGCGCGGTGATCTCGTCCGCGGAGCCCTCACCGTCGACGATGGTGGTGGCGTCCTTGGTGACGGTGATCCGGCGGGCGCGGCCGAGGTCCTCCAGGCCGATGGAGTCGAGCTTGAGGCCGATGGCCTCGCTGACGACCTGGCCGCCGGTCAGGGTGGCCATGTCGCCCAGCATCGCCTTGCGGCGGTCGCCGAAGCCCGGCGCCTTGACCGCGACGGAGGTGAAGGTGCCGCGGATCTTGTTGGCGACGAGCAGCGCCAGGGCCTCGCCCTCGACGTCCTCGGCCACCACGAGCAGCGGCTTCTTGGTCTGCGCGACCTTCTCGGCCAGCGGCAGGAACTCCTGCACGTTGGAGATCTTGCCGTCCACGATGAGCACGTAGGCGTCCTCCAGGACGGCCTCCATGCGCTCGTGGTCGGTGACCATGTGCGGCGACAGGTAGCCCTTGTCGAACTGGAGGCCCTCGGTGAACTCCAGCTCGAGGCCCATGGTGTGGGCCTCCTCGACGGTGATGACGCCGTCCTTGCCGACCTTCTCGAACGCCTCCGCGATCAGCTCGCCGATCTGCGGGTCCTGCGCGGAGATGGTCGCGACGTGCGCGATCTCGTCCTTCTCGACGATCTCGCGGGCCGACTTCAGCAGCTGGTCGGACACGTGCTGGGCGGCGGCGTCGATGCCGCGCTTGAGCGCGAGCGGGGACGCGCCGGCGGCCACGTTGCGGGTGCCCTCCCGGACCAGCGCCTGCGCGAGGACGGTCGCCGTGGTGGTGCCGTCGCCCGCGATGTCGTTGGTCTTGGTCGCCACTTCCTTGGCGAGCTGGGCCCCGAGGTTCTCGTAGGGGTCCTCCAGCTCCACCTCGCGGGCGATGGTGACGCCGTCGTTGGTGATGGTCGGCGCGCCGAACTTCTTGTCGATGACGACGTTGCGGCCGCGCGGGCCGATCGTCACCTTGACGGCGTCCGCGAGAGCGTTGACGCCGCGCTCAAGAGCCCGGCGAGCGTCCTCCTCGAACTCCAGGATCTTCGCCATGCGGATACTCCTCTATTACGCGATCCGCCCCGGCAGCCCCGCCGAAGGCGGCGCCGACCGGGGCGGGTGCATCACGTCTCGGTGATTACTTCTCGATGACCGCGAGCACGTCGCGGGCCGAGAGGACGAGGTACTCCTCGCCGTTGTACTTGACCTCGGTGCCGCCGTACTTGCTGTAGAGCACGACCTCGCCGACCTTGACGTCGACCGGGACGCGCTCGCCCTTGTCGTCGACGCGACCCGGGCCAACGGCAAGGACGGTGCCCTCCTGGGGCTTCTCCTTGGCGGTGTCCGGGATCACCAGGCCCGACGCGGTGGTGGTCTCGGCCTCAAGCGGCTGGACGACGATGCGGTCCTCAAGCGGCTTGAGAACAACCTTGGTGGCGGTCGTCACGATCTGACCTCCCCTTCGATTGGTCCTCGGCCGGCCACGGATGGCCGGCCAGCACATGTGACAGAAGAGGCGACCCTGGACCGGCCTGCCGTCGCGGGTGCCAGACCGACCTTGTCGCTGTTGTTGGCACTCTCAGTACGAGAGTGCCAGTCATGGAGACTATTCCGTGCTCGGGAGCCCGTCAACACGGACACGGAGGCACCGGGCGCCGTTCACCTGACGCTAACTTCGCTCCATGGACATCGCGTCGTTCCGGGCCCTGCGCACCCCCTCCGGCCAGGCACTCCTCGGCGAGGCGGCGGCGGCGGACGTCGGCGACGACGGATTGCTCGCCACGGCGACGCGGCTGCGCGAACGGCACGACCCCGCGCTGGTCGCCGCGGCGCTCACGCAGGTGCGGCTCCGGGAGCGGGCACGGGCCAAGTTCGGCCTGGACGCCGACCTCATGTACTTCACGCAGGCGGGCCTTGAGCAGTCCACCCGTGCGAGCGTGGCAGCGCACAGAGCGCGACGGTTCGCCGACCGGCTGGACGGCGCGCGTGTGCTGGACATGGGCTGCGGGATAGGGGCCGACCTCATCGCGCGGGGGCGCGCGGGCCTCACCGGGGAGGGCGTGGAACTCGACCCGTTGACGGCCGAGGTGGCGCAGGCGAACGTGACCGAATTCGGCCTCGACGCGTCCGTGCGCGTCGGCGACGCGACTGAGGCCGCTCTGGACGGCTTCGACGCGGTGTTCGCCGACCCCGGGCGCCGCACTGCACGGGGCAGGGTCTTCGACCCGCGCGCTTACGAGCCGCCGCTCGACGTCGTCCTGGACAGAGCACAGAAGGTCCCTGGAGCGTGCGTCAAGGTGGCGCCCGGCATCCCGCATGAAGCCGTCCCGGACGGCGCAGAAGCCGAGTGGGTGTCGGTCCACGGCGACGTCAAGGAGGCGGCCCTCTGGCTGGGGTCGCTCGCAGGGGACGTGGGCCGCCGGGCCACGCTGCTGTCGTCCGACACCGACCCGCAGGTCTGGACATTGACCCCGCAAGTATCGGACGGCCCCGATGTCCGCCCATGGGGCCGTTACCTATACGAGCCCGACGGAGCGGTGATACGCGCCCATCTGGTGGGCGAGGTGGCAGAACTGGTCGGCGGCGGGCTGGCCGATCCGCAGATCGCGTACATCACGTCCGACCGGCTGTCCCCGACGCCGTTCGCGTCCGCCTACGAGATCGAGGACGTCATGCCGTTCTCGGTGAAGCGCCTGCGCGCCGAGCTGCGCCGCCGCGAGATCGGGGTGCTGACGGTCAAGAAGCGCGGCTCGGCCGTCGACGTCGACCGGCTGCGCCGCGACCTCGGCTTCGCCGGGCGCCGGCCGGGGCACGGCGCCGCGGAGGCGACGCTGGTGGTCACCCGGGTCGGCCGCGATCCGGTCGCCCTGCTCGCCCGCGCCGCCGCGCCCGCTCCCCCGTCGGGCTGACCCGGCGACTGACACGGCGGGCTGACCCGCCCGGACCGGGGCCGCCCGGCAACCGTGCCCAAAGATCTTCCGCGCGGCCGGGCAACGCCAAGCGGGGCCGGGCGACGCGCCACGGCGGTGCAAATCATCGGCGTTTTCCGGCATCGCGTCCACCAGGGATTGCGGGCGCCCGGCAACGCGGCGGCTCCGGCCCCGAATCGGCGCGCCGGGACCGACGCGCCCGAAAACACCGGGACGGGTTCACCGGCCGGGACTTCGGCGCCGCGGAATACCCTCCGAAATAGGGCTTGAATCCGCCCCGTGCCGCCTCGCGGCCGCGGCCGCGCACCGGCGGGCCGCGGCCGCGCCCGGTTCGAGAACTGCCGATGTTGGACGAGATGTACGGACACGGCACCGTCCCCGACCACCGCGCATCCCCGCCGCATCATGACGATCAAGGCGTTTGCCGCGTAGCGGTGATCAACCCCGCTCCCGGCTAATTCTCACTTTCCACCCCAGCCGGATAACAGGCGCATTCCGCAGAACTCACAATCTTCTCTGCTACCCGTTTTAGCGGTCCCTCACACGCACTACAGTGGCCACCTCAGAGATTCATTTGCCGTGCGTCATTTCGTCGCGCCGGCACACGAAGGAGCATCGGGTGGAAACGAATCACAACTTCCTGCAGACGGGAGGTCAACCGGTCTCGGATCGGATGCGGGAGTTGCTCGCCCGTGCGGCGCAGGACCACGTCTATGAACAGCGCTCACAGGGTCAGGTCCTGGACGAGATTCGCCAGCGGCTGGAAGGCATGGAGTGGCTGCTCCGCGAGGTCCGCGAGCGGGAGCTCACCGGGCTGACCGGGCAGCTCGAGAGCGTCCGCGGGCAGGTCGACGAACTGTCCGGCAAGCCCCCGGAATGGGCCGAAGGACTGGCCGAGCACATCGAGTCGTTCGGCGAGCGGGTCAAGCCCGTCGCCGAACTGCCGGCGCTGTGGGCCGACGTCGGCGTCGTCGCCGAGAACGTCGACGAGGGCCTGACCCGCATCCAGGCCGTCCTCGACTCCGCGCAGCACATCACGGACGCCACGCAGCAGGCGTCCCAGCGCATGGACGAGATGACCAAGCGGCTCGACAAGCTCCAGGGCAGCATGGAGGCCGCGTCCGTCCGGTTCAACCGGCTGGACAAGTCGCTCGCCGAGCTGGGCCACCGGTCCGAGCGGCTGGAACACTCGATCAACGGGGTCACGGCCCGGGTCGACCAGGCGCTCGGCGAGATGGCCGAGCGGATGGAGCAGGGGCTGGAGGCGGTCAACGGCCGGGTCGAGGGCGTCGGCGGCCGGCTCGACGGGCTGGACGGGCGGCTGGACGGCGTCGACGGCCGGCTGGAGGGCCTGTCGGGCAAGCTGGAGGGCCTGGACGGCCGGTTCGAGAGCCTCGACGGCCGGCTCGACGGGCTCGGCGAGCGGATCGGCCGGCTCCCCGCCACGCTGGAGATCGCCGAGGTGCACCGGCTGCTGGCAGAGATCGCGCAGCGTCCGGCGGCCGAGTACGGCGACCGGTTCGACGCGCTGGAGAAGCACCTCGCCGAGGCGGTCGACCCGCTGATCGAGGAGCTGCGCGCCCGGCCGGACCGCGACGAGGTCAAGGCGACCATGTCGCAGATCGCCGAGACCGCCTACAGCGACGTCGCCAAGCGGATGGACGAGTTCTCCCGCCGCTTCGAGGACGTGCACGAGGACGTCCGCAAGCGCATCGAGAACATCCACGAGGAGGTCGCCAAGCGGGTCGACGTCGCGCTGGAGGAGTTCACCGCGCAGGTCGACATCGTCTCCCGCCGGGTGGAGTCGGTGCACGCGGACGTCGCCAAGCAGGTCGAGTCCGTGCACAGCGAGGTGGCGCGGCAGGTCAGCGGCGTCCACGACGACTTCGGCAAGCGGATCGGCGACATCCACGAGGACGTCACCCGCCAGGTCGGCAGCATCCACGAGGACGTCGCCAAGCAGGTCGGCAACATGCAGGAGGACGTCGCGCGGCAGGTCGGCGGCGTGCACGCCGAGTTCGCGCGGCGCGTGGAGAGCATGCAGGACGAGGCCGGCCGCCGGGCCGACGCCGCGCAGGCCGAGTTCGCCAAGCGCTTCCTGCACGTCGAGGACGAGGTGGGCCGCAAGGTCGACGGCGTCCACGACGAGGTCTCCAAGCAGGTCAACGCGGTGCACGAGGACGTGCTGAAGCGGCTGTCCACGCTGGAGGAGACGATGCTCGCGCTCGCCGAGGCCCTGCTCCGGCCCCGCCGCGAGCCGAAGGACTGACCGGCGATCGGAACCATCGGGTGGGGCCCGGCCGCGGGCCCCACCCGAGCCGCATTCGGATACCGGACGGAATCCGCGGCGTTTGTCCGGCAAACGCCCGCGACGACCGGAGATACTCCCTCACCCGACCCCGCTGACGTGCAATTTGTTACGTTCCGTCTTCGCAAAATCACTCCCAATACCCTTCGGAATCCGTTTTCATGGATCAGGTGACTCGCACACCGGCTGCCTGCCTGCCGACCGGAGCCCCGCCCGGCCACCCCACCCTGCGCTGGGTCGAGGAGTGCCTCGGCCGCGGCGCCGAGGTCCGCATGGTGCGGCCGCTCGCCGGCGGGACCGCGCACGCCAACCACGCCCTGCTCGTGGAG
>NZ_VCKZ01000480.1 GCF_005889745.1 Actinomadura geliboluensis
GTACAAGCCGCCGCCCCTCCCCGCCTGGCTCGACCTGGGCGCGCTGCCCGCCCCGGCGCTGAAGGGCGGCGGGGAACTGCCGCCCGAGGCGCTCCGCACGCTCCTGCTCGCGATGGCCGTGCCGGACGGCCGGGGCATCGACGTCGCCCCGGTCGTGGACGGGGCCGCCGAGGTGTGCGAGCCGGAGGCGCTCACCGCGTTCTCGTGGGCGCTGTTCGAGGCGTGGGAGGCGGCCCGCTTCCCCGGCCGCAGCGGGTTCGTGCTGTCCCTGCTCGGACGGTTCGGCGACGAGGAGACCGTGCGCCGCCTGACCCCGCACATCAAGAAGTGGCCGGGCCAGCCCGGCGGGCACGGCCGCGCCGTGCACGGGCTCGGCGTCCTCGTCGAGATCGGCGGCGACACCGCGCTCACGCAGCTCGACGGCATCGCGCAGAAGGTGAAGTACAAGGGGCTGAAGGAGGAGGCGCGGCGCCGGCTGGCGTTCGCGGCGAAGCAGCGCGGCCTGACCCGCGACCAGCTCGCCGACCGCCTCGTCCCGAGCTTCGGCCTGGACGGCGGCGGCGCCCTCACCCTCGACTACGGGCCGCGCCGGTTCACCGTCGGGTTCGACGAGCAGCTCAAGCCCGTCGTCGCGGACGAGAACGGCAGGGCCCGCAAGTCGCTGCCCAAGCCGGGCGCCAAGGACGACCCCGACCTGGCACCCGCCGCCTACCAGCGGTTCGCGGAGCTGAAGAAGGAGCTGCGCGCTGTGGCGTCCGTCCAGGTCGCCCGGCTGGAGACGGCCATGGTCATGGGCCGGGAGTGGACGGCCGCCGAGTTCGGCGAGTACGTCGTCGGCCACCCGCTGATGAGGCATCTCGCGCGGCGCCTGGTCTGGCTCAGCGGTGACCGGGCCTTCCGCGTCGCCGAGGACCTGACGTTCGCCGACCTGAACGACGACGCGGTGGAACTGCCGGAGGGCGCGGCGGTCCAGATCGCGCATCCGCTGGAGCTGGGCGACACCCTGGACGCGTGGTCGGAGGTGTTCGGCGACTACGAGATCCTGCAGCCGTTCCCGCAGCTCGGCCGGCCCGTCCACACCCTCGCCGAGGGGGAGGGCGCGGACGGCCGGCTCGCCCGGTTCGAGGGCCTGACCGTCCCGACCGGCAGGCTCCTCGGCCTCACCCGGTCCGCGTGGAGCCGGGGCGCGCCGCAGGACAACGGCATCGAGCGCTGGATGTCCTGGACGCTCGCCCCGAACGCGGCCGTGGTGCTCGACCTGAGGCCCGGCATCGCCGTCGGCTACACCGACCTGAACCCCGAGCAGACGATCGAGCACGTCTGGATCGGGAAGTGGGCGGGCGACTACGCGCCGTCCCGCGTCATCGAGAACGGCTTCGCGGACCTCGACCCGGTCTTCGTCTCCGAACTCCTCGCCGACCTGACGTCCCTGACGGCCTAGGCGAAGCGGCTGACTAGGCGAAGCGGCTGACTAGGCGAAGCGGCTGCTCGGCACCGGGCCGGGGGAGCGCACCGCGTCCCTCGGCCCGGCCAGCCAGTGGCCGCGGACGGCGCCGGCCAGCCGGGCGAGCACCGCGTCGGGGTCCGGCGGCGCGCCGTCGTCGTCGACCGCCTCCGGGGCCGCCTGGACGATCTCGGCGGCCAGTTCCTCCACGGGGCGCTCGTCCGGCGGCACGGTCTCGGGCTCACCGCCCGGCGTCATGCGCAGCCGCTCGCCCCACGGCGACTTCACGACCTGGTGCAGGAAACCGGTGACGTCGGCGCTCACCACCGGCGGGTCGGTCCAGCAGGACGCGTGCTCGAACAGCACCTGCCCCTCGGCCCGCTCCCGCAGCCCCTCGACCTCGGTCTCGTTCAGGTCGTAGGCGACGACGAGCGCATCGGGGCGACCGGGCGCGAACGGCTCGGCGGGCAGCCCGAACAGCCGCGCCGCCGCCAGCCCCAGGACCGTGCTCGACCGGTCGGGGAGCAGCCCGACCGACGCCGGCCGCCGGCCCGCCGCGTCCAGGACCAGCCGCAGCCGGTCGAGGCTCCGCCGGCACATCCCGAAACCGTCGGACATGTAGGCGAACCGGCCCGTCATGCCGTCCTCGAACCCGTACGGCGAGATCGTGGCGAGGAGGCTCCCGGTGAGCGCGAAGTGCCAGCCGCGCAGGTCGCGTGCGTCCAGCGGGGCGACGGCCCGCACCGCCGCCGCCCGCGCGATCATCCGGGCGAGCCGGTCGCGGGCGGGCAGCCACTGCTCGTCCTCGGGCGCGGGCAGCCGCCCCGCCTCCCGCCCGGCCCGGTCGACGTCCCCGGAGAACAGCGCGTTGTAGGCGAGCAGGTACCGCGCGGGCCACGGATCGAGCGAATCCACCCGGGGCTCCAGCACGGCGACCGCCTCGGCGTGCCGGTTCTCCCGCTCCAGCGCGGCAGCGAGCTCCATGACCAGCACGGGCTCGCCGGGCAGCAGTTCCACCGCGCGCCGCAGCGGGGGGATCGCGAGGAAGGGGATTCCGCGCTCGATGCACGCGTAACCGAAGTCGTAGAGCTGCTGCGGCCCCTGCTCGCTGGCCATCGCCCGCGCGGCGTCCCGCAGGTCGTCGAACCCGGACAGCTCGGCCGCGCCCTCCATGAGCCGCGCGATCTCGCCCAGTTCCATGCCGCCGGCGTTGAACCGCAGGTGCCGGATCAGCCCGGGGATGTCGCCGCTTTCCAGAAGTGCACGCGCGTCGCTCATGGCGGGCCACGTTACAGCGGCCCGCCCCGTTCATTCACACCGTTTTCTCCAGCGCCTGGAGAACGTCCGCCACGAGATCCTCGGTGTTCTCGACGCCGACCGAGAAACGGACGAACCCCGGCTCCACGGCGTCGCCGCCCCAGCGCCCGCGCCGTTCCGCGGAACTGTGCACGCTGCCGAAACTGGTGGCCTGCATGACCAGCCGCAACGACCCCAGGAACCGTTCGGCCGCGGCCTCGCCGGGCAGCGTGAACGACACCACGCACCCGAACCGGCGCATCTGCCGGGCCGCGACCTCGTGCGACGGATCGTCCGGCAGCCCCGGATACCGGAGCCCGTCGACCCGCCCCCGCAGCGCCTCCGCCAGCGCCATCGCGTTGGCGGCCTGCCGCTCCAGCCGCAGCTCCAGCGTGGCGAGCGACCGGTGCGCCAGCCACGCCTCCATCGGCCCGGGAATGGCGCCCACCGTCTTCCGCCACAACCGGACGCCCTCGGCCAATTCCGGATTCCGCGTCGCGACATGCCCGAGCAGCAGATCCCCGTGCCCGCTCAACGCCTTGGTGTCACTGGCGACGGAGAAATCGGCGCCCAGCTCCAAAGGCCGCTGGCCCAGCGGCGTGGCCAGGGTATTGTCCACCGCCACCAGCGCGCCCGCCGCGTGCGCGGCCTCGGTGATCCGCGCGATATCGCACACGTCCAACCGCGGATTGGACGGCGTCTCCAGCCATACCAGGCGCGCTCCGTCCAGCAGTGCGATCTGCGCGTCCCCGCCGGTGGGCGCCATTCGCACGACCGCCCCGTACGACTCCAGCCGCTCTTTCAACTCGCGCGTCGCCATGTAGCAGTCATTCGGCAGCACGACGACATCGCCCGCCCGCGCCTGCGACAGCAGCACGGCCGCCACGGCGGCCATTCCCGACGAGAACGACACGACCTCGGCGCCGCCTTCGAGTTCGCTGATCGCCCGTTCCAGCAGCGTCCACGTCGGATTGGAGTCGCGCCCGTACGTGTAGGGCCCGCCCGTCTCGCCGGCGAGGTGGTAATGCGCCGCGAACACCGGCCCCGGCAGCCCCGGCGCGAAGTTCTCCGCCTCCGGCCGCCCGGCCCCCACCGCCAGCGTCCCGTCCCCGATCGTCACCCGCGCCTCCTCAAGCCCTCGGCCCATCGTCCGTGCACGGACCGTGAACCACGGTACGCCGGTCCGTTTCCACCACTGGGCCGCGGCCCCGTCCTGGCGGTGGAGGAGGGGCGGACGGAGCGGACCCTGCCGGCGGTCAGTCGCGGAGGCGGGTGAGCGTCTGCGGGGTCAGGTGCTCGGCGAGCTGCTCCAGGAGGGCGCTGACCTGGGCGATCCGCTCGGAGTCGGTGGTGTCCAGGGCTTTGGCCAGGGCGGCGTCGATGGAGGTCGCGCGGACCTGCTCCACCCGGTCGGAGACGCCGGGCGCGGGCCGGATGAGGAGCCGGCGGCGGTCCCGGGCGTCGGGTTCGGCGACCACGGCGCCGGCCTCGCGGAGGCGGGCCACCGCGGCCGACACGGCGCTCTGCGGCAGGCCGGTGCGGGCGGCGATCTCGCCGATCGCGCCGCCGGGGTGCGCGCGCACGTCGCTGACCACGATCAGCACGGTCCGGACGCCGGTCGGCTGGTCGCCCAGCCCCTCGGTGGGCAGCGCCTCCTCGCCGATCTTCATCAGCGTGCGGCCCAGCAGGAACAGCTCGACTCCGTTCACGCCGCCAAGATACATCAGAAAAGATGCATCAGGCTTGATGTATCAAGTTTGATGCTTTACGGTGATCCACGACGGCGGCGCCCGGAGCCGCCGGTGAGAAGGGAACCCGAGATGACCGCTGTGAGCACCGCGAGGGCAGGCCATCTGTCCGTCCAGGACGCGACCCTCTACTACGAGGTGCGCGGCACCGGCCCGGTGCTGCTGATCTCCCAGAGCGGCGAAGGCGACGCCGGACGCAGCACCGACCTGGTCGACCGGCTTACCGCCGACTACACCGTCATCACCTACGACCGGCGCGGCCTATCGCGCAGTACTCCGGACGACCCCGGCCGGGGAGTGACGCTGGCCGAGCACGCCGACGACGCGCACCGCCTGCTCGCGGCGCTCACCGACGAGCCCGCGGCGATGCTCGGCTGCAGCCTGGGCGCCGTCATCGGCCTGCACCTGGCCGTCCACCACCCCGGCCAGGTCGGCATGCTCATCGCGCACGAGCCGGTCGCGCCGCGCCTGCTGCCCGCCGCCGAACGCGCGCACCACGAAGCGGAACTGGCCGGCATCCAGCGGCTCTACCGCAGAGACGGCCTGGGGCCCGCACTGAGGACGATCGCCGAGGTGCTGGGCATCGACCCCGCCGCCCCCGGCGCCGAACCCGGCCTGACTCCCCAGCCCATGACCCCGCGGCGCATCGCCAACTTCGGGTTCTTCATCGAGCGCGACTTCACCGCCGTCATCGACGACACCCTCCCGGTCGCCGAGCTGGCGGGCACCCGGACGCGCATCATCCCCGCCGCGGGACGCACCACCCCGCGCACCGTCTTCGACTACCGCTGCGCCGAGGAACTGGCCGCCCTGCTCGGCACCGGGATCGCCGAACTCCCCGGCGGCCACAACGGCAACACCACCCACCCGCGCGCCTACGCCGCCCGGCTCCGCGACATCCTGCGAAACGCCTGACCTGGACGGACGGCCGCGCGGGGCCGGGGACGGCTCCCCGTGCGGCGCCCCTAGGCGTCGCGGAGGGAGTCGGCGATGCTGCGGGCGATCTCGGACTCCTCGATGCGGCCGAGGGCTTCGAGGGCGACCGACTTGTTGTAGTGGTCGTTCCAGGAGTCGGGGCCGTTGTCGATGGCGTAGTCGATGACGGGCAGGGCCTCCTCGCAGCGGTCCAGCTTGACCAGCGCCGCGCCCTTGACGCTGTGCGCGCTCGCGAGGTCGTACTGGCCGGCGCCCACGGCGGTTCCGGAGGTGAGCAAGGCGATGGCCTGGTCGATGACGGCGAGGGCCTCCGCGTCGCGGCCGGCGTCCATCAGCAGGACCGCCCGGTTGACCTGCGGCGCGGGGTAGCGGGGCTCGACGGCGACGGTCTCCTCGTACGCGGCGAGCGCCTCGGCGTCCCGCTCCAGGAGGGAGAGCGCGCGGGCCTTCTCGAAGCGGGACGGCACGTCGGACGGGTTGAGCCGGATCGCCTCCTCGAACGCGGCGAGCGCCTCGGCGGGACGCCCGGAGTCGGTGAGGGCGATGCCGCGCCAGTGGTGCGCGGTCGCGTACGCGGGGCGGAGCCTGATGGCCTCGTCCAGGTCGCGCAGGGCGTCCTCGAACCGGCCGGACCCGATCGCGCTGACCGCCCGGTCGTGGTGCTCGACCTCGGCGGGGCGGGGGCGGCCGCTGAGCTGCTCCAGCCTGCGGCCCGGCACGAGCTTCCCGCCGCAGTGCGCGCAGCGGGGCGCGCGGAAGACCGAGCCCGGGGCGTGGCAGCGGTCGCAGAAGTTCTTGCCGCAGTCGCCGCAGATCATGAACTCGATCGCGAAGCCCTCGGGGTCGTTGCGGGCGACCGGGTTGCCGCCCGGCACCTTCGACACCGAGATGAGGCGCGTGCAGGCCCAGCCGGAGCAGGCGAGGATCATGGGGGCGCCCTTAGGGTTGTTGGTGTTGGAACTGAGGTTCCGGCGCCCAGAGGAGCCGGGTGTGGCTGATGGGGTGTCTGCCGTGAGGTGGCCCGAAAGGACTGGCCGCCCGGCTCCTCCGGGTTCTCCGGCCGC
>NZ_VCKZ01000059.1 GCF_005889745.1 Actinomadura geliboluensis
CGAGCATCTGCTGCTCACCGCCCGACAGCTTCGTCCCGGGGCACTACGTCGCCCTGACCCCGGCGGGGGCGGCGCTCCTGGTCGAGGCCCGGCAGATCCTCGACCAGGTGGCAGCTGATGACGCGGGTCCGCCGCCGCCTGGAAGGACGTCGAGACGATCGACCTCGGCGCGCCCGAGCGTACTCGACGCCGGAGAGGAAGCGGGGCGACCTGCCGGGCTGGCTGCCCCTGGAGGCGTACGTCGTGGTGCTGTCGCTGGTGTCGGAGCTGGTCGCCTTCACCGCCGTGGGGCTGATCGCGCGGTGGGGCGAGGTGTTCCCCCGGTGGGTGCCGGTGCTGCGGGGACGGCGGGTGCCGACGATGGCCGCGGTGATCCCCGCGTCGATCGGCGCGGCGGTTTTGACGGTGCTGTGGACGGTGTCGGTGGTCAACTGCCTGGTGTTCCAGAAGACCATCCAGGGGCGCCCGCTGCCGGACGGCTTCCCCATCCACTTCCACAGCTGGGAGGGGGTGCTCGGCGTCCTCGCCTACGCGCCGCTGGTGGCGTGGGGGCCGCTGCTCGCGGCCGTCACCGTCGCGTACTACCGGCGACGCGCCCTCGCCTAGGGGGAACCGGCCCGAGTACGGTTTGCGGCATTCCCCCCAGTGTTGGAGGTTCGTGTGGCGTCGTTGGTCGAGATGGTGCCGCCGTCGGTGTCCGGGCGGCTGCTGCGAAGCGTCTTCGCGTTGCCCGAGCCCGTGAAACGGCTGATCGTCGGGGCGCCGGTGCGCCGGGACGGGCAGGAGCTGGCGCTGGACGCGCAGCTGCTGCTGATGATGATGCGGCTGGAGGGGGAGCGCCGGCTGGCCGGCGGGTCCGTCGCGGCCGCGCGGGCCGGCCTCGCCCGGACGAAGGTGCTGCTGCCGGGGCTGCCCGCGCGGCCGGTGCGCACGCGGGCGGTCGACGCGGGCGGGGTGCCGTCCCGGCTGTACACGCCGAAGGCCCTCCCGGACGGGTCGCCGCTGCTCGTCTTCTACCACGGCGGCGGCTGGGTCATCGGCGACCTCGAAACGCACGACGCGGTGTGCCGGTACCTGGCGGTGCATGCCGAGGTGCGGGTCCTGTCGGTGGACTACCGGCTGGCGCCCGAGCACCCCTATCCGGCGGCGCCGGACGACGCGCTCACCGCCTACGCGTACGCCGCCGAGCACGCCGCGGAGCTGGGCGCCGACCCCGGGACGATCGCGGTCGGCGGCGACAGCGCGGGCGGCAACCTCGCGGCGGTCGTCGGGCTGCTCGCGGAGCGCACGCCCGACTTCGCGCTGCTGTTCTACCCGGCGACCGACCTGTCCGCCCGGCGGCGGTCGCGGGAGCTGTTCGCGGAGGGGTTCTACCTGACCGACGCCGACATGACGTGGTTCGGCGACCACTACTGCCCTGAGGAGCGGCGCGCCGAGGTGAAGGCGTCGCCGCTGCTCGCCGACGACCTGAGCGGGTTCCCGCCCGCCTACATCGCGACGGCCGGGTTCGACCCGCTGCGGGACGAGGGCGAGGAGTTCGCGAAGCGGCTGGAGAAGGACGGGGTGCGGGTCGCGCTGCGCCGCCAGGACGACCTCATCCACGGGTTCGCGAACACGTGGTCGCTCGGCGGACGGGCCCGGGAGGCGCTGTCGGAGGCGGCCGGGGCCCTGCGCACCGGGCTGTACGCGGGGCCCCGGGACCGGAGCTAGAGGGGCAGGCCCGTCAGGATCATGACCTTCTCCTCGGTGTAGTCGGCCATCGCCGACCGCAGGCCCTCCCGGCCGACGCCGGAGTCCTTCACGCCGCCGTAGGGCATCTGGTCGGCGCGGTAGGACGGGACGTCGCCGATCACGACGCCGCCGACGTCGAGCTCGCGGTGCGCGCGGAACGCGATGTCGAGGCTGCGGGTGAACACGCCCGCCTGGAGGCCGAACTTGGAGTCGTTGACGAGCGCGAACGCCTCGTCGACGCCGTCCACCGGCTGGACGAACATGACCGGGCCGAAGACCTCCTCGCGGGACACCTTGGCGTCGGCGGGGACGCCGGCGAGGACGGTCGGGGCGTAGGCGGCGCCCTCGCGGGTGCCGCCGGTCAGCACCTTCGCGCCCGCCGCGACGGCCTCGTCCACCCAGGCTTCGACGCGCTCGGCGGCCTCCTGGCTGACGAGCGGGCCGACCTGCGTCTTGTCGTCCCACGGGTCGCCGGTGACGAGCGAGGCGACGGTGTCGACCAGCTTCGGTACGAACTCGTCGTACACGGACCGGTCGACGTAGACGCGCTGGACGGCGATGCAGCTCTGCCCGGCCTGGTAGTTGGCGAACAGCCCGATGCGCTTGGCGGCCCAGTCGAGGTCGGCGTCCGGCAGGACGACGGCCGCGCCGTTGCCGCCGAGTTCGAGGGTGACGTGCTTGCGCGGCGCCCGGTCGTTGATCGCCCAGCCGACCGGCACCGAGCCGGTGAACGACACGATCGGCAGCCGCGGGTCGTCGACCAGGCCGGACGCGCGGTCGTTCGGCACCGGCAGGATCGAGAACATCCCGGCGGGCAGGTCGGTCCCGGCGAGCAGCTCGCCGAGCAGCAGCGCCGACAGCGGCGTGGCGGGCGCCGGCTTGAGCACGATCGGGGTGCCCGCCGCGATCGCCGGGGCGATCTTGTGCGCGGCGAGGTTCAGCGGGAAGTTGAACGGCGAGATGCCGAGCACCGGGCCGCGCGGCACGCGGGTGATGTAGGCCATCCGGCCCTCGGCGGCCGGGTCGGTGTCGAGCCGCTGGGTGGTGGCGCTGAAGCGGCGGGCCTCCTCGGCGGCGAACCGGAACGTGGAGATCGCGCGGGTCACCTCGCCGCGCGCCCACAGCAGCGGCTTGCCGTTCTCGGCGGTGATCAGCCGGGCGATCTCCTCGGCCCGCTCGGCGATCCGCGCGGACACGTGCGCGAGCGCCTCGGCCCGCACGTGCAGCGGCAGCGCCGCCGCCTCCCGGCGGACCGCGTCCGCGGCGGCGATCGCCTCCTCCACCTGCGCGGGCGTCGGGACGGCCGCCGTCCCGACCACGCGGCCGTCGTAGGGGTGCGTAACGGTCAGCTCACCGTCACCGGTCTCGGGCCGGCCGGCCAGCCAGAATGGGGTCGCGTTCATGCGTTCACGCTATCTCCGCGGGGCCCGAATGCGAGTCTCCACGATGTCCAATCCGATCGCCTCGACTGGACGACACGGCGAGCGCGATCCACAGTTCGGCACGGACGGCCGGGTCGTCCGGGTCGCGGCCCAGGAGTTCGGCGGCCTTGCGCATCCGCGCGCGGAGGGTGTGCCGGTGGACGCCCAGCGCGCGCGCCGCCGCCTCACCCTGCCCGTTGGCCGCGACATAGGCCCGGACGGTCTCCACCAGGTCCTCCTTCCGCAGCGGCGCCAGAAGTGTGTCGGCGAAGGCGCGGGCGACGGGCGGGTCCAGGAGGTCGAGGACGCTCTGCCCGGGAAGGTCGGCGTGGCGGAGCACGTCCTTGCCGGTCTGCCGGGCCGCAGCCAGCGCCTCCTCGGCCTCCCGGAGCGCCGCCGGCAGATCATCGGACGCCGGGGTGCTGACGCCGACCGGGCCGGTGCCGGCGAGCAGCGCCTCGACCGCGCCGGACAGCTCGTCCGGGACGACGACGGCGACGTGCCCGCCCAGCGGCACCGCCGGGCAGCGCGCCCCCGCCGGGTCGGACTCCAGCGCGTCCAGGACGGCGGTGCCGCCCGCGCAGGCCAGCACCCGCACCGGCCCGCGCGGCACCGCGGGCCCGTCGCCGGGCCGCCCGAGCAGCAGCGCGGCGAGCGAGGCGCGCAGGTCGCGGCCGGTGCGCGGCCCCTCCGACTGGAGCGTCAGCAGGGCGACGGCCGCGCCCACGATCGTGTGCGCGGCGGGCGGCAGCGGCGCGCCGGTGCCCACCGCGAGGAACCCGCGCGGGCGCCCGCCGAGCCCGATCCGCTGCACCGCGATGTGGTCGTCCCGGTCGGACAGCGCGAGGCTCGCCGCCGGGCCGCCCGCCGCCGCGGCGCCCTTCGCGGGACGGCGCCGCAGCCGCGCCAGCTCGGGCGCGAGCACGCCGGCCCGGTCGCGGGCGCCCGCCGGTTCGGCGTGCTGGACGGCCCCGGACGCGTCCAGCAGCAGCGTCCAGCCGCCGAGCAGCCGCGCCAGCCGGGTGACGACCGCGCCGGGCCCGGTGAGCGCGGCGCGCGTCAGCTCCCGCTGGCCCTGGTAGGCGCGGGTGACGTCCTCGTACCACTCGGCGGCGAGCATCCGCGACACCGCCTTGCCGACGGCGATGAACGGGGTGGGGCGCGGCACCTCCAGCAGCGCGAGCCCCTGCCCGCGGGCCGCCGCGAGCAGCTCCGCCGGGACGGTCTCGTGGATCACCCCGACCGCGAACCCGAGCCCGGCGACGCCCCGCCCGACCAGCCGGGACACGTACCCGGCGGCGTTCGCCGGGGTCAGCCGCATGCCGGTGGTGAGGACGAGCTCGCCGCCCTCCAGGAACGGGGTCGGGTCCTCCAGCTCGCTGACCGCGACCCACACGACGGGCGCGTCCGGCAGCGGCCCGGTGCGCGACCGCAGGCCGAGCTGGGGGAGGGCGGCCACGGCGGCCAGCGTGGGCGGCATGTCAATCCCTGTGCAAAGTGTCTACCTCGCGGGACGGATTTCGCCGTCCCGTACGGTTCATCGTAGGCGGCTCCCGGCTTATGTTCAGGCCATGACCAGCCAGGACTCCGCCCTCGACGCGTCCGGGGCGAACGGCGGCACGCCGCCGCAGGTACGCCGCGTGCTGACCGAGATCCCCGGGCCGCGCTCCCGTGAACTGCAGGAACGGCGCACCGCCGCGGTACCGCCGGGCGTCGGCAGCGTGCTGCCGGTCTACGTGGCGGACGCGGGCGGCGGCGTGGTCGTCGACGTCGACGGCAACTCGCTGATCGACTTCGGCTCCGGGATCGCGGTCACGAGCGTCGGCAACGCCAACCCGCGCGTCGCCGCGCGGGTGAAGGCGCAGGCCGACCGGTTCACCCACACCTGCTTCATGGTCGCGCCCTACGAGTCGTACGTGGCGGTGTGCGAGAACCTCAACCGGGTCACGCCCGGCGCGCACGAGAAGCGGTCGTTCCTGGTGAACAGCGGCGCGGAGGCCGTGGAGAACGCCGTCAAGATCGCCCGGTACGCGACCGGGCGGGACGCCGTCGTCGTGTTCGACCACGGCTACCACGGCCGGACGCTGCTCACGATGACGCTCACCGCGAAGAACATGCCGTACAAGCAGGGGTTCGGCCCGTTCGCGCCCGAGGTCTACCGGATGCCGCTGGCGTACCCGTTCCGCTGGCCGACCGGCCCGGACAACTGCGGCCCGGAGGCGGCGGCGCAGGCCATCGACCAGATCACCAAGCAGATCGGCCCGACGAACGTCGCGGCGCTGCTGATCGAGCCGATCCAGGGCGAGGGCGGGTTCATCGAGCCCGCGCCCGGTTTCCTGCCGGCGCTCGCCGAGTTCTGCCGCGCCAACGGCATCCTGTTCATCGCCGACGAGGTGCAGACCGGCTTCGCCCGCACCGGCGACATGTTCGCCTGCGAGCACGAGGGGATCGTCCCCGACCTGGTCGCGACCGCGAAGGGCATCGCGGGCGGGCTGCCGCTCGCCGCCGTCACCGGCCGCGCCGACATCATGGACAAGGTGCACGGCGGCGGGCTCGGCGGCACCTACGGCGGCAACCCGCTCGCCTGCGAGGCGGCCCTCGCCGTGCTGGCCGAGATCGAGGACGGCAAGCTCACCGAGCGCGCCCGCCGGATCGGCGAGATCATGCTGCCCCGGCTGCGGGAGCTGGCCGCGGCGCACCCCGCGATCGGGGACGTGCGCGGCCGCGGCGCGATGATCGCGATCGAGCTGGTGCGGCCCGGCACGAAGGACCCCGACCCCGACCTGACCGCGCGGGTCGCGCGGCGCTGCCACGAGCGGGGCCTGCTCGTCCTGACCACCGGGACGTACGGGAACGTGCTGCGCTTCCTGCCGCCGCTCGTCATCCCCGAGGAACTGCTCGTCGAGGGCCTGGACGTGCTGGCGGAGGCGTTCGCCGAGGAGTGACCGGGGCGGCCCGGCGCCGGGCCGCTCCGGCCCGGCGTCAGGCCGCGAAGCTCTCCTTGTAGAGGTCGGCGACGATGTCGTACGAGCGCAGCCGGTCGGCGTGGTCGAACACCTGCGTCACGACCATGACCTCGTCGACGCCCGACCGCTCGATGAGCGCGTCCAGCTGCGCGCGGACGGTCTCCGGTGAGCCCATGACCTGGTCGGCGAGCCGCGCGTCGATCATCTGCCGCTCCAGCGGCGTGTACGGGTGCGCGGCGGTCTCCTCCGGCGTCGGCAGCGGCCCCGGGCGGCCCTGCCGCAGCCGCAGGAACCCCAGCGCCTGCGGCGCCGCCAGCTCCCGCGCCCGCTCGTCGGTGTCGGCGGCGGTGACCGACACCCCGATCATCGAGTACGGCTCCTGCAGCGCGCCGGGACGGAACGAGTCCCGGTACAGCGTCAGCGCCGGGACGGTGTTCTCGGCGCTGAAGTGGTGCGCGAACGCGAACGGCATTCCGAGCAGCCCGGCGAGGCGGGCGCTGTAACCGCTGGAGCCGAGCAGCCAGATCGGCGGCTCGTTCCCGGCGGCGGGCGTCACCTTGCTCTCGGCGCCGAAGTACTCGCGCAGCTCGATGACCTGCTCGGGGAAGTCGTCCACCGAGAGCGCGTCGGGGGAGCGGCGCAGCGCCAGCGCGGTGGCCTGGTCGGTGCCGGGCGCGCGGCCGAGGCCGAGGTCGATGCGCCCCGGGTAGAGCGCCTCCAGCGTCCCGAACTGCTCGGCGACGACCATCGGCGCGTGGTTCGGCAGCATGATGCCGCCGGACCCGACCCGCATCGCGGTCGTGGCCGCCGCGACCTGCCCGATCAGCACGGCCGTCGCCGAGCTGGCGATGCCCGGCATCGCGTGGTGCTCGGCGAGCCAGTACCGGTGGTAGCCGAGCCGCTCGGCGTGCCGGGCCAGGTCGAGGGTGTTGCGCAGCGCCTGGCCGGACGTGGAGCCGCTGACGACGGGGGCGAGATCGAGGACGGAGAAGCGCACGGTCATACCGTGTGCCAACCCGCCGGACGGCGGTCCTCTTCCCGCCCCGACGAGACGGCTACGACAGCAGTTGGAACGCGGCGACCAGCACGGAGGCCGCCGCGCCGAGCGCGACGGGGATCCCGATGCACAGCCACGACCAGGTCACCAGCGTGCGGGCGCGCGCCGGGTCCTCGGCGAACCGGGTCTCGGCGCGGGTGTACAGCAGCGCGGCGGCCACGGCCAGCGGAAAGAACGCGAGGGTCGTGAAGGTTCCGAGGATGAAGGCGGCGACCTGCCCGGCCCGGGTGTACGTCCCGTCCGGGCCGATGCCGAAGGCGAGCGAGGGGGCGGGCGAGGAGGCGGCGATGGGGGCGGTTGCGGTCATCTCAGCGCACCGATCACTAGAACTGTGATGTGGATCATACGCGCGGCGACCGCCGGACGCGAGGGGCCGGCCGCCGGTTCTCGGCGGCCGGCCGGCGGGCGTCAGCGCAGGTTCAGTCCCAGCAGGACCGGGTCGTGGTCGGACGAGCGGAACGCGTCCGGCCGGTAGAACCTCGCCGGGTTGTACTCGGTGTTGTAGTCGAGGAACACCGGCTCGTCGCTGTTGATGTGCCAGATCGCCGCGCCCGTCACGCGCCGCGCCAGGGAGCGTCCGGCCAGCGCGTGGTCCAGTTCGCCCGACTGCCCGTCGAACACGTAGCTGGTCGGCACGGGGGCAGCCCTTCGACGTCAGCTTCTCGGCCCTGGAGACTGAAGGGAACGAGCTCGCAACTCTTCGCCACCGCTGGTTGTGGTGGGTCAGGCCGCGTCGTCGGCAGCGTGACTCACTGCCCAGCCCGCTGCGCCGCGTGCGGCGATGTTGCGGGCTGCGTTGACGTCGGCGTGCTCAGCGAAGCCGCACGACGTGCACTGGAAGGTGGCCTGGTCGGGCCGGTTCTGCTTGTGGATGTGGCCGCATTCCGAACACCCCTGCGAGGTGTGGCGCGGGTCCACGAACACCACCGGGACACCGACGCGCTTGGCTTTGTAGGTGATGAACGCGCCGAGCTGGGCGAAACTCCAGGAATGCAGGGTGACCCGCTGGGGCTTGCGTAGCCGGACCCGCGCACGGATACCACCCAGATCCTCTAGGGCGATGCCGTGCGCGGTGCGTTGAGCCTCGGTCACGATCTGCTTGGAGATGCGGTGGTTGGTATCGGCCGCGAACCTCGCCTCACGGCCTGACAGCTTGCGCAGCAGCCGCTTGGCGGACTTGGTGCCCTTGGCTTGAAGTTTGGTGCGGAGCCGCCGGTTGCGGTGGCGGACCTGGTTGACGTGCTTGCCGGAGTGGACGGTGCCCTCGGATGTGGTGGCGATGTTGGCGATGCCCAGGTCCACGCCGGTGAACCCGTCCGGTATGTACTCGGGGGCTTGGGGGACGTCGCAGGTGGCGTACAGGTAGAAGGTGCCGCCGCGCCATACCAGGTCGGACTCGCCTCGCCGGTAGGCGGCGAGTTGTTGCGCCTGCTCGGCCGAGCAGGCGAAGGCGATGGCCTTGAGTCTGCCCTGCGCGGTCCAGATGCTCACGGTGCGGGCGTCCATCTGCCAGGACAGCGACCGGTCGTCGAAGGGCTGGGCGGCGTCCTTGCGGAACCGGACCGGCGCGCCCTCCGCCTGTATGCGGCGCCTTGACCCGACTGGCCCGTAGTTTCCCGCCCTCACGTTCTGGGTGAGTGTGGCATATGCCTCGGCGGCTTTGCGGATGCAGTGGATGGCCGGCTGCGCCGATAACCCCATCGCCTTCACCTCGCCATACACCAATCGCTGCAGCGCTGTCTTGCCTTTCACGCCGGTGGCGAAGGCGCGGCGGGAGGCGTGACATGCGGCCTGGTTGCATAGCTTCAGCGTCTCCCGCAATGCCGCTTCGGCGGCATCGTCGGGGAGCAGCTTGACCTGCACCACCAGCTTCACGCCAACATCATAACACTATGTGAGTATCTCGTGACGCATGGTTGAGGTGTGGTGTGTCAGGGAGCGGGGGAAGTGTTGTGCCTCGCCTTCTATGTTCATGCGCGGGCCGAAACGGCTCCGCCGCGGCGGCCGCGGGCGCGCCGGCGGTGAGGCCGGCGGCCAGCACGGCCGCGAATGCTGCTGCTGTTCGGCGCATGGCGGGAGAGTAGGGCGCGGCCCCGGCGGGTCGGCGAACCGTTAATGAAGACTCCACCAATTTGCAACGGATTGTCGCAATCATGGGCACCGCTCGACCCGGCCTTGGCGAAACGCCGTCCGGGCGCGAGGGGATAACCGGCTGAGCAGCCCGCGCCGACGCGAAGGAGGGCCGTGACCCCATCGTCCGCAGAGCCGGAGTCGCCGGGAGGGGAGTACGCCCGTACCCGCGACATCGTGGTCGTGTTCGCCGTGCTGCTGATCATCACGGCGGTCCTGGTGATCCTGCTCGTCCAGGCGTGGCCGGCCGGTCCGCAGACCGGCCCCGACGGGCGCACGGAGGTCACCCCGGCCGCCAAGACCGTCCATTTCCCGGGATGGTCGCCGACCATGTCGCGGGAGACGAGCCTGTTCGTGATCGTGATGGCCTCCGGCGCGCTCGGCGGCATCGCCCACGTCCTGCGGTCGTTCTACTGGTACGCCGGGAACCGGGCACTGCGCCGCAGCTGGCTGCTCATGTACCTCCTGCTCCCCATCGTCGGCGCCCTCTTCGGCCTCATCGTCTACCTCGTGGTGCGCGGCGGCCTGACCTCGCCGATCGGCGGCGCGGGCGACATCAACCCCTATGGGATCGCGGCCATCGCGGCACTCGTCGGCCAGTTCTCGCGCGAGACCGCGGAGAAGTTCCGCGACGTCTTCTCGACCCTGCTGGCGCCCGCGCCGCCGGGCCGGGACCACGCCCTCACCCCGAGCATCACCGCGGTCGAGCCGCTCAGCGGCCCGCCCGAGACGCGGATCACGATCATCGGGACGGGGCTGGGGTCCGCGACGTTCGTCCGGTTCGGCGACGCGCGGGCTCCGGCCACGGACGTGACGGACACGCGCCTCCGGGCGATCGTCCCGGACGGGGCCACCTCGGGGCCGCTCGTCGTGACCACACCGACCGGCGCGGCGGCGAGTCCGGACACGTTCACGGTCGAGCCCGGCGCCGGGTGACGGAAGGCTACTTCCCGTCGCGCCAGTGGTCGTGCCAGGCGTCGTAGGCGGCGCCGGGGAACACCCTGGGCAGCTCCGAGGTGGGCAGGCGGCCCAGCTCGGCGCCCGTCCGCGCGACGCCGAACTGCCGGTCGCTGGCGTAGGCGGTGCGGTCCAGGCTCTCCGGCCCCGCGACCAGGCAGGTGTAGCGCGGGCCCGGCAGGTCGGCGTCGGGGATCGCGGCGCCGACCGCGAGGCTGTTGGACACCGTCACCCACGCGCCGAGCTCGGTGATCTGCCGCTCGGCGCCCTGGTCCTCCCAGCGGTGCTCCAGGATCGGCTTGGAGAAGATCGGGACGAGCAGGTGCGACACCCCGCAGGCCAGCAGCTCCCGCTCCCAGCGCATCGAGCGGCCGAGGTCCTCGCAGATCAGCACGGCGAGCCGGCCGAGCGAGGAGTCGAGCACGCTGACCCTGCGGCCGGGCCGGACGTGCTCGGCGGCGGTGCCGGCGTCCGGCGCGTCGGGCAGCCGCCACAGCCGCACCTGCGCCGCGTCGAGCGTGAAACCGGACAGCTTGTCCTGGACGAGCAGTTCCCGGCCCGTCCAGCGGTCGAGGAGGACGGCGCGGTTCGGCGGCGGGTCGCCGCCGCCGAGCGGGCCGGTGCCGAGCATGAGGAAGCGCAGCGGGCGCCGGTCGCGGTCGCGCCCGGCGGTGTCGAACGCGACCTCCTTCCAGTGCTCCAGCAGCGCGTCCGACAGCGACGCCTCCGGCATCACGGCGAGCTGCGCGCCGGACTCGTCCAGCCGCCGGACGATCGCCTTGATGCGGCTGCGCAGGCCGGAGGAGTCCATCGGGCGGAGCCGGTAGACGGTGCCGCCGTCGCGCTCGGCGAACTCGATCTCGACGTCGTCGTAGGTCTCCAGCACCGGCGCGCACCCGACCGCGACCGGCTCGTCCCGGCTGAAGTGCGGGTCGTGGACGGCGGGCAGGACGCTGTGGTCGATCATGTCCCACTCGGCCTGCGGGACGCGGTGGACGCCGAAGAACTCCGCCTTCGACCGCAGCCCGCGCGGCCGGCCGGGGAAGGCGCAGCGGGGCAGCAGCGCGCCGGTCGTGCCGGGCCCGTTGAACTTGCCCTCGGTGAGGTAGGTGACGAGCACGCCGGCCAGCGCCGGCGCCCCGTGGTAGGGGGCGTACGGGTTGGCGTGGGCGAGCGCGATGTCGAGGCCGAGCAGGACGGTGAACCGCCCGAGGTCGCCGTGCTCGGCGACGATCTCCGCGGTGGCCGCGGGGTCGAGGACGCCGCGCTCCAGCACGGTCTCGGCGATCTCGTTCGCGCGGCGTCGCACCCGCTCGTCCTCGTACCAGCGCGTGGCCGTCCAGCCCAGGAAGACGTCGTCGGGCATCGAGTCGTAGAGCTGGACGAAGAGATCAGCTGGGTCGGCCGGATACACGGCTGCGGCCAACTGATCCGTCATAGGCGCCCCCGGGGGGATTGACAGGCACGGTTACGGCTGGTGGCTCGATGGTAACTCTCCCGGGCCCGCGAGACCGTGTCGTCTGCAACAGAGGCCGGCGTCACTTGACATTCACTTGGCATGGACGCACGCTGGAGGTGTCCGGCGATGCTCGTCGACCTAGGAGTGAGCCGTGCACACCACCACCGACAGCGACACCGCCCCCGGGACCCGCGACCGCCGTACCGAGATCCGCCGCCTCATCGACGCGATGGAGCACGCCAAGATCATCAGTGACGGCCACTTCTCCGCGCTCGGCATGCTGATCACCGACGCGTCGCTGAGCGCCGACGAGCCGGCGCTGACCGAGTGCCAGGACGGCCTCCAGTGGCTGCACCGGCACTACCTCGACGTCGACCGCCTCGACGGCGCGCAGCGCGAGCAGCGCGGCCGCATCCTCGGGCTGATCGACGTCGTGCACTGGGCGCTGCGGCGGCTCCCGTCCGGCCTCCAGCTCGCGCTGCAGCCCGACGGGCACGCGGCGCGCTTCCTCGTCGCGGTGTCGCGCCGGCAGGGCCTGTCGAACCGGCAGCTCGCCGCCGAGCTCGGCACCGACGAGACCGAGATCAGCCGGGTCGGCCGCAAGCTGCTGTCGGCGGGCGTCGTGTGGCGCCGCAAGGAGTGGCGCCACAACGCCTGGGATCTCACCCCCAGGGGGCGCCACTACCTGGAGACCTCGGGCCTGCTGCCCGCGGACCCCGGCTAAGTGCGGCGGGCCAGCGGCAGCGCGAGCAGGATCACGGCGGCCGTCAGCCCGAAGGCGACCGGGTAGCCGGTCTGCGCGACGGCGGCGCCGAAGGCCGCGCCGCCCACGCCCATGCCCCCGTCGTAGCCGATGTTCCACAGCGCGCTGACCGTCCCGTAGGCGGACGCGGGCGCCCGTTCGTACATCATCGACAGGCTCGCGTTCTGCGTGACGCCGAAGCCCGCGCCGAACACGGCCATCGCGGCGAACACGGCCGCCGGGTGCGGGACGAGGACCAGCAGCGCGATGCCCGCCCCCGACACCGCCAGCGCGGGCAGCAGCAGCCGCGCCGCGCCGTGCCGGTCGCTGACGCGGCCCGCCCACCAGCGCGCGGCCGTGGTCGCGGCCGGCTGGACGAACAGCGCCGCCGCCGCGACGCCCCCGGCCGGCACCGCCTCCGGCAGGAACGTGATGAGGATGCCCGCCGCCATCGCGGTCGCGGCGAACGCGGCGGCCGGGCGGAGCAGCGCCGGTGACCGCAGCCCCGCGACGACCCCCAGCGGCCGCTGCGACGAGGGCGGCGCGGCGGGCGCGGAGGGCGCGGCGAGCCCGCGCGGGACGCCGGGCAGCACCGCGAGCGTGATCAGCGAGAAGACCGCGCTCGCGAGGAACACCGGCTCGTAGCCGACCCGGTCGGCGAGCCACACGCCGAGCGGCAGCGCGAGCACCGCGGGCGCCCCGGCGGTGATGCCGAACAGGCCGAGCGCCTCGCCGCGCCGCTCCGCCGGGGCGAGCGCCGCCACCAGCGCGTTCGGGACGACCACCGCGACGCCGAAGCCGAGCCCGCGCACCAGGCTCGCCGCGACGACCATCGGCAGCCCGGAGGACAGCGGCAGCGCGAGCGTCGGCAGCGCGAGCAGCAGCGTGCCCGCCGCGAACACCGTCCGGTACCCGAACCGGGCGAGCAGCCGGGGGAGGGCGAGTTCGGCAAGCACCGTCGTCAGCATCAGCGCCCCGGTGGCGAGGCCCGCGCCGGTCTGCCCGGCCCCGCCGTCGACCGCGTACATCGGGACGACCGACAGCAGCAGGAAGACGCCCGTGAGGCTCGTGACGGTCGCCGCGAACAGCAGCGCCAGCGGCCGTGTGACCAGGCGCGGGCGGGGGCCGCCGGCGCGCTCGGCGTCCCGGAGTGACTCGCTCATTAACGCGACATTAGATGACCGACCGGACAACCCGGTCGCCGAGCGGAGCTCGTCCGTTGAATGGCGGTGGGTGGGGGCTGGAGGACGGTTCTTGGGTTCGTTGCTAAGAACGGGGGCGGACCCTGTGAGGAGACTTCATTCCGCGCGCGGAGCGTGATCGGCACAGTCGTCAGCATTCGGTTTCCAGCCCCATCCCCTGGAGCGAGAATGCGTCTCCGTACCCTCTTCAGCACCGCCGTGCTCGGCGCGGCGCTGGCGGTGCCCGTCGCCGCGCCGCCCGCACTGGCCGCCCCGGAGGGGGCCGCGCCGCCGGGGTGCGACGCGACCGACGCCGACATCTACGCGGCGCCGCCGGCCGCGGTCACGGGTAACCCGGGCGACCTGCTCGCCTGCCGCCCGGCGAAGCTGACGAACATCCCCGGCGACGTCCCGATGAAGGCGTGGAAGGTCCGCTACGTCTCGACCGACGCCAAGGGCGCCAGGAACGTGGTGACGGGGACGGTCGCGGTCCCCGACGCCGCCTGGACGAAGGGCGGCTCCCGCCCGACCGTCGCGTTCAACCCCGGCACGCTCGGCTCCGGCCTGCAGTGCGCGTTCTCCAAGCAGCTCGCCGGGCAGTTCGTCGACATGTACGAGGGCGCGAACCTGACGCTGTTCCTCAAGGCCGGGTTCGCGGTCGCCGCCACCGACGGCGTCGGGTACCTCAACGGGCAGGTCCACACGTACATGATCGGCGCGAACGCGGGGCACGCGCTGCTCGACGCGGTCCGGGCGTCCCGGAGGATCCCCGGCGGGACGCTCACAGCGGACGGCAAGGTCGGCATATCCGGCTACTCCGAGGGCGGCGCCGCGGCGCTGTGGGGCGCGCAGCTCGCCGCGTCCTACGCCCCCGAGCTGGACGTGGCCGGCGCGGCGGCGGGCGGCGTGCCCGGCGACCTGAAGCTGACCGCCGAGCAGCTGAACGGCAGCTTCTTCGCCGGCTTCCTCGCTGACGCGCTCGTCGGCCTGAACGCCGCCTACCCGGAGATGCCCTTCACCGAGCTGATGAACGACAAGGGCGCGCAGGCCATCAAGGACGTGAAGTCAAACTGCCTGTACGGGACGCTCGCGGTGTTCCTCGGCGCCCGGGTCGAGAGCTTCTCCAAGGACAAGCTGAGCCTGGAGCAGCTGTACGCGCTCAAGGGCCCGGACGGCACCACGTGGGGCGAGATCGTCGACCGGCAGAAGCTCGGCGTGGACATCGGCACCCCCGCCTCCGCCGCCAAGTACAAGATCGGCTTCCCCGTCTTCCAGTACCGCGGCTGGCTGGAGGAGATCATCCCGCACGAGACCGAGGACGCGACGCGCCAGGCGTACTGCAAGGCCGGCATCAACACGACCTGGAAGAACACCTACCCGACCGAGCACCTGTCGACCGACTGGGGCGCCGCCGGGGACGTGACGGCCTTCCTCGGCGACCGGTTCGAGGGCAAGCCGGTCACGGGCAACTGCTGACCCACCCCCCGCGGGCCGGGCCGCCGGGACGACCGGCGGCCCGGACCCCGTGAGCGGGGCTCCCCGCACGCCTCACCGCCCCGCACGCCTCACCACCCCGCACGCCTCACCACGAAGGAGTCCGAACATGACAGCGGGTGTCGCCGACGCCGGCAGCAGAACCCCGCAGCCCGACATCTCGGGCACGGTCCCGTTGCCCGAGCGCGTCGCGGTCGTGGTGTTCGTGGTCGCGCCGATCCTCGGGCTGCTGGCGGCCGTCCCCTTCCTGTGGGGATGGGGCCTCGGCTGGACGGACGTCGCCGTCTTCGCCTTCCTCTATCCGCTCAACGCCCTCGGCATCACGGTCGGCTACCACCGGCACTTCACGCACGGCGGCTTCAAGGCCAAGCGGTGGCTGCGGATCGCGCTCGCGATCCTCGGCGGGCAGGCCATGCAGGGGTCGGTCGTCCGGTGGGTCGCCGACCACCGCCGCCACCACAAGTACTCCGACCAGGAGGGCGACCCGCACTCGCCGTGGGCCTACGGGCCGGGCGTGTGGGGGCTCACCAAGGGCCTGTACCACGCGCACATGGGCTGGCTGTTCAGCAAGGACCGCACGTCCCGCAGCAAGTACGCGCCCGATCTGCTGAAGGACAGGGACATCCGGTTCCTGTCCCTGGACCCCGTGTACGCCGTCATCGTCCTGTCGACGTTCCTCGTCCCGATGGGCCTCGGCGCGCTGCTCACCCTGTCCTGGCACGGCGCCCTCACGGCGCTGTTCTGGGCGGGCCTGATGCGGGTGTTCGTCGGCGAGCACGTGACCTTCTCGATCAACTCGATCTGCCACGTGTTCGGCAAGGAGGACTTCAAGACCCGCGACAAGGCCCGCAACGTGTGGTGGCTGGCGATCCCGTCGTTCGGGGAGTCCTGGCACAACCTGCACCACGCCGACCCGACCTGCGCGCGGCACGGCGTCCTGAAGGGCCAGATCGACATCAGCGCCCGCGTCATCTGGCTGTTCGAGCGGCTCGGCTGGGTCTGGGACGTCCGCTGGCCCGACCACGAGCGCCTCGCCGCCCGCCGTGTCACCGGCGGGAGCGCCACGGGCGAGAGCGCCACCGCCGAGCGCGCCGCCACCGCGGGCGCCACCGCCAACGGAGAGGCAGCATGACCGACGTCCCCGAACTCGACCGGACCCCGCTGATCGAGCGGCTCGCCCGGTTCGCCAAGGACTTCCCCGGCGACCGCGCGTACACGTTCATGGACTACATGACCGACCCGGACGGCGTCGCCACCGACGTCACCTGGGGCGAGCTGGACCGGCGCGCCCGCTCCGTCGCCGCCGCGATCCGCCGCGCCGCCGAGCCCGGCGCCCGTGCCGCCCTGCTCGCCCCGCAGGACCTGCACTACGTGACCGGGTTCCTCGGCGCGATGTACGCCCGCGTCATCGGCGTCCCGCTGTTCTCCCCGGACCTGCCCGGCCACGGCGACCGGCTGCTCGCCGTCTACCGGGACGCCGAGCCGGACGTCGTGCTCACCACGCGCGCGTCGCTGCCGCACGTCGAGGCGTTCCTGGCGGGCGAGGGGGTGCGCGCGCCGAAGGAGGTCATCGTCACCGACGAGGTCGACCCGGATCTCGACTGGGCGCCGGAGCCGATCGACCCCGGCGACGTCGCCTACCTGCAGTACACGTCCGGCTCGACCCGGACCCCGGCCGGCGTCATCATCACGCACGGCAACTTCGCGACGAACGCCGAGCAGCTGTGGCGGACGTTCGAGGGCATCCCGCGCGAGTCGTCCGGCGTGAACTGGCTGCCGGTGTTCCACGACATGGGCCTCGTCACCACGGTGGCGCTGCCGCTCGTCTACGGGAACCCGGGCGTGATCATGGACCCGGTGGCATTCATCATGCGGCCCGTCCGCTGGCTGGAGCTGCTCAGCGCGCAGAAGCACGCGTTCACCGGCGGCCCCAACTTCGCCTACGAGTACCTCACCGCGCAGGTCACCGAGGAGGAGAAGGCGAAGCTCGACCTGAGCGGCGTGCAGGTCTTCATGAACGGCGCGGAGCCGATCCGGGAGAGCACCCTCACCGGCTTCTACGAGGCGTTCAAGGACTGCGGGCTGCGGCCCGAGGCGCAGGTGTGCGCCTACGGCCTGGCCGAGGCGACCGTGTACGTGTCGGCGTCGTCGCGGTTCCGGCCGCCGACCCGCGTGGCGTTCGACCACGAGCGGCTCCGCCGCGGCACCGCCGAGCCGTGCGACGCGGACGCGCCCGGCGCGATCCAGCTGATCGCGTGCGGGACGTCCTACGGCCAGCACGTCGCCGTCGTCGACCCCGAGACCGGGGTCCGGCTCGCGGACGGCGCCGTCGGCGAGATCTGGGTGCACGGCCCGAACGTCGCGGCCGGCTACTGGGGGCGCCCCGAGGCGACGAGGGAGACGTTCGAGGCGGAGCTGTCCGGCACGGTCGGGGACCTGCCGCGCGGGCCGTGGCTGCGCACCGGCGACCTCGGCGTCCGGCACGCCGGCGAGCTGTTCGTCACCGGCCGGATCAAGGACCTGGTCATCGTGGACGGCCGCAACCACTACCCGCAGGACATCGAGTTCACCGTGTCCGGTGCGCACAAGGCGATCCGCCGCGAGTACGCCTGCGCGGTGGCCGTCGACACCGGCGACACCGAGGGCCTCGTCGTGATCGCCGAACGGAACCGGCGGGTGCCGGTCGCGCTGCTCGACCCGGCGGACGCGGCGCGCGCCGTGCGGGCGGCGGTGAAGCAGCAGCACGACCTCCGCGTCCACGACTTCGTGCTGATCGAGCCGGGCGGCCTGCTCCGCACCAGCAGCGGGAAGATCGCCCGGTCGGCCTGCCGCCGCGCCTACCTCGACGGGACGCTGCCGGTCACCCGGGCCGCCGCCGGGGGCGAGTGACGCTCACGCCTGCTCCCCGCCGGGGTTGTCGCGCAGCCAGACGGGGAGCAGCAGCATCAGCTCCAGCCGGATCGCCGGGTCCTCGATGTCGTAGTCGAACAGCTCGTGGAGCTGCGCGAGCCGGTACCGGACGGTCTGCGGGTGCACGCACAGCGCCTCGGCGGCGTCCGTCGCGTTGAAGCCGTGCTTGAGGCACTCCAGCAGCGTCGCCGCGAGCCGGGCGCCGCGGTGCGCGCCGACCGCGGCGAGCGGGGCCAGCCGCCGCCGCGCCGCCGCCTCGGCGAGCGTCCAGCCCTCCTGGAGCAGCAGGCCGGGCACGTGCCGGTCGGCGTGCACCAGCGTCCCGGCGCCGGCCGGGGCGAGCCGCCCGTCCGCCATCAGGTCGAGGGCGCGGTGCGCCCAGTGCAGCGACACGCCGGCCTGCGCGGTCGGCACCGACGGCCCGACCGCGCCGGTCCAGCCGCGCAGCGGCGCGGTGAGCCGGCCGGTGCCGCCGGGGCGGTCCGGGTCCGGCACGATCAGGCACGGCCGGCCCCGGTCGAGGCCGCTCAGCAGGAACGGCGGCAGCCCCGCGGGGCCCTCGCCGCCGCTGCCGGGGCGCGGCAGCAGCACGATCACCGCGAGCCGCTCGGGCAGCGCCCAGCCGGCCAGGTTCGCCTGCTCGGCGAGGACGTCCGCCGGGGCGGGCGGGTCCGACAGCAGGAGGCCGAGCAGCCGCCCGCGGCGCTGCTCCCGCTCGCCCGCCGCCTTCTCCCGCGCCCGCGCGTACCCCCGCGCGGCGGCGGACGCCAGCAGGTCCAGGTAGGCGAAGTTCGCCTCGGTCAGCGAGATCGCCAGCTCGCGCGGCTTCTGCAGCCGGTCGGCCTCCCGCGACAGGTACCGCCACGCCGTCCGGGACGCGACCCGCAGCGCGTTCTGCAGGTGCTCCAGGGAGCGGCCCTCCATCGCCTCCCCGTACCCGATGTCGAAGAAGACCTGGTGGACCTCCTTCCAGGACGCGTCCGGGTCGGCGATCAGCTGGATGAAGTGCCCCATGCCGCGCGTCACCGCGACGCGCATGACCTCGGTGTAGACGGGATCGTCGGGCCGGGCGTACTCGGGGACGTTGCGGAGCACCCCCTCCACCATGGTGTCGGCGAGGGCGGACAGGTGCGGGCGCATCCACCGCGCCTCCTCGCGCGGCACGTCCCGCCAGGGTTCGCCGGACAGGCCCTCCGCCTCCGCGGACCTCTCGTGCAGCTCGGTCAAAGCGTCACCTCCGTCAGCGGACATCCGGGCCGCCAGGCTAAGTAACCCGCGTCACACATGACACTCACGCCGATGACAACGGCCCCGGAGGCGTTGTCATCGGCGGCGCAATCGGCGGGCCGGTTCCGGGCACGGCGCGGTGCCCGTTTCGGCGCGATGCCGGGCGGGTAGCGGTCTGCATCGGAGGTGCGCCTGATGGATCGTGCGGCCGTGCCCGCCGGGGAGGACGGGCGGCGGCGGATCGCCCGCACCGATGTGCTGCTCGCCGACCCGCGGCTCGCCGCGGCGGCCGGCCGGCTCGGGCGCGGGGTGGTCAAGGCGGCGGTCACCGGGGCGCAGCGGCGGGCGCGCGCGGGCGAGATCCCGCCGGACGCGGTGGCCGACGCCGCGGTCGGCGCGCTGCCGCCGACCGCCTCGGGCCTGCGCCCCGTCATCAACGCGACCGGCGTGCTGCTGCACACCAACCTCGGGCGGGCGCCACTGTCGGACGCGGCCCGCGAGGCCGTGGCCGTGGCGTCGGGCGCCACCGACGTCGAACTGGACCTGGAGACCGGGCGGCGGGCCAGGCGCGGCCGGTCCGTGCTGGCGGCGCTGCTGGAGCGGGTGCCGCAGGCGGAGGCCGCGCACATCGTCAACAACGGCGCGGCGGCGCTCGTGCTGGCCGCGACCGCGCTCGCGCCCGGTCGGGAGATCGTCATCAGCCGCGGCGAGATGGTGGAGATCGGCGACGGCTTCCGGATCCCCGAGCTGCTCGCCGCGACGGGCGCGCGGCTGCGGGAGGTCGGCACCACCAACCGCACCTCGCCGGACGACTACGCGGCGGCGGTCGGCGAGCGCACCGGGTTCATCCTGAAGGTGCACCCGTCCAACTTCCGGATCGAAGGGTTCACCCGCAGCGCCGGCGTCGCCGAGCTGACCGGGCTCGGCGTCCCGGTCGTCGCCGACATCGGCTCCGGCCTGCTCGCGCCCGAACCGCTGCTGCCGGACGAGCCCGACGCCGCGTCCATGCTCAAGGCGGGCGCGCACCTCGTCACGGCCAGCGGCGACAAGCTGCTCGGCGGCCCGCAGTGCGGGCTCGTCCTCGGGCGGGACGACCTGGTGCGCGCGCTGGCCCGCCATCCGCTGGCGCGGGCGCTGCGCGTCGACAAGATGACGCTCGCCGCGCTGGAGGCGACCGTCCGGGGGCCGCGCACCCCGACCGAGCAGGCGCTGCGCGCCGATGCCGCCGCGCTGCGGGAGCGGGCCGAGCGGCTCGCCGCGCGGCTGCGGCTCGACGGGGTCGACGCCGTGCCGGTGGAGAGCGAGGCGGCGGTCGGGGGCGGCGGCGCGCCCGGCGTCGTCCTGCCGAGCGCGGCGGTCGCGCTGCCGGAGCCCTTCGCGGTCCGGCTGCGGCGCGGCGACCCGGCCGTGATGGGCCGGGTCGAGGACGGGCGGTGCCTGCTCGACCTGCGCGCCGTGCCGCCCGGCCAGGACGACGCCGTCGCCGACGCGGTCCGGGCGGCGGCGCGATGACCCACGTCATCGCGACCGCCGGGCACGTCGACCACGGCAAGTCCACGCTCGTCCGCGCCCTCACCGGGATGGAGCCCGACCGGCTGGAGGAGGAGCGCCGCCGCGGCCTGACGATCGAGCTGGGCTTCGCCTGGACGACCCTGCCCGGCGGCGACCGCCTCGCGTTCGTGGACGTCCCCGGGCACGAGCGGCTCGTCACCACGATGCTCGCCGGTGTCGGGCCCGCCCCGGCGGTCCTGTTCGTGGTGGCCGCCGACCAGGGCTGGCAGCGGCAGTCGGAGGAGCACCTCGCGGTGCTCGACGCGCTCGGCGTCCGGCACGGCCTCCTCGCCGTCACCCGCCGCGACCTCGCCGGCGACGACCTGGCGGAGCTGGCCCGCGACGAGGCCCTCGCGCACATCGCGGCCACCTCGCTCGGCGGCGTCGAGTCCGTCATGGTCAGCGGCGCCACCGGCGAGGGCCTGGACGAACTGCGCGCCGCGCTGGAACGGCTCACCGCGTCCCTCCCGGCCCCGGACCTCGACGCCGACGTGCGGCTCTGGATCGACCGGATCTTCACCATCCGGGGCCGGGGCACCGTCGTGACCGGGACGCTCGGCGCCGGGACCGTCAACGTCGGCGACCGCCTCGCCATCGGCGACGACATCGTGCGCGTGCGCGGCCTGCAGAGCCTCAAGGAAGACCACGACGGCATCGGCGCCGTCGCCCGCGTCGCCGTCAACCTGCACGGGAACGTACGGCGGGCGGGCCGCGGCGACGCCCTCCTCACCCCCGGGCGCTGGCTCACCGCCGACCTCGTCGACGTGCGGCTGCGCGGCGAACCCGCGGGCGACCTGCCGCGCGAGCTGACCCTGCACGCCGGGACGGCGGCGGTGCCGGTCCACGTGCGCCCGCTCGGCGCCGACACCGCGCGGCTCGCGCTGCGCCGGCCGCTGCCGCTGCGGGTCGGCGACGCCGCGCTGCTCCGCGACCCGGGCGCGCACCGCGTCCCCGCCGGGGTCACCGTGCTGGACGTCCGCCCCGAGCCGTTCCGGCGGCGCGGCGCGGCGGCGGCGCGGGCCCGCGAGCTCGCGTCGATCGGCGACCGGCCCGACGGCGCCGGCGAGCTGCGCCGCCGGGGCCTGATCACGCGGGCGGAGCTGGTCGCGATGGGCGTCCCGGCCCCGTCCGCGCCCGTCGCCGGGGACTGGCTCGCCGACCCCGACCACTGGGAGGACCTCCGCAAGCGCCTCATCACCGCCGTCGAGGAGCACGCCGCCGCGCACCCGACCGACCCGGGCCTGCCCGCCGACGCCGCCCGCCGCGCCCTCGGCCTGCCCGACCGCGCCCTCGTCGAGGCCCTCGCCGACGGGCTGCACCAGCGCGACGGCCGGATCTACGGGCGGGCGGTCGCGCCGGAGCTGCCCCCGCCCGTGCAGGCGGCCGTCGACGCCGTCCGCCGCGACCTGGCCGCGGCGCCGTTCCAGGCCCCCGACGCCGGCCGGCTCGCCGAACTCGGCCTCACCCCGAAGATGCTCGCCGCCGCCGCGGCGGCGGGCGCACTGCTGAAGGTCGGCGGCGGCATCGTGCTGCTGCCCGGCGACGACGCCCGCGCCGCCGCGCTCCTCGGCCGCCTCGGCGGCCCGTTCACGCTGAGCGAGGCGCGCCGCGCGCTCGGCACCACCCGCCGCGTCGCCGTCCCGCTCCTGGAGCACCTCGACGCGGCGGGCTACACCACCCGGGTGGACGACCTCCGGCGGCGCTGTACCGAGAGGACGACATGACCGAGACGGCGAAGCGGCTGACGCAGTACGCGCACGGCGGAGGCTGCGCCTGCAAGATCCCGCCCGGCGAGCTGGAGGACGTCGTCGCCGGCCTCACCACCGCCCCGGGCGCCCCCAACGGCGAGCTGATCGTCGGGCTGGACACCGGCGACGACGCCGCCGTCGTCCGGCTGCCCGGCTCGCACGGCGGGCTCGCCGCCGTCGCCACCGCCGACTTCTTCACCCCGGTCGTCGACGACCCCTACGACTGGGGGCGGATCGCCGCCGCCAACGCCCTGTCCGACGTGTACGCCGTCGGCGGCCGCCCGCTCGTCGCGGTGAACCTGCTCTCCTGGCCCCGCGGCGTCCTGCCGTTCGAGCTGGCGCGGGAGGTGCTGCGCGGCGGACTGGACGTCGCCGCCGAGGCGGGCTGCCATGTCGGCGGCGGCCACAGCGTCGACGACCCCGAACCCAAGTACGGCATGGCCGTCACCGGCGTCGCCGACCCCGCCGCGCTGCTCCGCAACGACACCGGCAAGCCGGGCCTGCCGCTCACCCTGACCAAGCCGCTCGGCGTCGGGGTCCTCAACAACCGGCACAAGGCGACCGGGGAGGTCTTCCCGCACGCCGTCGCGGCGATGGCCGCGCTGAACCGGGACGCCTCCGCCGCCGCGCTCGACGCGGGCGCGACCTGCGCCACCGACGTCACCGGCTTCGGGCTGCTCGGGCACCTCTACAAGCTGGCCCGCGCGTCCGGCGTCACCGCGGTGGTCGACGCCGCCGCCGTCCCGTACCTGGACGGCGCCCGCGAGTCGCTGCGCGCCGGGTACGTCAGCGGCGGCACCCGCCGCAACCTCGACTGGGTCGCCCCGCACACCGACTTCCGTGGCACCCCCGAGGAGGACCGCCTCCTGCTCGCCGACGCGCAGACCTCCGGCGGCCTCCTCGTCGCGGGCGAGATCCCCGGCGAGCCGGTCATCGGCGAACTGGTCCCGGCCGGCGAGTTCCCGGTCGTCGTCCGCTAGACCCGCCGCCAGGCCCCGCCGCTGGACGCCGCCGCCAGGCCCCGCCGCGGCTAGGCCTCGGTGCCCGTCTCGTCGGTGACGCCCGCGTCCTCCTGATAGCGGCGGACCAGCTCACCGGCGGCGGCGCCGCGCGGGCGGCGGCCCGGGCGGATGTCGACCGATATCGCCTTCGCCTCCTGGATGTGGGTGTTCGGGTCCAGGGACATGTGCAGCAGCTCGTTCGCCGCGTCGCCGGTGCTGTAGCCGTTCGGCCCCCAGTGGTACGGCAGCCCGATCTGGTGCATCGTCCGGCCGTCCACGACGAGGGGCTGCATCCGCTCGGTGACCAGCACGCGGGCCTCGACGACGGCGCGCGGGCTGACGAGCGTCGCCCAGCCGCCGTGCTCCAGCCCCCGCTCGGCCGCGAGCTCCGGCGACACCTCGCAGAAGAACTCCGGTTGCAGCTCCGCCAGGTACGGCTGCCACCGCGACATGCCGCCCGCCGTGTGGTGCTCGGTGAGCCGGTACGTCGTCGCGACGTAGGGGTACACGGCCGCGCCCGGCGAGCCGTCGCTCGGCGCGTACCGGTTGTCGGGGTGCGGCGGCAGCAGTTGCCGGACGGGGTTGCGCTGCTGCCCGTACAGCGGGTTCGTGAACGGCGACTCCTGCGGCTCGTAGTGCGTCGGCAGCGGGCCGTCGGTCAGCCCCGCCGGGACGAACAGCCACGCCTTCCCGTCCGCCTGCATGATGAACGGGTCGTCGCCGGCGAGCGCGTCCGGGCCGGTCGCGTCGCTGGGCGGCTTGTAGTCGGGCGGGCGGTCGGCGACGAAGTCGGGCACGTCGTGGCCCGTCCACTTGCCCTGCTCGGCGTCCCACCAGACGTACGCCTTGCGGTCGCTCCACGGGTTGCCGTCCTTGTCGGCGGACGCCCGGTTGTACAGGATGCGGCGGTTCAGCGGCCACGCCCAGCCCCACTCGGGCGCCACCCAGCTCTGGTCCTTGCCGGGCTTGCGGCGGGCCGTCTGGTTGACGCCGTCGGCGTAGCAGCCGCAGTAGATCCAGCAGCCGCACCGGGTGGACCCGTCGTCCTTCAGCTGCGTGTAGGACGACAGCGGGTTCCCCTCGGCGTCGAAGCCGTTGATCTCGGCGAGCACCGCCTCCGCGTCCGGCTCCTCCAGCTCGCCCCTCGTCGGGTAGTCCCACGTCAGGTCGAGGAGCGGGCGGTTGACCTCGTCGTCCTCCCCGGCGAGCTTCTCCCGGATGAGGCGGCCGAGGTGGTAGGTGAACCACAGGTCGCTGCGCGCGTCGCCGGGCGGCTCCACCGCCTGGTGGTGCCACTGGAGCATCCGCTGCGTGTTGGTGAAGCTGCCGTCCTTCTCGGTGTGCGCGGCGGCGGGCAGGAAGAACACCTCGGTGCCGATGTCCTCGGTGCGCATCTCGCCCGACTCGATCTCCGGGCCGTCCTTCCACCAGGTCGCCGACTCGATCAGCGAGAAGTCGCGGACGACGAGCCAGTCCAGGTTCGCCATCCCGAGCCGCTGGATCTTGGCGTTGGCCGACCCGACCGCCGGGTTCTCGCCCATCAGGAAGTAGCCCTTGCACACGCCGTCGATCTGCGCCATCGCCGTCTCGTACGTGCTGTGCGAGCCGGTCAGCCGCGGCAGGTAGTCGAAGCAGTAGTCGTTGTCCTCGGTCGCCGCGTCGCCCCAGTACGACTTCAGCAGGCTCACGGTGTAGGCGCGCATGTCGCCCCAGAAGCCCTTGCGCGCCGACTCGGCCTGCACGAAGGCGTCCAGGTCCTCGTTGCTGTGCGCGTGCGGCATCGGGATGTAGCCGGGCAGCAGGTTGAACAACGTCGGGATGTCGGTCGAGCCCTGGATGGACGCGTGGCCGCGCAGCGCCAGGATGCCGCCGCCGGGCCGCCCGATGTTGCCGAGGAGGCTCTGCAGGACCGCCGCCGTCCGGATGTACTGGACGCCGACCGTGTGCTGCGTCCAGCCCACCGCGTAGACGAACGCGGACGTCCGGTCGCGGCCCGAGTTCTCGGTGAGCATCTCGCACACCTTGCGGAACTGCTCCTGCGGGACGCCGCAGATCCGCTCGACCATCTCCGGCGTGTAGCGCGCGTAGTGCCGCTTGAGCACCTGGAGGACGCACCGCGGATGCTCCAGGTGCGGGTCCCGCTCGGGGTGGCCCTCGCCGATCGCCGCGCCGCCGGAGCCGTGCGCCTCGCCGCGCCCCGCCTCCGCGAAGGACTCGACGCGCTCGTCGTAGGCCATGTCGCGCTCGCCGGCCGCCGACTGGACCTCCATGCCCTCGTACTGCCACGTCGTGTGGTCGTAGCTGCGGGTCTCCGGGTTCAGGCCGGAGAACACGCCGTCGAGGTCCTCGGTGTCGCGGAACTCCTCCGTCAGGATCACCGGCGCGTTGGTGTACGCGACCACGTAGTCACGGAAGTACTTGTCGTTCTCCAGGACGTAGTTGATGATCCCGCCGAGGAACGCGATGTCGCTGCCCGCCCGCAGCGGGACGTGCAGGTCCGACAGGGCGCTGGTCCGGGTGAACCGCGGGTCGACGTGGACGACCGTCGCACCGCGCGCCTTCGCCTCCATCACCCACTGGAACCCCACCGGATGGCACTCGGCCATGTTGGAGCCCTGGATGACGATGCAGTCGGAGTTCTGCAGGTCCTGCTGGAACGTGGTCGCGCCGCCTCGTCCGAACGTGGTTCCCAGACTGGGAACGGTGGAGGAGTGTCAAACGCGGGCCTGATTCTCGATCTGCACCGCGCCGAGCGCGGTGAACAGCTTCTTGATCAGGTAGTTCTCCTCGTTGTCGAGCGTGGCGCCGCCGAGGCTCGCGACCCCGAGCGTGCGCCGCACCCGCACCCCGTCCTGCTCCCACTGCCAGCCGTGCCGGCGCGCCTCGATCACCCGGTCGGCGATCATGTCCATCGCCGTGTCGAGGTCGAGGTGCTCCCAGTCGGCGCCGCCCGGGCGCCGGTACAGCACCCGGTGCTCGCGGGCCGACCCGGTGGTGAGCTGGAGCGTCGCCGAGCCCTTCGGGCACAGCCGCCCCCGGCTGACCGGCGAGTCCGGGTCGCCCTCGACCTGCGTGACCTTGCCGTCGGTGACGTACACGTCCTGCCCGCAGCCGACCGCGCAGTACGGGCAGACGGACTTCACGACCCGGTCGGCGGTGTTCACCCGCGCCTTGATCCGCTCGGATCCGGCGCTCTTCGCCGCGGCTCCGCGCCCGAGGGGGTCGTCCCCGGTGAACTGGCGGTAGACGGGCCAGGACTCGATCCATGTACGAACGCCCACGTCACACCACCCTTCACCTCGGCGCGCCGTCCACCTACCCGCCGCCCGTCCCTCAAAACAAACCCGTCGCGGACGGACGGGGCGGCGGGCGCGATGACGTCGCCGGGCCGCGGGTCGGCGGCGCCGAGGCCGTCGCCCGCCTCCAGGTTGAGGACCGGGTTCGCCGCGATGCCGCCCCCTCTTCGCCGCCGCCGCCACGGTGTTCCGCGCGACGCTGTCCCTCCCCGACGAACGTCTCCCCGCGGGTCAGGGGAGGACGGCCGCTCCCGCCTTCGCCACCAGGGCGGCGAACTCGGCGCGCTCGGACGGCGACAGCGCCCGCTCGTACACGGCGGCGGAGAGCCGGTCGGTGATCTCCTCGGCCTCGGCGAGGCGGGGCTTCAGCGCGGTGCAGTCGGGGAAGTCGCCCTGCCAGCCGCAGAAGTTCGCCTTGCCCTCGCCCTCGTTGGTCAGCACGGCCTCCAGCGGGGTCAGGCCGACCGCCGTCGTCGCGACCAGGTGCATCCCGCCGCGCAGCTCGCGCAGCACCTGGAGCACCTGCACCAGGCGGCCGGGGCCGCTCTCGGGCAGCGGCTCGGCGCGCCAGCCGCAGAACAGCGGCAGGCCCGCGCCCTCGGCCGCGTTCGCGACCCGCTCGGCCAGCTCGCACAGGCGAGGGTCGTCGGGGACGCGCTCCTCCGCCCAGGCCCTGAACGCCCGCGTGTACCGCCGCGCGGCCTCCCGCGCCCCGGCGACCGTGACGCCCTCGTCCCACATGGCCCGGACGACCCCCGGCTCGAAGAAGCCCAGCGCGGACCACACCACGCCGCCGTCGACGTCCCCGAGCACCCCGCCGCGGCCGGCGAAGTAGAACGCGAACGGGTTGGCGTAGCCGAGCTCCTCGCCGTGCGCGGAGACGGCCGGGTCCAGCATCCAGGTCGAGCCGATGTCGTGGATGATCTTGTCGGCGGCGGCCGCGGTCTCGGCGGCGCTCAGCTCCGGCAGTTCCGTCATGCGGGGGCTCCTCGGGGTCGGGGCGACCGGGTAAGCGGGAGATTACCCGCCGCCCGGCGCGCCGGGGAGAT
>NZ_VCKZ01000005.1 GCF_005889745.1 Actinomadura geliboluensis
GCGACGGGGGATGGGGGCACTGCGTGACCGTCGACCTGTACAGCTGGGACGTGCGGAGCGGCGACGGGACGCGCGCCGGTCCCGGAGGGGTCAGCGGCGACCGGGCCCGCGCGCTGGAGGCCCTGGTCGCGGCGCTGCGGGCGGAACCGCCGGGCGCTCGGGGGTCGCTGTGGGCCGTCCGCCTCGGGCTGCGGCGGAACCCGGAGTACGACTACGCGGGCCTCCTGGCCACCGGCGTCCGCGATCCCGATTCCGGCGCGGTCACCGTTGAGGGTCTTCTGCCGGATTCGACGATTCGGTAGTCGCGCTTGTGGCGGCTTTTCTGTGGAGGATGAGAAGCGCCGTGTCGTCCGCCAATCTGCCGCGCGTGTACTCCTGCAACTCGTGGCGGACGGTCGGGGCGATGTCCTCGGCGGGGACGCCCTTCCACGAGGCCACTCGCTCTTCCAGCGGGTAGAAGGCGCCGGCCGGATTCCGGGCCTCGGTGACGCCGTCGGTGCACAGCAGAAGTGTGGAGCCGTACGGAAAGTCGAACCATTTGACGGGGCGCGGTTCGCCGCTGAGCGAGGCGAGCCCGAGTGGTACGGAGGCTTCGCCGAGCGGCACCCGGCCGGTGCGCTCCTCGTCGATGAGGTAGGGCGGGATGTGGCCGCAGTTGATGGCCTGGACCTTGGTCTCCGCGCCGACGCCCAGGACGAACGCGGTGACGAAGCGCTCCTCCTCGCCCGTCTGGACGGCGAAGGAGTTGTGCCGCAGCACCGACTCCTCGAGTGCCGCCACGACGCCGCCGAGGGTGGGCTCCGCCAGCGCCGCCTCGCGGAAGGAGCTGAGCACCGAGAACGCCGTGCTGATCGCGGGCAGCCCCTTGCCCTGGACGTCGGCGATGAACGCGCGGCTGCCGTAGGGCGTGGCCACGACCTCGTAGACGTCGCCGCCGACCAGGCTGTCCTCCTCGACCGGTTCGTACAGGCCGTGGACCGTGAGCTCGCCGGTGGTGAGGGGGAACGGGCGCAGGATCTGGCGCTGCAGGGCCGCCGCGGCGGAGCGCAGCCGGGTGATCTCTCCTTCCCGGAGGACGCGCCGCGCCGCCTGGGCCACGCTCAGCCCGTTCAGCGCGACGGCGAAGACGAGGACGCTCGCGTTCGCCGCCGGGGTGCCGAGCGGGCTGCGGATGAGGGAGCCGGCGATGACCAGGGTCGCCCACGCGGACGCGACCGCGGTCTGCCGGACCGTTCCCCGCCCGGAGATCAGGGTCGGCAGGAAGACCAGGAAGGGGGCGAGGCCGGTCTCCCGGCTGAGCACGACGCCGGTGATCGCGAGGGCCGCCGTGATCCCCACGAGCCAGAGCACCACGGCCGGCCAGCTGAGCGGCGCGGCGCGCCCGCTCCGCCTCGGGGCGGCGGCCGGGCCGCCCGGATCGTTCGAGACGCGCACCCTTCGCTCCCGCCGGAACCGTCATTCCTGTGATCATTAGAACACGGACCGTGGCGGCGGTGTGCGGGGGCGTCGCGCGCCGGGGGAGCCGGGGCATTGACGCGCGTCCGCCGTGAATCATACATTCATCCATCATCTGTATGAATGGAGGTTCGGATGCGCGGACGGACGGCCGTGGTGCTCGGCGGCAGCGTGGCGGGGCTGTGCGCCGCGGGGGTGCTCGCGCGGCACTTCGACGAGGTGGTCGTCCTGGAGCGGGACCGGATCCCGCCGGACGCGGAGCACCGCAGGGGCGTCCCGCAGAGCAAGCATCCGCACTTCCTGCTCAACTCCGGCCGCCGCGCGATCGGCGAGATCTTCCCCGGGTTCGAGGAGGCCCTGATCGCCGCCGGCGGGATGCGGCTGATGCCGTCGATGGACGCCGCGTACTGCGAGAACGACGGCTGGGCGCCGCGCAAGTCGGGCTCGATGACGATGGTCTACGGCTCCCGGCTGCTCATCGAGCGGGTCCTGCGGGACAAGGTCCGCGAGCTGCCGGCCATCCGGATCCGCGAGGGCGCGACCGTCACCGGGCTCCGCTCGACCGGCGGCGGCACCGCGCGCGGGCGCGTCGAGGGCGTCGAGTACCGCGCCGACGACCGCGCCGGCGATCGTGCCGACGGCGAGGGCGCCGGCGACGAGTACCTCGCCGCCGACCTGGTCGTGGACGCGCTCGGACGCGGGTCCTCGGTCGTCGACTGGCTCCGCGAGGCGGGCTGGCCCGCGCCGCCCGAGCGGACCCTCGACGCCAAGGTCACCTACACCTCGCGGTGGTACGACCTGCCGCCCGCCGGCCGGCGGCCGGAGTCGTGGTGGTGGAGGCACCTGGTCATCACGCCGACGCAGGACACCGGCAGCCACCCCGAGGAGCACGAGTTCCTCAGCAACTTCTTCCCGATCGAGGGCGACCGGGCCATCGTGTGCATGGGGTCGTGGGGCATCAAGATGCCGAGCAGGACGGACGCGTTCGAGGCGGCCGTGGACCGCGTGCGCGCCCCGGCCTTCGGGCGGGCGGCCCGCGCGTGCACGCCGGTCTCCGAGGTCCACCTGACCCGTTCCACCGGCAACCGGTGGCGCCGCTTCGACCTGCTCGGCACGCCCCCGGCCGGGCTCGTCTGCGTCGGCGACTCGATCTGCGCCTTCAACCCGTTCTACGCCCAGGGCATGAGCTCGGCCGCCCGCTCCGCGCTCATCCTCGGCGCGGTGCTGCGCCGCCGCGACGCCCTCGACCACGCCTTCTTCCGCGAGTTCCTCGGCCTCCAGAAGAAGTCCCTCGACGTGCCGTGGATGCTCGCGATGGCCCGCGACCAGGCCTACGACTTCGCGACCGGGACCGAGGTCGCCGCGCCCTGGCGGCGCAGGCTGACCGCCCGCTTCAGCTGGCCGGTGTTCAACGCCATCACCGCCGCCGGACGCGAGGACGCCTACGTCGAGCGGACGTTCGCGCAGGTGTTCAACCTGGACCGGTCGCTCCGGGAGATGGCCGCCGACCCCCGGTTCTGGTTCGGGATCGTCCGCTACCAGGTGCGCCGGCGGCTCGGCCGCACGGTCGTCCCCGGCGGGTTCGACGAGCGCGAGGACCCGCCCGGCACCGACTTCACCGGGTACACCGGCCGGCCCGCGGCGGCGGGCCCCGACCGCGGCGACCTCGTCGGCGCGTGAGCGGAGGACGAGCGATGGACAGCACCTGCGACGCGGTGGCCGAGCGCATCGCCGGCGGGCTGGGCTTCTCCTGCCGCGACGCCCACCCGTTCATGACCGTCCGCGACCCGTTCGGCCTGGAGAACGGCACGATGCCGGTCCTGGAGCTGCTCATCGTCGGCGGCGCGGTGTTCGCCCTCGTCCACGCGTGGCGGCGGTGGAGGCGCGACGGCGACCCGGTCAACCTCTCGCTGTGGACCGCCTCGGTGGTGTACCTGGCCGTGATCGAGCCGCCGCTCTACTTCCCGGGCTGGTTCGGCCTCCAGGAGCACGTCGGGTTCATCTTCTCCCACAACGTGTTCACCGTGCAGTTCATGTACGACCGGCTGCCGCTCTACATCATCGCCTTCTACCCGGCGCTGTCGCAGCTGGCCTACGAGCTGGTCCGGGCCCTCGGCGTGTTCGCGCGGCGCGGCCCGCTGGCGGGAGCGGTCGCGGTCGCGTTCGCCTGCCAGGTCTTCTACGAGGTCTTCGACCACCTGGGCCCGCAGCTGAAGTGGTGGGCGTGGAACCCCGGGAACGAGATGATCAACCAGCCGGCGCTCGCGTCGGTGCCGATGAACAGCATGCTGCTGTTCGCCTCGGTCTCCTTCGGCGCGATGACCTACCTCGTGGTCCGCCTGACCGGGCCGAGGGAGGGCCGCTCCGCGCTCGGCGGCGCGCAGGTCGGCTGGCGGTCGGCCGTCGCGGGCGCGGTGACCCCGCTGGCGATGATCGTCGTGAGCGCGCCCAGCGGCGCCTTCCGGGGCGAGGACCAGCTCGGGATCCAGCGCGCCATCCTCGGCGCCGAGCTGGCCGTGGTCTGGGTCGCCGGGCTGCTGCTGCTCGCGGACGCCCTGCGCGCGCCGCGCGGGGGAGCGGTGCCGCCGGTGGCGTCGCCGCTGTTCGTGCGGGTCTATCCGGCGCTCTACCTCGGCGTCCTCGCCGTCCTCTGGCTGGTCGCCATGCCCGCGTACCTCGCGTCGGACGGCGGCGTCACCGAGCAGGGCACGCCGGTCGGCAGCCTCTGGTACGTCGTGCTGTGCGCCGTCGCCGCGGCCGGGCTCATCGGCGCCGCGCTGCGCGCCGTCGCGGCGCGCCCGGCCGCGGAGCCTGTGGGATCCTGATGCGATGGCGCACCACGGCTGGGGAGGCAGCCCTCCCGCATCGGACGCCGAGGCCCGTCAGCGCATCGTCGACGCCACCGCCCGCTGCGTCGACCGGCACGGCGCCGCGAAGACGACCCTGACCGACGTCGCGAACGAGCTCGGCGTCACCCGGCAGACCGTCTACCGCCACTTCGCCCGGGTCGGCGACATCATCGGCGAGGTCGCGGCGCAGGGCGCGGAGGCGTTCGTCGACCGGCTGATCGCCCACGTCCAGGGCATCGGGGACCCGGCCGAGGCCGTGGTCGAGGGCATGGTCTTCTGCGTGCGGACGATCCCGGCGGAGCCGCGGCTGAGCCTGGTGCTGCAGCTGGCGGACTCCGGCGCCCTCGGCCGCGGCGCGATCACCGCGGACGTGATCGCCTACGGCGCCCGGATGCTGCGGCGCTACCCCGTGGACTGGGCGGCCGCCGGCGTGGAAGACGGCGACCTCGACGGCCTCGCCGAGATCATCCTGCGGCTGCTGACGTCGCTGCTGCAGCACCCGAGCGGGCCGCCGCGGGACGAGGCCGAGCTGCGCGCCTTCCTCGGCCGCTGGCTGGCCCCCGCGCTGCGGCGGCCGGTGCCCGCCGGGCGCTGAGCGGGGCGTCACCCGGCCGCGCCGTCCTGGTCGGTGAGCCGTGCCGTGGCGTCCCGCTGGACGGCGGTGACGCGGCGCAGGAAGTCGAGGATCAGCGCGAGCTCGTCGTCGCCGTAGGCGGCGTACATCTCGTCCAGGCCGCGGACGAAGTCGGCGAACAGCTCGGCGAACGCCTGGACGCGGGACGGGTCGATCTCCACGATCACCCGCCGCCGGTCGCCCTCGTCGCGGACCCGGCGGACGAACCCCTTGGCCTGCAGCCGGTCGATCAGGCCGCTGACCGAGGCCGGGGCCAGGCCGGAGTGCCGCGCGAGGTCGCCCGCGGTGAGCGGGCCGAGCCGCTGCAGCAGGTCCAGCGCCTTCTCCTCGGTCATGCCGAGGCCCATCCGCGCGCTGAGCGCCGAGTGGTACATCACCGTGGCGTTGCTCTGCTCGCGGCCCGCCTGCCCCAGCGCCGCGAGCAGCTCCTCCCGACGATCCGATCTTGACACCCGGTACGCCTCTCCATATATTTCGTTCGGACGAACTAAATAATACCACGACGGGAGGCCCGGACATGGGGCGCACGGCACTGATCATCGGCTGCGGCATCGGCGGACCCGCGATCGCCATGGCGCTGCGGCGCGTCGGCATCGACGCGGTCGTCTACGAGGCGTACGCGAAGGCGGCGGACGACGTCGGCTCCTTCCTGAACATCGCCTCGAACGGGCTGGACGCGCTGCGCGTCCTGGACGCCCACGAAGCCGTCATGGCCGCGGGCGTCCGCACGCCCCGGATGGTCATGTGGAGCGGCACCGGCAAGCGGCTCGGCGAGGTCGCCAACGGGCTGCGCCTGGCCGACGGCACCGAGAGCCACACCGTCCAGCGCGCCGACCTGTACCGGATCGTCCGCGACGAGGCCGCGGCGCGCGGCATCCCCATCGAGTACGGCAAGGAGCTGGTGGCGATCGAGGAGGCCGGCGACGCGGTGACCGCCCGGTTCGCCGACGGCACCGAGGCGACCGGGGACCTGCTGATCGGGGCCGACGGCGTCCACTCGACGACCCGCGCCCTGCTCGACCCGGCCGCGCCGGAGGCCCGCTACACCGGGCTGCTCAGCTTCGGCGGCATCGTCGACGACCCCGGCGCCGAGGCCGACCCCGGCGCGTACCACATGGTGTTCGGCAAGCGGGCCTTCTTCGGCCACACCGTGGACGAGCAGGGCCGGACCTGGTGGTTCGCCAACCTGCCCCACCGGGACGCGCCGACCCGGGAGTCGCTCGCCGCGACGTCCGCCGAGAGCTGGAAGCGGGCCCTGGTCGAGGCGCTGCGAGGCGACGCCAACCGGTCGGCCGAGATCGTCGAGATGAGCCCGGCCGGGCCAGCCCTGCCCGTCTACGACCTGCCGCCGGTCCCGGTGTGGCACCGCGGCCGGACGGTGCTGACCGGGGACGCCGCCCACGCCACCTCGCCGAGCTCCGGGCAGGGCGCCTCGCTGGCCGTCGAGGACGCGCTGGTCCTGGCCAAGTGCCTGCGCGACCTGCCCGGCCACGCGGAGGCGTTCGCCCGGTTCGAGGCGCTGCGCCGCCCCCGCGCCGAGCGGGTCGTCGCCTACTCGGCCAAGATCAGCAGCAGCAAGGCCGCCGGCCCCGTCGCCCGGGTCTTCCGAGACCTGATGATGCCGGTCTTCCTGAAGAAGTCGGCGAGCGCCGAGTCGCTCGCCTGGATGTACCGCCACCACATCGACTGGGACGAGCCGGTCGCCCGGGCGGCCTGACCCCCGCGAAAGCGGACGGGCGCGGCCACCCGGCCGCGCCCGAACGCCGTGTCGGTCAGAGCGGGTACTGCGGCGGCTCGCCCCGCATGGTGATCCAGCGGGTCTCGGTGAACGCCTCGATGTTCGCCGCGGCGCCGCCGAAGCGGGAGCCGGTGCCGGAGGCCCGGACACCGCCGAACGGGGCGTTCGCCTCGTCGTTCACCGTCTGGTCGTTGATGTGGACGATCCCCGTCGGGATCTGCTCGGCGACGGCCAGGCCGCGCATCACGTCCCGGGTCACGATGCCGAGCGAGAGGCCGTAGTCGCTCGCGGCGGCCAGCTCCGCCGCCTCGGCCGCCGACGACACGCGGGTCACCGGGGCGACCGGGCCGAAGACCTCGTCGGCGAACGCGGGCGCGGTCAGCGGGATGTCGGCCAGCACCGTCGGACGGTAGAACAGCTCCTCGTAGGTGCCGCCGGAGGCGAGCTTCGCGCCCTGCTCGACGCTCGCGGTGACCATGCCGTGGATCTTGTCGCGCTGGCCGGCGTCGATGACCGGGCCGAGCGCGACCTCGCCGCCCGCCGGGTCGCCGACCGCGAGCGCGCCGGCCTTGGCGGCGAGCCGCTCCACGAACTCGTCGTAGAGCCGGTCGGCGACCAGGTGGCGGCCGGTGGTCATGCAGATCTGGCCCTGGTGGAAGAACGAGCCCCAGGTGGCGAGGTTCACCGCCGCGTCGACGTCGGCGTCGTCCAGCACGAGCAGCGCGGAGTTGCCGCCGAGCTCCAGGTGGGCGCGCTTGAGGTGGCGGCCGGCCAGCTCGCCGATGCGGCGGCCGACCGGGGTGGATCCGGTGAAGGAGATGACCCGCACGTTCGGGTCGGTGATCAGCGCCTCGCCGGTGTCGGCGCCGCCGGGCAGCATCTGCAGGACGCCCGGCGGCAGCCCGGCCTCCTCGAACACGCGCGCCATCAGGGTGCCGCCGGTGACGGCGGTGCGCGGGTCGGGCTTGAGCAGCACGGCGTTGCCGAGCGCGAGCGCCGGCGCGACCGAGCGGATGCCGAGGATGATCGGCACGTTGAACGGCGAGATCACCGCGACCACGCCGGCCGGCATGCGGCGCGCCATGGACAGCCGCGGCTCCTCCGACGGCAGCACCTCGCCGATCGCGCGGGACGGCAGCCCGGCCGCCTCGTAGCACTCCTCGGCCGCGACGTGCAGCGCGAACCCGGCCATGCCGGGGACCGCGCCGACCTCGCGGACGTTCCAGCCGCTGATCTCCTCGGCGTGCCGCTGCCACAGGTCGCCGGCCCGGCGCAGCACGGCGGCGCGGGCGGTGTGCGGCAGCGCCGCCCACTCCCGCTGCGCCGCGGCGGCGCTCGCGGCGGCCTCGGCGACGTCCGCGGGGGAGGCCTGCCCCATCCGGCCGAGCTCGGCGCCGGTCGCGGGCTCGACCACGGCGTAGTCGCCGCCGTGCGCCGCCGTCCACGCACCGTTCTTGAAGATCTTTCCCTGCCAGTCGACGCTGTCGAGCAGTCCCACGGGTGTCGTCCCTTCTTCGGTGGTTCGTGCCTCAGTGGTTCATGCGGAGTACGGGCTTGAGCACCTCGCCGCGACGGCTGTCGTCGAGGGCGCGGTCGATGTCGGCCAGGTCGTAGTACCGGACGAGCCGGTCGAACGGGAAGCGGCCCTGGCGGTGCAGGTCGGCCAGGGCGCCGATGAGGACGCCGCTGCGCCCGCTGCCGCCGAGCGTGCCGACGACGCGCTTGCCCCACAGCGTGTCCAGGTGGTCGAGGGTGAACTCGGCGCCGGCGGGCGCGCCGCCGATGAGCACGCAGGTGCCGAGCATGCCGACGCTCTCGGCGGCCTGCCGCAGCACGCTGATCACGCCGGTGCACTCCAGCGCGTAGTCGGCGGGGCCGCCGCAGATGCGGCGCACCTCCGCGACCGGGTCGGTCTCGCCGGGGTCGATGACGTGCGTGGCGCCGAACTCCGTCGCGAGCGCGAGCCGGGACGCGTGCAGGTCCACGGCGATGATCGTCGTGGCGGGCGACAGCCGGGCGGCCATGACGGCGGCCAGGCCGACCGCGCCGGCGCCGTACACCACGAGGCTCGACCCGGTGCGCGGCTGGAGGGTGTTGAACACCGCCCCGGCACCGGTGGAGATCCCGCAGGCCAGCGGGCCGAGCAGCTCCAGCGGCGCGTCCCGCGGGACGACGACCAGGGCGTCCGCCCAGGTCAGCGCGTACGTCGCGAACGAGGACTGGCCGAAGAAGTGGCTGTGCACGGACGAGCCCCCGGGCCGGCGCAGCGCGCTTTCCCCGGCGCGCGGGCCGAGCAGCCGGCCGCCGCCGGCCACCGCCTCGCCCAGCCGGGCGCAGTAGCGCGGTTCGCCGTCGCGGCAGTTGCGGCACGTCCCGCAGGACGGCCAGCCGATGACGACGTGGTCGCCCGGCCGGACGTCGATCACCCCGTCGCCGACGGCCTCGACCACGCCCGCGCCCTCGTGGCCGAGGACGCACGGGAACGGCATCGGCAGGTCGCCGTGGCGGGTGATCTCGTCGGTGTGGCAGATGCCGGTGGCGACGACCCGGACCAGGGCCTCGCCCGGCCCGGGCTCGTCGAGGTCGAGCTCCTCGACGCGGAACGGCGCGCCGAGCTCGTCGACGACGGCGGCGGTCACTCTCATGACGGGTCCCTCCTCCTGCTGACGTCCGGCCGGGGCGGCCGCGGGATCAGCCGCTCGACGAGGCGGGCGGCGCCGAGCACGGCGCCGTCGCGCCCCGCGGCCCCGGCGAGCTGGAGCCCGACGGGCAGGCCGTCCGCGAGGCCCACCGGGACCGAGGCGGCGGGCAGGCCGGCGGCGTTGAACGGCGAGGTGAGCCGCGTCAAGACCAGCTCGACGGGCCACTCGCGGCCCCCGGCCGCGACGGTCATCGCGCCGATCGGCGGCGCCGTGACCGGCACGGTCGCGCTCGCCAGCACGTCGTAGGCGCCGAGCGCCTCCGCCAGGAACGCCGTCATCCGGGCGATCGCCGCCTCGTCCCGCCCGGCCTCCTCGGCGGTGCGGGGCGGCAGGCCCATTAGCTCGGCGATGTCGGGCCCGAACAGGGCGGGGTCCCGCTCGAAGGCGCGCCGGTGGAACGCGCCCGCCTCGGCGAGGATCCTGCCCAGCACCGCCTCCGGCATGCGCGGTTCGTCGGGGACGGCCACGTCCTCGACGACGACCCCGTGCGCTTCGAGCGCGGCGCGGGCGGCCGTGATGACCGCGCGCACCTCGGGGGCCAGCACCGCGTCGAACCAGCCGCCCAGCCAGCCCACCCGCGGCGGCTCCGGCCCGGTCGCGGGCGCGTCCGGCTCGGCCAGCGCGGACATCAGCAGCGCCGCGTCGTCCACCGTGCCCGCGAGGACGCCGAGGTGGTCCAGGGACGGCGCGAGCGGCAGCACCCCGTCCAGCGGGATGCGGCCGCGGGTCGGCTTGAACCCGACGCAGCCGCTGAGCGCGGCCGGGATGCGCACGCTGCCGGCGGTGTCGGAGCCGACCGCGCCGAGGCAGCTGCCCGCGGCGACGGACGCCGCCGACCCGCCGGACGACCCGCCGGGGACGCGGTCCGGCCGGTACGGGTTGCGGGTGGGGCCGAAGAACGGGCTGTCGGTGCGCCCGCCCCAGGCCAGCTCGTGGGTGGTGTGCTTGCCGACGATCACCGCGCCCGCCGCGCGCAGCCGGCGCACGGCCTCCGCGTCCCGCTCCGGGACGTGGTCGGCGAACCGGGGCGACCCGTAGGCGGTGCGGACGCCCGCCGTGTCGATCAGGTCCTTGACGCCGATCGGGACGCCGTGCAGCGGCCCGCGCCGGGCCTGCCCGGCGGCCTCGGCGCGGGCCGGGCCGGCCATGACGGTGGCGTAGGCGTTCAGGTGCGGTTCGGTGGCCTCGATCGCGGCCAGCGTCCGCTCGGTCAGGTCGGCGGCCGACAGCCGCCCGGCGGCGACGGCCGCCGCGGCCTCGGTCGCGGACATGTGCTCAACCTGCGGCATCGGGCCTCCGCACGTGGTAGCCGACGGGGAACAGGCTCAGCTCGGTCCGCCCGCGGATCAGGCCCCACAGCCCGCCCGGCAGCCACAGCGCCACCGCCATGCCGACGGCGCCGAGGAGGACGAGGTACCAGGAGCCGTAGTCGGCGAGGAGCTGCTGGAGCCCGAAGAAGACGAGCGCGCCGAGCAGCGGTCCCTCGACGAACCCGATGCCGCCGATCACCACGATGAAGATCATGTAGGCGGACCACTGTACGCTGAAGATCGAGTCCGGGTTGACGCTGAGCGAGCTGACGGTGATCACCGCCCCGGCCGCGCCGCACCCGGCCGCCGAGACGAGGTAGACCAGCAGCTTGGCGCGGCGCACGTCGATGCCGGCCGCGCCCGCCGCGGTCTCCTCGTCCCGCACCGCCATCAGCGACAGGCCGAGCCGCCCGCGCAGCAGCAGGTAGCAGCCGCCGATGGTGCACAGCGCCAGCGCCAGCGCGACCCAGTACGTCAGGGCGCCGCGCAGCGTCTGGTCGATGCCCGACAGCCCGGTCAGCCCCTTGCCGCTGCCGCCGCCGAGGCCGTCGATCCGCACCACCAGCAGCCGGTACACCTCGGCGATCACCCAGGTGCCGACGGCGAAGTAGTCGCCGCGCAGCCGGAACGCCAGCCACGAGGTGGGCAGGGCGAAGACCGCGCAGGTGAGCGCCGCCAGCGGGACCGCGAGGTAGGGCTGCACGCCGAGGTCGGCGAGGGCGATCAGGCTGTAGGCGCCGATGCCGATGTACGCCTGCTGCCCCACCGAGACCAGGCCGCCGAAGCCCGCGAGCAGGTTCCACATGCTCGCGAGCGCGATCAGCACGAACAGGTTGACCAGCGTGTCGGTGACGGAGCTGAACACCAGGAACGGCAGGGCCGCGAGCAGCACCGCGCCGGCCGCCATGGCGGCGGCCGACGGCTTCGAGGACCGGGCCGCGCGGCCCACCTGCAGGGCGCCGGCCGCGCGGGCCGCCACCATCTCGGAGATCGTCATGCGGTCCGTCCCGTGAGCAGGCCCTGCGGCCGGAAGGCCAGCACGGCGAGGAAGACGAGGTGGCCGGCGAGCAGCGTCAGCGCGGGGTCGACCTGCGCGCCCAGCGACTGCGTGATGCCGAGCACCATGCCGCCGAGCAGCGTCCCCCACAGCGAGCCGAGCCCGCCGATGACGACCGCCTCGAACGCGAAGATCAGCCGCGACGGGCCGATGGCGGGGTCGAACGAGGAGCGCACCGCGAACATCAGCCCGGCGAGCGCGACGGTCGCGAACGCGATGGCGGTCGCGATGCCGTACACGTGCCTGCTGTCGGCGCCCATGAGGCTCGCGGTCTCGCGGTCGTCGGACGAGGCGCGCAGCATCCGGCCGAGCCCGGTGCGCGACAGGAACACCTGGATGCCGATCAGCGCGCCGCAGGCGAGCAGGAACGTCGCCGCCGACAGGTAGCCGACCGAGATCGAGTCGGTGAGCCGCCAGGAGCCGGTGGCGAAGGAGCCGCCGTCGAGGGTGCGCGTGTCGGCGGAGAACGTCTCCAGCAGCACGTTCTGCAGCACGATCGACAGGCCGAACGTGACGAGCAGGGTCGCGAGCGGCCCGGCGGCGAGGCTGCGCTGCAGCAGCACCCGCTGGGTCAGGTAGCCGAGCAGGGCGAACAGCGGGACGGTCACCACCAGCACGATCCACAGCGGCAGCCCGGTGCCGCTGACCATGGCCAGCGCCAGGAACGCCGCGACGACCGACAGGTCGCCGTGCGCCAGGTTGACGATCCGCATGACGCCGAACATCAGCGACAGGCCCGCCGCGAACAGCGCGTAGAGGCCGCCGAGCAGCACTCCTTGGATGACGGCGTTGAGCCAGCCCATGTCAGTCGTGTCCTTCCCGGCCCGCGGGCGCCGCCTCGGCGCCCGGGTCCGTGCCGATGCCGAAGTAGGCGTGCTCGACCTGCTCGGCGGTCAGGTCGGCGGGCCGGCCGGACAGCACCGACCGGCCTTCGAGGAGGCAGTGCACGTGGTCGGCGACCCGCATGGCCTGCGAGACGTCCTGCTCGACGATCAGCGCCGTGGTGCCGGCGCCCACGATCTCCGGCAGGAGCTCGTAGATGCGGCGGACGACCACCGGCGCGAGGCCGAGCGACAGCTCGTCGATGAGCAGCAGGTCCGGGTTGGACAGCAGCGCGCGGCCGATGGCCACGGCCTGCTGCTCGCCGCCGGACAGCTGGGAGGCGTTCTGCCCGCGGCGGTCGGCCATCCACGGGAACAGCTCGTGGACGGCGGCGACCGTCCAGGGGCCGGGGCGCTTGCGGTAAGCGCCCGCCAGCAGGTTCTCCTCCACCGTGAGGGAGTGGAACAGGCGCCGGCCCTCCGGCACCAGCGCGATCCCCTCGGCCACCCGCCGGTGCGCGGGCAGCCGGGTGATGTCGCGGCCGTCCAGGAGCACGGAGCCGGAGGTCGGCGGGTTCAGCCCGGCCAGGGCGCGCAGCAGCGTCGACTTGCCCGCGCCGTTGGCGCCGATGATCGCCAGGACCTCGCCCTTCGCGACGTCCAGGCCGAGCGCGTCCACGGCGCGCAGCTGGCCGTGGTGGACGGTGAGGTCGCGGACCGACAGCAGCGTCACGGCGCCTCGCCTCCTTCCTCGGGCAGGCCCGTCTCCGGGCCGCCGCCCAGGTACAGCTCGCGCACCCGCTGGTCGGCGAGCACGTCCATCGGCGCGCCGTCGGCGACCAGGGCGCCGCCGGCCAGGCACACCATCCGGTCCACGGTCTTGACCAGGGCGTGGACGACGTGCTCGATCCAGACGATGCCGAGGCCGCCGGCGTGCAGGTCCTTGATGATCGCGACGAGCTCCAGCACCTCCGGCTCGGTCAGCCCGCCGGCGACCTCGTCCAGCAGCAGCAGCGTGGGGGAGGTGGCCAGGCCGCGCGCGACCTCCAGGCGCTTGCGCTGGAGCAGGGTGAGGCGCCCGCCGGGGGTGTTGGCGAGGTCGGCCAGGCCGGTGCGCTCCAGCACCTCCATGGCGTGGGCCTGCGCCCGGCGGCCCTTGAGCGCCGCGCCCTGGTGCGCGCAGACGAGGACGTTCTCGAACGCGGTGAGGTGCTCGAACGGCCGGGGCACCTGGTAGGTGCGGCCGACGCCGGCCCGGGTGCGGGCGTGCGGCGGGACGCCGGTGACGTCCCGCCCGGCGAACCGCACCGCGCCGGCGTCGGGCCGCAGGTCGCCGGAGATCATGGCGAACAGGCTGGACTTGCCGGCGCCGTTCGGCCCCACGATCCCGAGCGCCTCGCCCGGCCGGACGCGGAGCGTCAGGTCCTCGGCGACGGTCACCTTGCCGAAGCTCTTGGTGACGCCGTCGAGATGCAGTAGCGGATCTGTCATCGACGCGGGCCGATCAGGCGTTGGTGGGCTTGAGGTCGCCGCCGACGGGGACCTCCTTGTTGGCCGTGTTGTCCACGATGACGACGTCCCAGGGGAACTTGCCGCCCTTGCGCCACTGCCCGCCGACCGGGTGCTGGATCGCGATGCCGGGCTGCGGGCCGGTGGTGAAGTCCAGCTTCCCGCTCATGCACTCGATCTTCATCGAGCGCAGCTTGGAGGCCACCTCGTCGCGGTCCTTCGGGTCGCCCGCGTCCTTGAACGCCTGGACGGCGATCTCGAACAGCGAGTAGACCGAGCCGAGCGCCTGCGTCCACTGCTTGCCGGTGGACGCGGCGAAGTCGTCGGCGAGCTGCCGGGCGCTGCGGCCGTCCAGGACGGACTTGTACGGGTGCGCCGGGCTCCACCAGAAGTCGGTGGCGATGTTGTCGGTGAGCCGGCCGAGCGCCTCCGCCTCGGACGGGAACAGCATGACCTTGGCGACGGTGGCGAGCTTCGGCGCGAAGCCCTGCTGCCGGGCCTGCTTCCAGAAGGTCTGGAAGTCCGGCGGGATCGGCGTGCAGGTGAACAGCTCGGCGCCGGACTCCTTGAACTTGGCGATCTGCGCGGTGAAGTCGGTGGCGCCGTTCTGGTAGGCGCCGCCGTCGACCGGGGTGTAGCCGGCCTTCTTCATCATCGGGCCGAGGCCCTGCCGGAAGGCGTTGGCGTCGGTGTCGTTGGGCCACAGCGCCGCGACGTTCTTGTTGCCGACGTCCATGCGCTCCCACATGGGGAAGAAGCAGTCGCCGAACTCCTGCATGCCGAAGAAGAACAGCGTCGTGTACTTGAAGCCCTCGCCGTCCTTGCCGTTGCGCCCGTGGAACCACGCCTCCCAGGGGGCGATCGTGGTGACGTTCGGGACGCCGTTGGCCTCGCACTGGTCGGCGACGGGGTTGGTGGTGTCCGGGGTGGACGAGCCGACGATGAGGTCCACCTTGTCGCTGTTGATCAGCTCGCGGGTGACCTCGGTGGCGCGGTTGGGGTTGGACTGGGTGTCCTTGACGACGATCTCGATCCGGCGCTTCCTGCCGCCGGAGGTGAAGCCGTTGCGGAGCGCGTTCTTGACCTGCTCGACCACGAAGTTGTCGGCGGTGGCGAAGCCGGCCAGCGGTCCGGTCTGCGGGCTGACGTAGCCGATCTTGAGGACGTCCGACGACGTGCTGCCGGTGCCCTTCAGCCCGCCGCACGCGGTCGCCAGCGACGTGCCGCCGAGGACGGCGGCCGTCTTGAGGAAGGAACGGCGGTTCAGTCCGCGCGTCGAGAACTCGCTCACGCCCAACTCCTTGTCGCCGCGGCGCTCCCGGGGCAGGACGGGCTGGTCCTTTGTGCTCGGGAACGCCGCGGTTGCTCGGGGGAACACCTGGCTCGGCCGCCGCGCGGCCGAGGGGTCGCGGCCCGGGCGACGGAAAGTTGACGTGACCGTACGGGCCCCCCACCTGCGGGGCAACAGCCTGTTCCGAGGGCTCGAACGCTACTTTGCTATTTGGAACGCGGCTCTGACATGGGGCGATGGCCGAGCCTCCGGGAGATCTCGGCGGCGGCGCGCCGCAGCGGCGGCTCCACGCGTCCGGCGAGGGCCTCGACCGACGCGGGCGCGACGGTCAGGTGGACGGCCACGTTGACCGCCGCGATGACCGCGCCGGAGCGGTCGCGGACCGGTGCCGCGAACGAGCGCAGGCCCGGCGCGAGCTCCTCGTCGTTGACCGCCACGCCGCTCTGCCGCACCCGGGCGAGCGCGGCGGTGAGCTGCTCCCGGTTGGTGATCGTCTTCGGGCCCCGGCGCGCCATGTCGGTGCGGTCCAGGAGCTGCCGCAGCTCCGCCGCGTCCTTGTAGGCCAGCAGCACCTTGCCCATCGACGTGCAGTAGGCGGGCAGCCGCGACCCCACGTGCAGGTTGAGGTCCATGGCGAGCGCGCTGCGCCGGCCGCTGCGCCGCCGGTCGACGTAGACGACGTCGGGGCCGTCGCTCAGTCCCAGGCTGGCGGTGTAGCCGGTCTCGTCGGCCAGCGCCTGGAGCGGCGGACCGGCGAGGCTCGTCAGCTCCATGGAGTCGATCGCCGCGAACCCGAGGTCGACCGCGCGCGGGCCGAGGGAGTACTTCTTGGTCTCCGGGTCCTGCTGGAGGTAGCCGAGCTTGGTCAGCGTGGCGACGTACCGGTGCGTCGTGCTCTTGGTCAGCCCCGCGGCCCGGGCGAGGTCGGCGATGCCCAGCACCGAGCGGCTGCCGGTGAAGGCGGACAGGACGCGCAGCCCGCGCTCCAGCGACGCGGAGAACGTGGGGTCGGCGGCGGGCCGGGCGCGCCTGCGGGGGGAGTCGTCGTCGGTCACGCGGTCAGAATACGGCTCGGAAGTTCCATATATCCGAACGTTTTTGACCATCACGGCAGGGATGGCAGTCTTCTGGGGCCGGTGCGACGACGCGAGCGAGGAGAACCGACCCCCATGGCCGAAGCGGAGCCGAACGGGAACGGCTGGCGCAAGCCGCGCGTCGGGCACTTCATCGGCGGGGAGTGGGCGGAGTCCGCGTCCGGGCGCTCCTACCTGAACCGCTCCCCGTGGTCGGGCGAGACGCTCAGCGAGGTCGCCGCCGGCGACATCGAGGACGCCGACCGGGCCGTGGCGGCGGCCCGCGCGGCGTTCGACGGGTGGGCGCGGACGCCGCCGCACGAGCGGCAGCTGGTCTTCCTGCGCGCGGCCGACGTCCTGGAGCGGCGCGGCGCCGAGGTGCTCGCCGCGCTGGCCGCCGAGACCGGCTGCGGCGCCGTCTTCGGTGGCGTGCAGCTCGGCTTCGCCGTCCGGCTGCTCCGCCAGGCCGCGCAGCTGGCGTACCGCCCGGCGGGGGAGCTGCTGCCGTCGGACGTCGAGGGCACCAGCGCGATGGCCGTGCGGCGGCCGGTGGGCGTGGTCGCGGCGATCGCGCCGTGGAACGCCTCGCTCACCCTCGCCGGGCGGGGCATCGTCGGGCCGCTCGCGCTCGGCAACACCGTGGTGCTCAAGCCGTCGGAGGACGCCCCGTACACCGGCGGCGCGCTCTGGGCGGAGATCCTGCACGAGGCCGGCCTGCCCGCCGGGGTGCTCAACGTCGTCACCCACGCGCCCGGCGAGGCCGGCGGGATCGGCGACGCGCTGCTCGCCAGCCCGCTCGTCCGGCGGATCAACTTCACCGGCTCCACCCCGACCGGCCGGCGCCTCGCGGAGAAGGCGGGCCGGCACCTCAAGCGGGTGGTGCTCCAGCTCAGCGGGCAGAACCCGCTCATCGTGGCGGGCGACGCCGACCTCGGCTACGCCGTGGACGCCGCCGTCTACGGCGCGTTCGTGCACCAGGGGCAGGTGTGCATGTGCGCCAGGCGCGTCTACGTCGAGCGCCCGCTGATGGAGGAGTTCGCCGAGCGGTTCGCCGCCCGGGCCGCGGCGCTGCCGACGGGCGACCCGTCCGACCCGGCGACCGTCGTGGGCCCGGTGATCAACGAGTGGGCGCTCGCGCTCATCGACCGGCGCGTCAAGGAGGCGGTCGGGCTCGGCGCCCGCGTGCTGGCCGGCGGCGACCCCCGGCCGCCGTGCTACCCGGCCACCGTGCTCGCCGACGTGCCGGACGAGGCCGAGATCGCGCAGGGCGAGACGTTCGGCCCCGTGGTGGTGCTGGAGGCGGCCGACTCCGCCGAGGAGGCCGTCGCCCGCGCCAACGCCTCCGACTTCGGGCTCGTCGCCTCGGTCATCACCGGCGACCGGCGGCGCGGGCTGCGGCTGGCCGCGGCGCTCGACGTCGGCATCGTCCACGTCAACGACCAGCCCGTCAACGACGAGCCGCAGATGCCGTTCGGCGGCGTCAAGGACACCGGCTGGGGCCGGTTCGGGCTGGGGTTCGCGGCCGAGGAGTTCTGCGAGCTGCAGTGGGTCACCGTCCGCGACCAGGACCGCGAGTTCCCCTTCTGACCTCCGCCCCCGACGCTCCGCCGCGGTCAGACGGGGGTGATCGGCAGCGGCCGGCGCGGCTCGAAGGCGAAGCCGGCGCCGGTGCTGAACCGGACGACGGCGACCTCGCCGGCCTCGGGGGCCGGCTCCTCGCGGCGGACGACGGTCAGCCGCCATCCCGGGCCGTCCCCGGTGACCTCGACGTCGAGGTGCGGGTCCACGGCGCGGACCACGGCCTGGAGCGCGTCCGTCCAGCCGGGGCCGCACAGCGAGATCCAGGCGCCGTCCTCGTGGGCGGGGGACGGCCGGACGGCGACCGCCGCGCCGTCGATGTCGGCGTCGACGTAGGCGGCGGGGTTGAGGAGCGGGTGCAGGGCGAGGGCGCGGGCCGCGCCCCGCTCGTCGCCCGGCAGGTCCAGGGCGCGGGCGAGCCGTTCGGCGGCGATGCCGGCGATGCCCACGAGCTGCTTGCGGCGGATCCTCAGCAGCGCGTCGGCGCCGTCGGCGCGCTCGGCGACGGCGAGCGCGAAGGCGCGGTCGAGCAGGTGCATCTGCAGGCACACCTCGTCGGCGATCCGGGCCAGCGCCGAGTGGGAGAACGCGGCGAAGTCCAGGTCGGACAGCAGCGGGCCGGAGTAGTCGGCGAGGCCGTCCCCGGCGAGGTCGATCGGCGCGAGTTCGAGGGTCGCGGCGCGGGACCGCTCGTTGACGGCCAGCAGGGGGATGCCCCGAGCCTCCGGGTGCGCGTCGTCGATGGTGACCGTCCACGCGCAGTGGGGGTGCCGGTCGGCGGGCAGGCGCGGCGGCCGGTGGATCGGACGCACCTGCGCCCTGGGGTTGGTGGCGACGGCGGTCGCGTCGAAGGTGGGGTCCTCGATGTCGTGGCACATGGAGCGGACGAAGTCCTCGCCCATGGGTTCGACGTCCATGAGGGCGCCGCAATGGTCGAGGTGGAACTCGCCGTGCCACCGGTCGTGGACCGTGTAGCGGAAGTCCATGAACTGCGGGGGAGCGCCGATGTCGAGCTGGAGGCCCTTGAAGATGGTCGGGACGTCGCCCTTGCCGGGGACCTTGGGGGCGTAGCCGAGTGCCCGCTGCATCCGGCGGGTGTAGATCGGGCTTGAGGCCGCCCACTCCTCGATCGCGATCCGCGCCATCTCCTCCCGTCCGAAGGCGGAGATGCACCACGCCATCCCCGAGCGGTCGATGAGCTGCCCGATCAGCAGCAGCTCGGGGACGGCGGCCGCGAGCCGCTCCCGGGACAGGGCGGCGTAGCGGCTCGGCGGGGGCGCAGGGGTCATCTGCCGGTCTCCTTGGTCGTCAGCTCTGGGCCCGTCGGTCGTCAGCTCTGGGCCAGGCCGAGCCGGGCGGCGGTCTTGTCCAGATACGTGAGCACGGCGGCCTCGTCGGCGTCGGGCACGCCCCAGATCAGTTCGCCGGCGCCGGCGGCCTCCCACTCGGCGAGGTCGTCGGGGGTGGGGTTCTTCGCGACCAGGATCCGCACGTCGGGCTCGCCGCCGCGGCCCGCCTCGTCCCACTCCTTGCGCAGCAGCGCGACCCGTTCGGCGATGTCCGTCTCGATCGGGGTGGTCATCCAGCCGTCGGCGTGGCGGGCGATCCACTTCATGGTCTTGGGCCCGCCGCCCGCACCGATGATCACGGGGATGCGGCCCTGCGGGGGCTTGGGGTAGGCCCAGCTCGGGCCGAACGACACGAACTCGCCGGCGTAGGACGCCTCCTCCTGCGTCCACAGGGCGCGCATCGCCTCCAGGTACTCCTTGAGGACGGTGCGCCGCTTGGCGGCCGGGACGTGGTGGTCGGCCAGCTCGTCGGTGTTCCACCCGAACCCGGCGCCGACCGTCACCCGGCCGCCGGACAGGTGGTCCAGGGTCGCGAGCGTCTTGGCGAGGGTGATCGGGTCGGACTCCACCGGCAGCGCGACCGCGGTCGCCAGGCCGATCCGGGAGGTCACCGCGGCGGCGGTCGCCAGCGACACCCACGGGTCGAGGGTGCGGGTGTAGCGGTCGTCGGGCAGGTCCGCGCCGCCGGTGGGGTGCAGCGCGTCCCGGCGGACCGGGATATGGGTGTGCTCGGGCACGTAGAAGGTGTCGAAGCCGCGCTCTTCGGCGGCCTTGGCCAGTGCCGCCGGGGTGATGCCGCGGTCCGAGGTGAAGAGCACGATTCCGTTGCGCATGGACGCCATACTAGAACGCGTTCTATCAATTCTGGAATAGTGACTGGACAGCTGTCCGGTCGAGTCGGCTCCCGTCCGGCGCCATTGCGGCGCCGCCCGGCCCGGCTCTAGGGTGGACACCTGTCCAGGCAGCTGACCAGCCCCGCGCCGAGGAGCACCATGGCCATCCGCGTCCTTCATGTGGCGACCGGCAACGTCGGCCGCATCGCCCTGTCGCAGCTGATCGAGGACCCCCGCTTCGAGCTGGCCGGGCTGGTCGTGTCGAACCCGGAGAAGGTCGGGCGGGACGCCGGGGACCTCGCGGGCCTGGACGCGGTCACCGGCGTGGCCGCCACCGCCGACCTGGACGCGGCGCTGGCCCTGCGTCCGGACTGCACCGTCTACTGCGCGCTCGGCGAGACCCGCCTGTTCGAGGCGCTCGACGACCTCCGGAGGATCCTCGCCTCGGGCAGCGACGTCGTCGCGTCCTCGCCGGTGCCGCTGATCCACCCCTGGGGCGTGCTGCCGGACCGCATGATCGCCCCGATCGAGGACGCCTGCCGCGCCGGCGGGACGAGCCTGTTCGCCACCGGGGTCGACCCCGGCTGGATCAACGACCTGCTGCCCTTCGCGATCGCGAGCACCTGCCAGCGGGTGGAGCGGGTGCGCTGCTCGGAGATCGCCGACTACGCGACCTACGACGGCGCCCCGGTCATCTTCGACTTCATGGGCTTCGGCCGCCCCGTGGGCGACCTGCCGAAGATGTTCAGGCCGGGGATGCTGGCGGCGTCCTGGGGCGTCAGCCTCCGGATGCTGGCCCGCGGCTTCGGCTTCGAGCTGGACGACATCACCGAGCGGTTCGAGCAGGAGCCCGCGCCGGAGGCGTTCGACGTGGCCGCCGGGCACATCCCCGCGGGCGGCGTCGCGGCCATGCGGTTCCAGATCGCCGGCGTCGCCGCCGGCAAGGAGGTGCTGGTCATCGACCACACCACCCGGCTGCGCGCCGACCTGCGCCCCGACTGGCCCCGGCCCGCGCAGGACGGCGGCTCCTACCGGGTCGAGATCACCGGCGAGCCGTCCTACCGCGTCGACGTCTGCCCGTCCAGCGCGCGCGGCGACCACAACTACGCGGCGATCGCGGCGGGCGCCGGGCGCATCGTCAATGCAATCCCCGACGTCGTCGCGGCGCCGCCGGGCCTGCGGACGCCGCTCGACCTACCCTTCAACACCGCCCGCGGCGTGTTCGCGGCGACGCTGGCCGGCTGAGGCACACCGAGGAGAGGACACCGGCGATGGGACGTGTGGACGGGAAGGTCGCCCTGGTCAGCGGCGGCGCGCGCGGCATCGGGGCGGCCGCCGCGCGGGCACTGGTCGCCGAGGGCGCGCGGGTCGTGATCGGCGACATCCTCGACGAGAAGGGCCGCGCCGTCGCGGCCGAGCTCGGCGAGGCGTGCCGCTACGTGCACCTCGACGTGACGAGCCCGGAGGACTGGACGGCCGCCGTCGCCGCGGCCGTCGGCGAGTTCGGCCGCCTGAACGTGCTGTTCAACAACGCGGGCATCGCCAACGGGGCCGCCATCACCCGCTTCTCGCTGGAGAAGTGGCAGAAGATCATCGACGTCAACCTGACCGGCCCGTTCCTCGGCATCCGCGCCGCCGCCGACGCGCTGATCGCGGCCGGCGGCGGCTCGATCATCAACAACTCCTCCATCGAGGGGCTGCGCGGCACCTCCTGGGCGCACGGCTACGTGGCCTCCAAGTGGGGCCTGCGCGGCCTGACCAAGTCGGTCGCCGTCGAGCTCGCGCCGCACGGCGTCCGGGTCAACTCGCTGCACCCGGGGCTGATCCGCACGCCGATCACCGAGGGCATCCCCGACGACATGGTCCCGATCCCGCTCGGGCGTCCCGGGCAGCCGGAGGACGTCGCCTCGTTCGTGGTGTTCCTCGCGAGCGACGAGTCGTCCTACGCCACCGGAGCGGAGTTCGTCATCGACGGCGGCACCGTCAACCAGATCCCGCACAAGGGCTGAGCGAGGCGAGGAGCGATGGACGCACACCCCTCTCCGGGACTGGCCGTCCCGCAGGTGCTGCCGGCGGCGGACCTGCCCGGCGGCGCCGAGCGCTTCGACGTGGTCGTCGTCGGCTTCGGAATCGCCGGCGGCTGCGCCGCGCTGGAGGCCGCGCGCTCGGGCGCCCGCGTGCTGCTGCTGGAGCGCGCGGCCGTGCACGGCGGCACGTCCAGCATGTCGGGCGGCCACTTCTACCTCGGCGGCGGCACGGCCGTCCAGCGGGCCACCGGCCATGAGGACACCGTCGAGGCGATGGCGCGGTACCTGGCGGCGAGCACCAAGGACCCCGACGAGCAGAAGATCCGGGCCTACTGCGAGGGGTCGGTCGCCCACTTCGACTGGCTGGAGGCGCTCGGGTTCCGGTTCGAGCGGTCCTACTTCCCGGGCAAGGCGGTGATCCAGCCCGGCACCGAGGGCCTGATGTTCACCGGCAACGAGAAGGTGTGGCCGTTCCGCGACGAGGTCCCGCCGGCGCCGCGTGGCCACAAGGTGCCGGTGCCGGGCGACACCGAGGGCACCAAGATCGTGATGGACCTGCTGCGGGACCGGGTCGAGGAGGCCGGCGTCGAGGTCCGCTACGAGACGGGCGCGACCAACCTGGTGGCCGCCGAGGACGGCGCGGTCACCGGTGTCGCGTGGCGCAGGTACGACGAGACCGGCGTGGTCGGAGCCGCCGCCGTGGTGATCGCGGCCGGCGGGTTCGTGATGAACCCCGACATGGTCGCCGCCTACACGCCGGCCCTCGGCGGCAAGCTGTTCACGCTGGGCGGCAGCTACGACGACGGGCTCGGGATCAGGCTCGGCCAATCGGTCGGGGCCGCGCTGGAGCACATGGACGAGCCCTTCATCACCGCGCCGTTCTACCCGCCGTCGTCGCTGGTCAAGGGGCTGATCGTCAACAACCGGGGTGAGCGGTTCGTGGCCGAGGACAGCTACCACGCCCGCACCTCCTACTTCGTGCTCCGGCAGCCGGACGCGACGGCGTACCTGATCGCCGACAGCGACCACATGGAGGAGCAGCGGATGCCGCTCGTCCCGCTGAAGGACGGCTACGAGACCATCGAGGAGATGGAGGCCGGGCTGAAGCTGCCGTCCGGCTCGCTGGCCGCGACGATGGCCCGCTACAACGCGCACGCCGCGCGCGGTGAGGACCCCGACTTCCACAAGCACCCCGACTGGCTGGCGCCGCAGACCCGGGGGCCGTGGGGCGTCTACGACCTGAGCCTCGGCACCGCCCTGTACGCCGGGTTCACGCTCGGCGGCATGGCCACCAGCGTGGACGGCGAGGTGCGGCGGCCCGACGGGTCGGTCATCGCCGGGCTCTACGCGGCCGGAGCCTGCGCGTCCAACATCGCCCAGGACGGCGCGGGCTACTGCTCGGGCACCCAGCTCGGCGAGGGCTCCTTCTTCGGCCGCCGCGCCGGCCGCGCCGCCGCCCTCCGCGCCACCGCCGCGTCCCGCTAGGGCCCGCGCCCTTTCTCACCTAGTTAGAGCTGGGCTTTCAACCGAAGGGTTGACGGCGGGCCTGGGCTCGACCTACGGTGGCTTTAAACCATCAAGTTGAAACGGAGGGGCCGATGACCGCGGACGCGCTGTCGCAGGTCTTCGCGGCCCTCGCGGACCCCACCCGGCGCGACATCGTGGCCCGGCTCTCGGAGGGCGACGCGACCGTGGGCGAGCTCGCCGAGCCGTACCGGATGTCGCTGCAGGCGGTCTACAAGCACCTGCGGGTCCTCGAAGGGGCTGGGCTCGTCAGCCGGCCGGCCGGGCCGCAGCCGCGGCGGGTACGCCTGGAGATCGGGGCCCTCGACCTGATGGACACCTGGATCGAGCGCCACCGGGCCCGCGTCGAGCGGCGCTACCGCCGCCTCGACGCCGTCCTGGAGGGGATGAGGGAGGACGAGCATGACCACCGAGACGACCATCGAGGCCGACCCGAAACTGCCGATCATACGGATGAGCCGTGACTTCGCGGCGACGCCCGAGCAGCTGCTGCGCGCCCACACCGACCCCGAGCTGTTCGCCCGCTGGGTCGGCCCGGACGGGATGGACACCCGGATCGACCAGTGGGACGCGCGCACCGGCGGAAGCTGGCGGTACGCCGCGGCGCGCGGCGACGACGAGTACTGGTTCCACGGCTGCTTCCACGAGGTGCGGCCCGGCCGCATCGTGCAGACCTTCACCTTCGAGGGCGAGCCCGACGGCGTCGCGCTGGAGACGCTGTGGTTCGAGGACCTCGGCGACGGCCGCACCCGGCTGCGCGCGCAGTCGCTCGTCGACAGCTTCGAGGGCCGCGACGCCTGGCTGCGCAGCGGCATGGAGACCGGAGTGAACGAGGGGTACGCCAAGCTGGAGAGGATGATCGCCGATGGCGCTCTCTGACCTCCCCGCCGACCGGCACCGGCAGATCGCCGGGCTGTTCACCGACCGCGTCCGCGGCACCCGCTCGTGGGACGCGCCGTCCCCGGTCGCCGGCTGGACCGCCCGCGACGTGGTGCGCCACCTCACCGAGTGGTTCCCCGGGTTCCTGGCCTCCGGCGCCGGCGTCCGGCTGCCCGCCGGGCCGTCGGTGGACGAGGACCCCGTCGCCGCGTGGCAGGTGCACTGCGACGGCGTGCAGGCGGTGCTGGACGACCCGGAGACGGCGGACCGCAAGCTCACCAACCCGCACATCGGCACCCTGCCGCTGGCGCCCGCGATCGACCGGTTCTACACCGCCGACGTGTTCATGCACACCTGGGACCTGGCCAGGGCCACCGGCCAGGACGACCGGCTCGACGCCGGCTTCTGCGCCGAGCTCCTCGGCGGCATGGAGGGGATGGAGGAGGTGCTCCGCTCGTCCGGCCAGTACGGGCCCCGGGTCGAGGTGCCCGCCGACGCGGACGTCCAGACGCGCCTGCTCGGCTTCATCGGCCGCGACCCGTCCTGGCGGGCGCCCTGACCCGGACGCCCTGATCCGGACGGCCGCGCCGCCTCAGCCGCCGCCGGTGGCGAGGCGGCGGCCGAGGAGCCGCCCGAAGGTCAGGGCCGGGGTCACCAGCATGCCGCCGCAGAAGCTGTTGCCGCAGGTCGCGGCGGCGCCGATCAGCTCGCCGAGCGCGTGCACGCCGGGCATCGGGGTGCCGTCGGTGCGGCGGACGCGCAGCCGCTCGTCCACGTCCAGGCCGGAGAAGGTGATCAGCGTGATGCCGTGGTTCTCCATGGCGAAGAAGGGGCCGTCCGCGATGGGCGCGGGCAGGTGGGCGCGGTCGAAGTCGGTGTCGCGCCCGGCGGCCACGGCCGCGTTGTAGCGTTCCACGGTGGCGGTGAGCCCGGCCGGGTCGATGCCGGCGAGGGCGGCCAGCCCGGCGATCGTGCCGGCTTTGTGGACGCCCTTGCGGGTGCCGGCCTTCGCCAGGACGTCGTCGGGGCTCCAGCCGATCACCATGGGGACGGAGTTGAGTCGCGCCCGGTCGTCGAAGACCGTCCAGAAGGTCCCGTCGGTCGCGGAGGCGAGGGCGCGCTCCTTGCGGTCGATGCTCCGCTCGTCCTCGGCGACGAAGCGGCGGCCCGCGCGGTCGACGTAGATCTCCCAGGGGAGCCGCTCGGTCGCGACGAGCAGCGGCCGCTCCTCGTAGTACGCCTTGCCCGGGGTGGTGGGGTGCGGCAGCCCGCCGAACGTGGGCAGGTACCGCCCGCGCCCGGCGATCGCGGCGCCCGCCTCGCGCGCGATGACGAGACCGTCCCCGGTGGACGTCGGGTGCGCGGCGCTGACCAGGGGGACGCCCTCGATCTCCTGGAACAGCTCGTGGTCGGCGGCGAAGCCGCCGGTGGCGAGCACGACCGCCGGGGCGGTCACCTCGACCTCGTCGACCCCGTTGCGCAGGACGGTGACGCCGGGCGCGCCGGTGAGGGCGATCGCGGTGCTGCCCAGCCACAGCTCGACGCGTCCCGCGGCGACCTGCTCGTCCAGCAGCCGCTTGAGGACGGCCAGGATGGACAGGCCGCCGTCCTTGCCGTAGTAGGTGCGCGGGACGCCGTAGGGCTCGTGGCCGTAGACGAGCCGGGGCGACTCGGGGGCGAAGTCGAACCCGTGCTCGTCGAGCCAGTCGATGGTCTCGGGCGCGTGCCGCGCGGCGAGTTCGACGAGGTCGGCGCGGGCGGTGCCGCCGCTGATCCGCTCGATGTCGGCCAGGTGCCGCTCGACCGAGTCGGCGATCCCGCGCTCGCGCTGCCGCCGCGTCCCGGCGGCCGACATGTGCCCGCCGCTGGTGTGCAGGGTGCCGCCGATCCGGGCGTCCTTCTCCACGAGCAGGACCCGGGCGCCGTGCCGTGCGGCCTCCACGGCGCAGGGGATGCCGCCGGTCCCGGCTCCGATGATGACGACGTCGTACGGCACACCCGCTCCTTCTTGTTCCGATTCTAGGAACGATGTTTCAATATTGTGGTCTATGTTGCTGTCTCGGGACGGGTGGCGCAAGGCCCGTCCGCGAATTCGGGAACAGCGTTCCAATGGAGGTAGGCATGCTCGGAGCGGTCATCGAGGCCGTGGTGGCCACCCGCGACCTCGCGGCGTCCATCGGCTTCCACACCCGCGCCTTCGGCATGGACGTGCTGGAGCGGGACGCGGGCTCGGCCCTGCTCGGCGTCGAGGGAGCGCCGACCGGCCGCCTGCGCCTCGTCGCCGCGCCGGACGCCCCGGCGGAGCCCGCCCCGCGGATCTGGGACATCGGGCCGCGGCTCCTCGGCATCTACTCCCGCGACCTGGAGCGGACCGCGACCGCGGTCGACGCCGCCGGGGGCGCGTCCCGCGACCGCGTGACCTACCCGTACGGCGCGGCCGAGCTGAGCGAGTTCGTGGCGCTCGGCGCCGACGGCGTCTGGTGGACGATCCCGCGCGCCGCCGCCGGCCACCGGCCGAGCCCGGCGCTGGAGGGCGACCCGGACCGGCTGCACGGCGAGCTGCACACGGCGGTGCTCGTCCCGGACGACCACGACGCGGCGGTCGCGTTCTTCACCGGCGCGGGCCTGGAGGTGCTGTTCGCGGGCGAGATGTCGGGGGAGCCGTTCGACCGGATGACCGGCATGCCGCCCGGCGCGGCGCTGCGCCTGACGTTCCTCGTCCCGCCGGACCACGCGCCCGCCCGCCTGGAGATCATGTCGTTCACCGGCGTGGACGCGAAGGACCGGTCCGGGGGCCCGCTGGGGCTGCGCCGGCTGGTGTTCGCCTCCGAGGACCCCGCGGCGGCGCTGCGGGGCCTGGAGGCCGCCGGCGCCGAGCGTCTCGGCGCCGCGGCGGTGCGCGGACCGGCGGGCGTCGAGATCGAGGTGCGCTGACCCAGCCGTCGAACCACCCGTGTCAGCCGAACCACCCGTGTCAGTCGAACCACCAGGGCGCCCGGTCCTCGGGGGAGCGGATCAGGAAGGAGCGCTGCCGCTGGAACCGGCGGATCGACGCGGGGCCCATCCGCGAGCCGCCGAGCCCCGAGGACTTGAAGGCGTTCTTCTCCCCGTCCTGCACGAAGCCGGTCAGCGACGCGTCGTTGACGCTGACGCCGCCCGCCTCCAGCCGCTCGCCGACCGCCAGGGCGGCCTCGGTGGTGCCCGCGAACACGGCGGCCGACAGCCCGTAGGCGCTGTCGTTCGCCAGCCGGACCGCCTCGTCGGCGTCCGCGAACGGCATGACCGGCAGGACGGGCCCGAACGTCTCCTCCCGCATGACCTTCATGGTGTGGTCGACGCCGGTGAGGACCGTGGGCTCCAGGTAGGCGCCGCCGCCGAGCACGCGGATCTCCCCGCCGCACCGGACGGACGCGCCGCGCGCGACCGCGTCCCCGAGATGCTCGCGGATGATCCCCACCTGGTCGGCGGAGATGATCGGCCCGAGCTCCCCGTCGGTCACCTCCGGGTAGGCCAGGCCGACCTTGCGGGCCCGCGCCACCAGCAGGCCGACGAACTCCTCGAACACGGGCGCGGCCGCGTACACCCGTTCGATCGACATGCACGAGTGGCCGGTGTTGACCGTCCCGCCGTAGAGGATCGCCTGGGCGGCGCGGTCGAGGTCGGCGTCCGCGCAGACGATGGCCGGGTCCTTGCCGCCGAGCTCCAGGAACGCCGGGATGAACCGGGCCGCCGCGGCGGCGCCCACGGCGCGGCCGGTCCGCACGCTGCCGGTGAAGCAGACCAGGTCGACGGCGTCGACGACGGCCGCGCCGGTGGCGCCGTCGCCGTCGACCACGGTGAGGACGCCGTCCAGCGCGGGCACCGCGGCGGCGCACTCGCGCAGGACGGAGGCGAACCGCGGGGTGATCTCGCTCGGCTTGAGCAGCACCGCCGAGCCGGCGAGCAGCGCGGGCACGGCGTCGATCATCGCCAGCAGCAGCGGGAAGTTCCACGGGCTGATCGCGCCGACGAGCGGGTAGGGCAGCGGCGCCTGCCGGAGGCCGATGCCCGGCATCGAGGTCGGCACGGGGTCCGGGCCGGCGGCGTCGAGCAGCCCGGGGGCGCGCTCGCACCAGCGGTCCAGGGAGGCGAGGACGCTGTCGGTCTCCAGCCGCGACACCTGGAGGCGCCCGGTGTCGCGGACGAGCGCCGCCGTCATCGCGCCGTCCCGTTCGGCGATCGCGTCCCGCAGCGCGCGCAGCGCCGCCACCCGCCCGGCGGTGCCGAGCGCGAGCCAGCCGGGCTGCGCCGCGCGGGCCCGGCCCGCCGCCGCGGCCACCTCGGCGGCGTCGGCGCAGCGGAGCGTCCCGTCGGTGCGCCCGGTGCGCGGGTCCCGCACGCCGATCTGTCGAGCCATCCCAACCTCCCGGAATCTGTTCCGACGACTGTAACGCCGTTCCATTGAAACCGGAATGATGGTACAGATAATAGTCTGACCTTTCCCCTTGACGGAGGCCCCGTGATCGGCACCCACGGATGGACGCTGCACAGCTGGGCGATCCTGCTCCACATCGTCCTGTTCGCCTACTGGCTCGGCGGCGACCTCGGCGTCTTCTACTCCAGCCGATTCATCCTCAAGCCCGAGCTGTCCACCGAGGCGCGCGGCGTCGCGGTGAAGATCATGCACGTGGTCGACATGTCCCCGCGGATCTGCCTGGTGCTGTTCCTGCCGAGCGGCATCACGCTGATGGCGGCCGACGAGCTCGGCCGCGACGTCTTCGGCGGCTGGCGGCTCGCCGTCGTCTGGGCCCTCGCGCTGGTCTGGCTGTGGCTGGTCGTCGCCGACTACCGGCGCCGGCCCGGCCGGTACGGCGACCTGGTGCACCGCACCGACCTGGTCGTGCGCGGCGCGCTGATCGCCGGACTGCTCGGCGCGGCCGGCTACACCTTCCTCGCCGAGGAGCCGTTCGGTGTGACGTCCAACCCGAAGTGGCTGGCCGGGAAGGTCGCCGCCTACGCGCTGTGCATCGCCGCCGGGCTGATGATCCGGGTGAAGCTGAAGCCGTTCGGCGCCGCCTGGGGGACGCTGCTCGCCAAGGGCAGCGACCCGGCGGTGGAGCGCGACATCCGCGGCGCCGTCCAGGGCAGCATCCCGTACGTCCTCGTGATCTGGACGCTGGTCGTGGTGGCCGCCCTGCTCGGCGTGGTCAAGCCCGGATCGACGGCGTACTGAATGCGGCGCGACTCCCAGGGGCGCGGCGGACCGGCGGCGGGCTCAGGCGGAGCGGTGGCCGAAGCGCTCGGACAGCCGCCGCACCGTCTGCAGCAGGGCCGAGGCGCAGAACTCGGTCTCCTCGCGGAACCGGTCGATCGGGCCGCTGACGCTCATCACGGCGATCGGCCGGTCGTTCTGGTCGAGGATCGGCGCGGCGACGGACGCCGCGCCCGGCTGCCGCTCCGCGATCGAGGAGGCGTAGCCGCGGGCGCGGATCTCCTCGATCTCGCGGCGCAGCCGCGGCGGGGTGGCGAGGGTGGCCGGGGTGAACTGCTCCAGCGCGGGCTGGGCGAGGTAGTGGTCGATCTCCTCGTCGGACAGGAAGGCCAGGAACGCCTTCGAGGACGCCCCGGCGTGCAGCGGGTAGGGCACGCCGAGCGTCACCGACATGATCAGCTCCCGGCGCGGGGTCACCTGGTCGATGTAGGAGCGCGTCCAGCCGGACCGGACCGACAGCGTCGCGGTCTCCATCGTGCGCTCCGACAGCGCGGTCAGCTCGGGCCGGGCGACGGTCCGCACGTCGATCCGCTCCAGGTAGGCCATGCCGAGCTTCATCGCGCCGATCCCGAGGGAGTAGCGCCGGGTCGCCTCGTCCAGCTCGATCAGCCCGTGGCCGCGCAGCGACGTGAGGATGCGGTGCACCGCGGCCTTGGACAGGCCGAGCGCGGTGGCCACCTCGGTGACGCCGAGGGTCGCCGCCCGCTGCTCCGCGAAGTACATCAGGACGTCGGCCGCGCGCTCCACCGTGGCGATGGTCTGGCCCGTCCCCGCGCGCTCCTCGGCGCGGGGGGAGAGCTCGCTCGGCTGCGCGGTGCTGGTCATGGAGGTGGTTCCTTCCCGGTCCCCGTGGGTCGGCATGGCTGATGGACGCGAGCGTGCACGCGGTTTCGACCAGTGTAATGCCGTTCCACTACGTGGCGACGCCGGTGCCCCGCGGGGAACCCCGGTTCCACATTATGAGATGAAACACGCCCACGGTCCCCGAACAGGAAGGAACCAGCGATGAAGTCCCCGCTCGAAGCGACCGAGGCCATGCTCCAGGCGGTCGTCGACCGCGATCTCGACGCCGTCCTCGACGCCTTCTCCGGCGCGCCCGACGCCTACGTCTTCCCCGAGGGCCCCCGCTGGACGACGCGCGGCGGCGACCGGATCGAGCAGGGCTGGCGCGCCTACTTCGCCGCCCCCGTCGGCATCGACGGCTACCGGTGGATCGAGGGCCCGCACGTGTTCGAGTCCGCCGCGCTCGGCCAGGTCACCGGCGTCATCGACTACGACGTGCACGGGGACGGCGCCGCCGGCCGGCTCCGGATGCGGATGACCTGGCTGCTGCGCGACGAGGGCGGGCGGTGGCGCATCGTCCACGAGCACGGGTCGCAGCCGCTCGCCGACCCCTACGGCGCGGGCGACTGGTGGCCCGCCGGCGCCCGCCCCCTCGGCGCGGCGGAGGGCTGACCGGCCGTCCGGCGGCCGGGGCGCGCGGGCCCCCGGCCGCCGGGGCGGGCGGGTCAGGCGACCTTGGACTCGCTGATGATCGTCCGCTTGACCAGGCGGTCGCCGTCCATCCAGTGCCAGGTGCGGCACTTGTGCAGCCCGTCGCGGGAGAGCTGGATGAGCTCGTAGAGGTAGTTGCCGGGGTCGGACTTGTACGACCAGGTCAGCACGATGGCCTGGGCGTCCACCTGGCTCATCTCGCCGATGATCCGGTCGTTGTCGAAGTGGCAGACGTCGCCCCGCATGCGCCCGCCGAACTCCAGCGCCTCCACCCGCCCGTCCGGCCAGGTGTAGGTGTTGATCTGGCGGATGTCGTACGAGCCGTCCTCGGGGACCCAGCACTTCAGGTGCGAGGCGTGCCGGTCGACGATCGTCCCGCCGGCGTCGAGGTGGACGTACTCACCCCGCCACTCGCCGAGGTGCTGGCGGTTGATGGGCATGCCCGGGACTCCGGCGCGCATGGGCTCCTCCTGGTCGGACGCGTGGGCGGGGGACGGTGCGGCGGGCGTTGACAGCCCGCCGCCCGCGAGCCTAGCGTCAACCTCCACTGAATTGGAACAGCATTCCGCAGTTTGGAACACGAAGGGATCTCGGATGAGCGAGCACGGACCGGCCCTGGTCGAGGGCATCACCGGTGCGGTCATCGGCGTGTCCGACTTCGGCCCGCACCTGGAGTTCTTCGGCGGACGCCTCGGCTACGAGGTCGCCGCGCGGGGCACCGTCGGCGCGGCGGCCGCGGACGCCCTGTGGGGCACCGGGCCCGCCGACGTCGAGGCCATGGCGCTCGCCGCGGCGGGCGCCGGCACCGGCCGGATCCACCTGGTCCGCGTGCCGGAGCCGCTCGCGCCCGCCGCGCGCCCGCACAACCTCGACGACGGCCTGATCGGCATCGACGTGTACGCCGCCGACATCGCGGCCGCGCACGCCCGGTTCGCCGCGGACGGCATCGCGTGGTCGACGCCGCCCGCCACCTACGGCGTCGCCGTGGGGGACCGGGAGGTCCAGGTCACGCAGGGCGTGTGCCCCGCGCCCGACGGCACCGCGGTCGTGTTCGTCCAGCCCGCCGCGATCCGGGGGACGGCCGCCTGGGAGGCCGACCCGGGGCGCCCCTACACCGAGCTGACCTCGGTGGTGTGCCACGTCCCCGACGCCGGCGCTGAGGTGGCGTTCTGGGGGCCGGACGGCCTCGGCATGTCCGTCTGGTACGACGTGGTCTTCTCCTCGCCGGGCTTCGACACGGTCGCGGGCCTGCCGCCGGGCACCCGCATGCGGCTGGCGTTCCTCGCCGGGGAGCGGACGGCCCGCATCGAGGTCACCTCCGCCGAGGGGGAGCACCGGGTCGACCGGCGCCCGGCCCAGCGCCCCGGCCGCTCGCTCGGGCACAGCGGCTGGACGGTCCGCACGCGCGACCTCGGCGCCGCGCTGGAGAGCGTCCGCCGGACGGGCGGCGCGGTGGTGTCCGCCGCGCCCGTGGAGACCGACGACCCGCTGCACGGCAAGGCCGCCGCGGCGTCGGTCACCACGCCGAACGGCGTCAGCGTGACGCTGTACGAGCCCCGCGCCTGACGCGGTCGCGGGTGCGCGCCGCGCGGGGCCGTTCGCGGCGCTGCGGTCAGGCCGTCCAGAGTTCGAGGTGGACGCCGTCGGGGGAGGTGGCGGTGAACGCGCGGCCGCCGCGCAGCGGGCTGTCCACGATGGCGCCCGTGCGCGCGCCGGCCGCGGTGAGCAGGGCGTGGGCGGCGTCCAGGTCGGCGACCGGGAAGACGCCCGCGCGCATGCCGGAGGTGAACGCCTCGTCGCCGGCGGGCAGTTCCAGGCCCGGGAAGCTGATCAGTTCCAGCCGGGCGCCGTGCCCGTCCCAGAACAGGTCGAGGACGATCTCGGCGTCCGGCCGGTCGATGCCGATCAGCGCGGCCACGGCCGGGTTCACCAGCCGCTGCGAGTAGAGCGTCCGCAGGCCGAGGCCCGTCCAGAACCCGGCGTCGCACCCGTGGGCGAGGTGGACGGCGGCCTGCAGTTCGGAGTGCCGCCGCTCGCCGTCGGCGTCCAGCAGGCTCGCGCGGCGGGAGCTGCCCTCGACGAGGACGACCCGGATGCCGCCGGGGCCGACGAGGCCGCATTCGGCGAAGGGCCGCCCGCCGAGCTCCCACCGGGCGACGGGGGAGGGGGCGCCGCCGGCCGCGGTGAGTTCCGCGACGCTCGCCTCGATGTCGCGCGTGTAGACGTCGACGGCGTAGCCGCCGGAGGCGATCCCGGTGCCGCCCTCGGGGGCGGCGACGAGCACGAGGCCCCCGGCGCCGGCGCCCTCGGGGAGGTAGAGCACCTCCTCGGCCGGCCCGGACAGCCCGTACAGGGCCGCCGCCGCGTCCCGGCCGAGGACGCCGCGGCGCCGCTCCCGGAAGCCGAGGACGGACAGGAAGCCCGCGGCGGCGGGGAGGTCGTGGCATCCGAGCACGGCGTACCGGGGGCTGGTGAGCATGGTGACTCCCTGGGGTCGGGACCGGTGACGCGGCGCATGCTATCTGAAACACTGTTCCGAGAATAGAAACAGCGATGGGAGAGGCTCATGCCCCTGCACCTCGCCGACGCGGACCCGGCCCGCCCCGGGCTCCCCTGGAAGGCGTTCACGATCCCGGGGTCGAACGAGCCCGTGGGGCTGCTCCGGCTGGAGGTCGACCCGGCGGACGGGTCGTCCACCTCGCTCGTCCGCTTCCCGCCCGGCTGGCTCCGGCCGGGGCCGGGCCACTACGCCTGCGGCGAGGAGTTCGTCGTCCTCGACGGCGCCCTCACCGTCTCCGGCGTGGCCTACGAGCGGGGCGACCGCGGCTGGATCGCGCCCGGTGTCACCCGCCGCGCGTCCGTGAGCGGCGGAGGCGCGCTGGCGCTGGCCTGGTTCTCCGGCGTCCCGGCCTGGACCGAGGGCGAGGGCGCCGCGCCGGCCGACCCGTCCGGCGGCCGGGTGCCGCTGCTGTCGGTGCCCGTTCCGGAGGCGGGGCTGCCGCTGCGCACGGGAGGGGACCGGGAGGCGCGGCTGTACGAGCGGGCGCCCGCGCGCTTCGGCTCGCCGGTCCGCGTGCTGTGGCCGGCGGGCGCGGACGGCCCGCGCTGGGCCGCGTTCGGGCCCGGTGAGCCGCTCCCGGCCGGACGCCCCGGCCGGATCCTCGTCCGGCCGGGCTGTTCCATTTAGCGGAAAGCTGTTGCAAGATGTCCCCACCACAACCTATGTGACGATGTTACGCACAGCGGAACATGAGGAGGCATCGCATGATCTACCTCGTCTACCGGATGAAGCTCAGCGAGCGGTCCCGGCGCAACCAGAAGGAGTTCTGGGCGTGGCTGGAGGACCGCGAGCGCTGGTTCTACCGCGACCTCCCCATGGTCAGGGAGGTGCGCTGGTACTACAGCGTGATCGGCGACGTCTACACGCTGGAGAACTGGGCGGCGTTCGAGGACGAGGCCGCGTGGGGCGCCTACCGCGCCGCGCTCGGCGGGCTGAAGGCCGACGCCGACTGGGAGGGCGAGCGCGTCACCCAGGACGACTGGTGGGAGTTCCTGGACACGCGGATCGTCACCGATCCGCCGGTGCCCGTCGGGCTGCGCCGCGGCTGAGCGGGACGGCGCTGATGTCCCGGGAGACCGGCGTCCGCGCCGCCGCCGAGCGGGCCGGGCAGTCGGCCTCGACGGTGGAGCGGGCGGCGGACGTGCTGGTGCTGTTCGCCGAGGCGGGCGCCCCGACGCTCGGGGTCACCGAGATCGCCGACGCGCTCGGGCTCTCCAAGCCCGCCGTCCACCGGATCCTCACCTCGCTGCGCAGCCGCCGGCTGGTCCGGGTGGACGAGCAGACCCGCCGGTACGCGCTCGGGCTGACCGCGATGCGGCTCGGCCTGGCCTATCTCGACCACATCGACGTGCGCCGGCTGGCGGCGCCCGAGTTGGCCGGGCTGTCGCGGGCCACCCGGGAGACGGCGACGCTGTCGACCCGGGCGGGCGCGGAGCGCGTGTACGTCGACCAGGTGACCCCCGACCGGGAGGTGATCATGTCGGTGTCGCTCGGCGTCCCGTTCCCACTGCACGCGGGCGCCTCGTCGAAGGCGTTCCTGGCCTTCCTGCCCGCGGCGCGCATCGAGGAGTACCTCGCCGGCGACCATCTCAGCCGGCTCACCGACCGGACGGTCGTCGACCCGGACGCGCTCCGCCGGGAGCTGGCGGAGATCCGGCGGCGCGGCCACGCCCGCTCGTTCGCCGAGCGCCAGTCGGGCGCGGCCTCCGTCGCCGCGCCCGTCTTCGACCACCACGGCCTCCCGGCGGCGGTGGTGAGCGTGTGCGGGCCCGTGGAGCGGTTCCGCGGCGAGGCGGACGCCTGCGCCCGGGCGCTGCTCGCGGCGACCGGACGGCTTTCCGCTCTGATGGGGCACGTTTCCGATTAGCCGCGACGGCGCGCGGCGCACCGTGCCGCGCCCGCCGGCCGGCGGGCGCGGCATCCGGCCGTGTTCCGGCAGCTCACCGCGTAACAAAAACGTCATGAGCGAAAAAGTCAGACCTATTGACACTGCCGCGCGGGCCTTTATAGCGTCCAACGTCACGGAACCGCGTTCCGATAACAGGAACATCCTGGCGGAGGTGCACATGCGCAGATCAGTCGTCACGGTCGCCGCGGGGCTGGCGGCCCTCGCCGTGACCGCGACCGGATGCTCGGGCAAGGCCGCGGGTGACAAACCGGAGATCCAGATCGGGCTGATCTCGCCCATGAGCGGTCCCTTCGCGGTTCTCGGCATCTCCCAGCAGAACTCCCTGACGATCGAGATCGAGCGGATCAACAAGGCGGGCGGGCTGGACGGCTCGCAGCTGAAGCTCGTCACCCGCGACTCGGGCCTCGACCCGGGCAAGGCCGTCCAGGCGGCCAACGAGATGGCCGGCAACGACGCCGTCAAGCTCGTCATCGGCCCGTCGCTGACCGCGTTCTACGACGCGGCCAAGGGCACCTACGAGAAGAGCGGGAAGCTCAACTGCCAGCCCGCCGTCTCCACGGGCAGCTTCGCCGACCTCAAGTACGGCTTCCGCTCGCAGGACCCCTTCGACCTCGACGGCCGGATGGTCGTGAGCTGGCTGAAGCAGGAGGGCGTCACCTCCCTCGGCCTGGTCTACGAGGGCGACGACACCGGCAAGAACACCGACGCGCTGATGAAGAAGCTGCTGCCCGAGGCGGGCATCGAGTACCTCGGCTGGCAGGTCAGCCGGGCCGACGACCAGAGCCACCGCGCCTACGTCGAGAAGTTCGGGGACGCCGGCGCGATCATGATCTCCAGCAGCGTCGGCGGCGCCAAGACGATGGCGGCGGCCGCGCAGGCCGGCTACAAGGGCAAGATCGTGGGCGCCGGGTCCGGCATGCAGAACATCTCCTTCATCGAGGCGGCCGGGGACGCGGCCAAGGGTGCGGTGTTCCCCGCCGCGCTGTACGAGTACCCGACCCGCAAGTCCCGGTCGGAGTGGATGCCCGGATACCGGACGCACACCGAGGCGATCGAGCAGAAGTACGGCAAGAACGTCGGGCCGAAGAGCGGCGCGCAGTCGCCGAAGGGCGCGGCCATCACCGCCGACTGCCTGTTCGCCTTCGAGCAGGCCGTGAAGTCCACCAAGAGCACCGACGCCGCCAAGCTCGCCGCCGCGATCGAGGCGCTGGACGTCCCGGCGGACAAGACCCCGTCCGGCAACGCCATCAAGCCCGGCCCGAGCCACGAGTTCTACCACCAGGTGCACCTGTACCAGTGGAACAAGGACGGCAAGGGCTGGTACACGACGGAGATCAGCCCGTCGTGAGCGCGCAGGTCTGGCTCGACGGCCTGTTCGCCGGGTCGGTGTACGCGCTGGTCGCGCTGGCGCTGGCGATCGTCTTCCAGCCCACCCGGGTGCTGAACTTCGCCCAGGGCGAGCCGGTCGTGCTCGGCGCGGCCGTCAGCTACCAGGTGGTCGCGCTGTGGCAGTGGGGGTGGCCCGCGGCGCTGCTGGCCACGCTCGTGCTCGGCGCGGCCATGGGCCTGCTCAGCGAGCGGATGATCATGCTGCCGGTGCGGCTGTCCGGGTCCCGGTACGCCTGGATCATCGCCACCCTCGCCGCGGCGATGATCTTCCAGGCGCTGTTCACGCTGCGCTACTTCGACGTGGACGCGCTGCGCCCGCGCGCCCTGGCCCCCGGCCACCTGGAGGTGTTCGGGCAGCGGCTCGCCTGGCAGCAGCTGCTCACCATCGGCGTCGCGCTCGCCGTGATGGCCGGCTACGACCTGTTCCTGCGGCGCACCGCCTACGGGCGCGCCATCCGGGCGGCCTCGCACGACGCCGACGCCGCCGTGATCATGGGCATCCCGGTCCGCCGGGTCGTCCTGCTCAGCTTCGTGATCGCCGCGGTGATCTGCGCCTTCGCGGGCGTGCTGGCCGCGCCGCTGCTGTTCATCGGCCCGGCCTCCGGGCTGATGTTCACCATCAAGGGGTTCATCGCCGCGGTGATCGGCGGGGTCGGCTCGCCGCGCGGCGCGCTGGCCGGCGGCCTGATCGTCGGCCTGCTGGACGCGGTGGTCCGCAACCTCGCCGGCGCCACGACCGGGGACTTCGTCGTCTTCGGGCTGCTGGCGCTGATCCTCGTGGCGTTCCCGTCCGGGCTGTTCGGCAAGCCGATGGAGGCGCACTGATGAAGGGTGCACACGACGTCCTGCGGCGGGGCCTTCCCGCGCTGCTGACCGCGGCGGCCGCCGCGGTCCTGCTCGCCTGGCCCGCGATCACCGACTTCTACAGCTACAACGCCTCGTACTACAACGGGCTGGTCGCCGCGGCGGCGATCAGCGCGATCCTGACGATCTCGCTGAACCTCTCGATGGGGTACGGCGGCCTGCTGTCGATGATGCACACCGGCATGCAGCTGATCGGCGGGTACGCCGTCGCCTACACCACCGTCGAGGCGGGGCTGCCGTGGCTCGCGGGCGTCGCGCTGGCCATGCTGCTCGGCGCGGTGTTCTCCGCGCTCGTCCTGGTCATCAGCCTGCGCGCCACCTACCTGTACTTCGGCATGATCACGCTCGCCGCGAACCTGATCGCGGTGGAGGGCGGGAAGGCGTGGGAGTCGGTCACCGGCGGCGTCAACGGCATCGTCGGGGTCGCCCCCGGCGGCCTCGGCAAGGTCCCGTTCTACTACGTCACGCTCGGCGCGCTGGTCGTGGTCTACGTCCTGCAGCGCAACCTGATGCGCAGCGGCGTCGGCCGGGCGGTCATGGCGGTCAAGGAGAGCCCGGACACCGCCGCGGCCATGGGCATCCGCCCGACCCGCACCAAGATCCTGGTGTTCACCGTCGCCGGCGCGATCGCCGGCCTCTCCGGCGGCCTGTACGCGCTGCAGCTCGGCTTCATCAACCCCGACGTCGGCATCCTGGACAACGGCCTGGTGTTCTTCGTCGGCCTGTTCCTCGGCGGCATCGGCACGCTGGCCGGCCCGGTGATCGGCGTCGCGATCATCGCCGCCGTGGTCGAGCTGATCAAGGACTACGCCCGGTACACCACGCTGTTCCTCGGCTGCACCCTGCTGCTCGCGATGATGCTCGTCCCGCGCGGCATCGTCGGCACCTGGCGGGGCGGCCGGTTCGGCCGCCCGCCCGAGGGCGAGGACAGCGAGCCGTCCGGGAACCTGCCCGCGTCGGTGCTGCCGCCCGCCGCCGACCCGGACGTCCCCGCGCTGGAGGGGCGCGGGCTCGTCAAGCACTTCGGCGGCGTCAAGGCGGTGGACGGCGTGGACGTCTCCGTCGCCGCCGGGACCGTCCACGGCATCATCGGGCCGAACGGGTCGGGGAAGTCGACCACTGTCGCCTGCCTCACCCGCTTCCACCGGCTGGACGCGGGGGAGGTGCTGGTCTGCGGCGAGCCGGCCCCGGACCGCCCCTTCGAGGTCGCCGAGCGCGGCGTCACGCGGGTGTTCCAGATCCCGCACCTGTTCGAGCAGCAGACCGTCCTCGACAACGTCCTCGCCGGGATGCGCCGCCGCGAGCGGTACGGGCTGCCGTCGGCGGTGCTGCGGCTGCCGGGCTACCGGCGCCGCGAGGCCGAGTCCCGCGCGGAGGCCGCCCAGCTGCTGGCGTTCGCCGGGCTGTCGGGCCGGTCGGCGCAGCTCGCCGGGTCCCTGTCGCACGGCCAGAAGCGGCTGCTGGAGGTCGTCCGGGCGGTGGCGTCGAGCCCGCGCGTGCTCATCCTCGACGAGCCCGCCACCGGGCTCGTCCCCGCCGAGATCGAGGCGCTCGCGCGGCTGTGCCGGGCGTTCCGCGACCACGGCCTCGCGGTGGTGCTCATCGAGCACAACATGGACTTCCTGATGGACGTCTGCGACCGCGTCACCGTCATCGACAGCGGCAAGGTGATCGCCTGCGGGGCGCCCGCCGAGGTCCGCTCCGACCCCGCGGTGCTGGACGCGTACCTCGGGCGCTCCGACCTGGTGGAGGACCTGACATGACCGCGCTGCTGGAGATGACCGGGATCCGGGCGGGCTACGGCGGCGTCCGGGTCCTGGACGACGTCGCCGTGACGGTCGGGGAGGGCGAGTTCGTGGTCCTGCTCGGCCCGAACGGCGCCGGCAAGAGCACGACGCTGAAGGTGCTGTCCGGCCTGCTGAAGCCGTCCGCCGGGACGGTGGCGTTCGCCGGGCGGGACATCACCCGGGTCCCCGGGTGGCGCCGCGCCGGCCTCGGGATCGGGCACGTCCCAGAGGGGCGGCGGATCTTCCCCGACCACACGGTGCTGGAGAACCTCCAGCTCGGCGGGTTCGCGCTGCGGCGCAGCCGGGCCCGGACCCAGCGGCTCATGGACGAGGTGCTGGAGCTGTTCCCGCGCCTCGCCGAGCGCCGCGACCAGGCCGGCGGCACCCTGTCCGGCGGGGAGGCCCAGATGCTCGCCGTCGCGCGGGCGCTGATGAGCGAGCCGAAGCTGCTCGTGCTGGACGAGCCGTCCCTCGGCCTGGCGCCGCTGAAGGCCGCCGAGCTGTTCTCCTACATCAAGCGGCTGCACTCCGAGCGCGGCATCTCGGTGCTGCTGGTGGAGCAGCTGGCGCTCATCGCCCTCCGGCTGGCCGACCGCGCCTACGTCCTGGAGCGGGGCCGCGTCGGCCTGTCCGGGACGGCCGCGGAGGTGGAGGCCGACCCCATGGTCAAGACCCTGTACCTGGGCGGCGGCGAGTCGGCCGCCTGACCGCGTCCCTTATATGAGGAAGCCCCGGGCCGAGCGGCCCGGGGCTTCCTTCACGGTTTCCGTGCTACATGCCGTCGCCGTTCCAGCGGCCGGCGCTGCGGCTGCGGACCGGGCGGCTGGACAGGATGGGGGCGGGGATGGGGTCGCCCTCCTTCCAGACGCGGCCGGCGCCCCAGACGTGGGCGAGGTCGTCGGTGCGCTCGTCGGCGTGCTCCAGCGACGCGGGCTCGGCCCCCCAGTCGACGGCGACCGGCTCGTGCCCGTGGTCGTGCTCGCCATCGTGGTCGTGCCCGTGGTCGTGGTCGTGCCCGTGGCCGCCCTGGAGGCGGGCGGCGTCCATGGCCTTGGCGATGGCGATCAGGCTCTTGTCGGCGCCCGTGCCGTGCTGGACGTAGTCCTCGTCGATCTGGCCCTGCTCGCGCTGGTACAGCACCGACGCCTGGAGGTCGGCGAGGTCGCGGTCGCTGCGGCCGGGGGAGCCGGCGCCCATGTCGTGCGACGACATCGACCAGCGCATGCGCCCGTCGTCGGACGGGCCCCAGTTGATCGCCTCGCCGCCCCAGCGGACCCATTCGCTCTGGGTGTACCAGTTGAACAGTTCTCCGTCGGAGCGCAGCAGCCAGGTCGCGCCGCCCTCCATGCTGGTGAAGTGGCCGTGCTTCACGCGGGCGGGCCGGAAGAAGTACGTGCCGAGGTCCAGCGTGCCGAAGTTGTACTCCATGTGCCCCTGGACGGTGTACGCCTCCTCGTAGCACGGGTGGTGCGCGAGGCGGTGGTCCGTCCAGCCCTCCTGGGCGTGGACGAGCCGCGTGTAGAAGCCCGTCACCGGGTCCACGTGCAGGTACTTGATGAACAGGCCCGGCATGGGGCCGGGGTTGGGGACGGCGTCCCACTTCATCGCCTCGGAGTCGATGACGATGACGTCCTCGCGCGCGTCCTTCCAGCGCGGCGCCTCGATGCTCTGCACCGGGTCGAACCCGGCGTCGCCGTACTCGCGGTAGTGCAGGATGCGGGTGCCCTCGCTGAAGGTGATGGCGTCGGTCGGGACGCCCTTGGGCGCGTAGACGTAGCCGCCCTTGCCGATCCGCCGGCCGCCGTAGGTCATCGACCCTTCGAGCACGTGATACTCGGTGTCGGCGTGGTGGATGCCGGGGCCGCGGCCCCAATCCGTGTGGAAGTCGACGCGGAGCGAGCAGGACCCGTCCTCCTCGTCGACCGACAGCCGGCGCTCGCTGGCGCGGCCCTCGCCGCCCACGAGTTCGGCGGCGTGCCAGACGTAGTCGTTCTCCTGGATGAGTTCCACGTGGGGTCGCAAAGGAGCCACCTCTCTCGATGTAGGGAAATGTGAGTCCGGGCCGGGAACGGAACGGCCCGGTGGCCGGCGCGCGCGGCGCGCGGCGGTCAGCGCGCGCGGAGCTCGCGCTTGAGGACCTTGCCGGCGCCGTTGCGGGGCAGGGCCGGGAGGAAGTCGACGCTGCGGGGCACCTTCGGCCCGGACAGCCGCTCGCGGCAGTGGGCCACGAGGTCGTCGGCGGTGACGGCCGCGCCGGGCAGGACGACGACGTAGGCGGCGACGCGCTCGCCCCACCGCTCGTCGGGGTGCCCGACCACGGCGCAGTCGGCGACGCCGGGGAAGGCGCCCAGCACGTCCTCGACCTCGCGGGGCGCGATGTTCACCCCGCCGGAGATGATCATGTCCTTCTTGCGGTCCACGATGTAGACGAAGCCGTCCTCGTCGCGGACGACGATGTCGCCGCTGGTGAGGAAGCCGTCCTCGGTCGTGCAGGCGGCGGTGGCGCCGTCGTCGCGCAGGTACCCGTTCATCAGGAACGGGGAGCGGCTGAACAGCTCGCCGCGCTCGCCGGGGCCGACGGGGTCGCCCGCCGGGTCGACGACGCGGACCTCGGTCATGTACCAGGGCAGCCCCACGGACCCGGTGCGCGCGGCGTCGGCGGGACGGCAGTTGGTGACGATGCCCGCCTCGGTGGAGCCGTACAGCTCGTGGACGCCGGCGTGCGGGAACGCCTCCGTGACCCACGCCTTCAAGGTGGCGGGCAGGGCGGCCGCGTTGAAGTACAGGGTGTCGAGGCTGGAGGCGTCGTGGCGGTCGAGGGCGCCGGACGAGCGGAGCGTCTGCGCGTGCGTCGGGACGAGGAACGCCGACTGCGCGCGGTGCCGCTCGGCGAGGGCGAGCATGTGCTCGGGGTCCCACTTGGGCAGCATCACCACGGTGCCGCCGGCGACGACCGGCGCGTAGTCGAAGACCATCCCGGCGCCGTGGTACATCGGCGCGACGGCGAGGCTGACGCGCCGGGAGCCGAGGCCCCACTCCATCGCCGACAGGTAGCACATGAGGGTCCGCGCGCGGTGGCTGCTGAGGACGCCCTTGGGCTTCCCGGTCGTGCCCGAGGTGTAGTAGAGGCAGCACGGGTCGTTCTCGTCGACGGGGACCCGCGGGTCGTCGGGCCGGGCCGATTCGAGCGCCTTCTCGTACGAGGCCGCCCCCGTGCCGCCGATCCGCAGCACCACCTCCACGGGGGCCCGCGGCTCCTCGTCGGAGAGGTGGGCGCGGGCGCCGGAGTGCTCCAGGATGTAGGCCGTCTCGGCCTCGGTGAGCCGCGTTCCGATGGGGACGAGGACCAGCCCGGCCTTCGCCGCCGCGGCGATGACCTCGGGGTACTCCAGCCGGTTGCCGAGCCGGACGGCGACGCGGTCGCCGGGCCGCAGCCCGCGCGCCAGCAGCGCCTGGGCGAGCCGGCTCGCGCGCTCGTCCAGCGCCCGGTAGGTGAGGCTCCGGTCGCCGTCGACGACGGCGACGGTGTCGGGTGTCGAGGCGGCGAACTCCCGCACGCCCCCGGCCATGGTGAGCGCCGCGCCGCCGGGGAGTACTGCCATGCCCCACCTCCGTGTTCCGTAGATCGGAATACAGTTCCGATCGGCGTACTTCGAGAGCTTGCCGGGTGCGCGCACGGGGAGTCAATGCCTGGCTTCGAGAAAGTCTGACGTTTACCGTACGATGGCCGCGTGACCGTCGAGAGACCATCGGACCGGCCGCCCGCTCCCGTCCCGGCGTACGCCGGGATCGCGGCCCAGCTGCGCGACCGGATCATCGCCGGCGAGTTCCGGCCCGGCGACCGGCTGCCGATCGAGCCGGAGCTGTCGGCCGAGCACGGGGTCAGCCGCAGCACCGTCCGCGAGGCGCTCCGGCTGCTGGCCAGCCAGAACCTGATCACCACCACCCGCGGGGTCGCGGGCGGCAGCTTCGTGGCCTACCCGCAGCCCGACCAGATCACCGAGTACCTGGCGACCAGCCTCAACCTGCTCACCCTGGACACCCAGATCACGGTCGACCAGCTGCTGGAGATCAGGGAGATGCTGGAGGTGCCGGCCGCCGGGCTGGCCGCCGTGCGCGGCACCGACGAGGGCCGGGCCGAGCTGCGCGGCTCGCTGTTCGACCCGAGCGCGCTCGACCCGGCGGAGATCTTCGCGCCCAACCGGCACTTCCACGCGGTCCTGCTGAAGATGGCGGGCAACCCGTTCCTGGAGGTCGTCACCCAGCCGGTGTTCCGGGTGCTCAACGAGCGGTTCCTGCGGGAGAACGCGCCGACGCGGTTCTGGTACGGGGTCGACCACGACCACCGCGCGATCCTCGACCGCATCGAGGCCGGTGACGAGGCGGGCGCCCGGGAGGCGTGCCACGCGCACCTGGAGAACCTGCGCGAGACCTACACCACCATCGACCGCACCCGCCTCGCCGGCTCCTGAACGAGCGCCCGGCCCGCCTACTCGATCTTGACCTCGTCGATGAGGGTCCGCTGGTAGCAGGCGCCGTCCCTGATCCACTGCCACACGCGGCTGCGGTGGCCGCCGTCCGCGCTGAGGTGGATCAGCTCGAACAGGCGCAGGTCCTCGCCCTCCTCCTTGTAGATCCAGTTCAGGTAGATGACCCGCTCGTCGAGCTCCCAGAACTCGCCGCGCAGCCGCTCGGTGTCGAACGCGCAGTGCCCGCCGCCCCGGTAGACGCCGGGGAAGACCCGGGTCTCGGTGCGTCCGTCCGGCCAGGTGTACTCGTTGACCTGGTGGTAGTCGTACTCGCCGTCCTCGGGGAGGCTGCACGTCAGCAGCGACTCGTGCCGGTCGGTCACCGTCCCGGCGGCGTCGATGTAGGTGTAGGTGCCCCGCCACCTGCCCTCGTGCCGGGCCAGCAGCGGCATGTCCTCGCGGATCGTTCCCATCGGTCTTCCTCTCCTGCGGGGGTCGGTGTCAGCGGGGGCCGGCGAGCCGGGCGATCGAGTCCCGCTGCCGCTCGGCGAACCAGGCCCGGTCGGGCGCGCGGCCGTCCAGCCCGTTCGGGCGCTCGACGTCGTGGCGCGCGTACTCGTCCGCCCACAGGGCGGGCTTGACCCGCGACGGCAGGTTGCCCATGCCGGGGCGGGCGCGGTTGCGGCGCAGCGCGGCCAGGTCGATCTCGGCGGAGGCGACGATGCTCTCCCCGCCGCCGGCCTCGGCCAGCACCCGGCCCTCGTAGTCGACGACCTCGGAGCCGCCGGACGTGGAGTCGCCGGGGATCGGGATGCCGTGCAGGCCGCCGCTGTTGGCCGAGACCACGTAGGCGAGGTTCTCCACGGCGCGGGCGCGCCGGCCGATCTGCTTCGGGGTGAGCGCGGGGCTCGTCACCTCCGACGTCGAGTGGCAGAACACCTCGGCGCCGCGCAGCGCGAGCGCCCGCGCCAGCTCGGGATAGAGGATCTCCTCCGAGGCGATGCAGGCCAGGGCGCCGATCTCGGTCCGGGCCACGGGGAGCACCGCGTCCATGCCGTAGACGTCGAGGTAGCGGTCCCACACGTCGTAGGGCGTCGGCGAGTACAGCGAGTGCAGGCGGCGGTAGCGCAGCACCACGGCGCCGGCCGGGTCGATCACGAAGGACGCCTGGAAGTACAGCTCGGGGAAGTGCGGGTCGCTCTCGTAGGCGTTCCCGGACAGGAAGAGCCCCTCGCGCGCCGCGACGGCGGCGAGCGCGGCGTACTCGGGGCCGTCCGGGGCGAGCGCGGCCATGTCCCGCCAGCGCTCGACGGGCTCGCCCATCGGAAAGCCGGTCAGGACGTACTCGGGCAGCACGACCAGGCGCAGGTCGGGGCCGACCCAGCGCTTGGCGGCGGCGACCTCGGCGCCGATCCGGGCGATGGACGCCGCCATGGCGTCGCGCGCCTCGCCGGGGGACAGGCCGTTGACGGCCTCGGTCCGGGTCTGCAGCGCCAGCGCCCGGTAGTCGGTTCGCGGGGGCTCCGGGGTCGGATCCACGGCCTGCCCACCTCCCTCTTTTGACGGAACGCCGTTACGCTAAGCGGAATATTGAGCGGCATGCAAGGGGGTCGGGGTCTTGACGGGAGAAAAGTCTGACCTTTAGGTTCGGAGTCAGCCCCTCCGGAAGGGGTGAAACCCCCGAGGAGGTGCGGGTTGACCGTCCATGAGGCCCAGATCGGCCGGTACTACGAGGACTTCGCCGTCGGCGACGTGTTCCGTCATCCGTTCGGCCGCACGATCGGCGAGACCGACAACACCTGGTTCACGCTGCTGACGCTGAACACGAACCAGAACCACTTCAACGCCGACTTCGCCGGCCGCTCGCCCAGCGGCAAGATCATCGTGAACTCGGGGCTGACGGTGGCGCTCGTCCTCGGCCTGTCGGTGATCGACGTCAGCCAGAACGCGCTGCTGAACCTCGGCTGGACCGACATCCGCCTCACCCACCCGGTGTTCGTCGGCGACACGGTCTACGCCGAGTCGCTCATCACCGAGATGCGCGAGTCGGCGTCCCGCCCCTACGCCGGCATCGTCACCGCCCGGACCCGCGGCCTGAACCAGGACGGCGACGAAGTCGTCTCCTGGACGCGGACCGTCATGGTCTACAAGCGCGACGCCCCGCACGACAAGGGCTACTTCCCCGAGGCCAAGAACGGCCCGCTCACGGCATGAGGATCACCTACGGGCCGTGGGGCGAGACCCTGGCCGAGATGGTCGCCGCCGCGCGCGCCGCCGAGGAGGCCGGGGCCGAGGCCCTGTGGGTCCCCGAGCTGCACCGCAGCGCCACGGTGTCGGCGGCGGCCGTCGCCGCCGGCACCGCCCGCGCCCAGGTCGGCACCGCGATCGCGCTGGCCTTCACCCGCAGCCCGATGACCACCGCGCTGGAGGCCCTCGACCTCGCCGAGCTGTCCGGCGGGCGGTTCGTCCTCGGTCTCGGCAGCGGCGTGCGGCGGCTCAACGAGGACTGGCACGGGGTGCGCTGGGAGCGCCCGGCGGCGCGGCTGCGCGAGACCGTCCGGATCATCCGGCACTTCGCCGCGCACGCCGCGTCCGGCGAGCCGATGACCGTCGAGGGGGAGCTGGAGAGCCTGCGGGTGCGCGGCTACCAGCGCCCGTTCCCGGCCGTCCCGTTCCCGATCTACCTGGCGGGCATGGGGCCGGTGATGACCCGGCTCGCGGGGGAGGTCGCCGACGGCTGGATCTCGCACGAGCTGTGCTCGCCGGAGTGGCTGCGCGAGCGCGCCCTGCCGCTGCTGCGCCCCGGCGTGGACGCGGTCGTCTCGGCGGCCTGCTCGATCGACGCCGACCCGGCGGCGGCGCGGCGCCGCGCCGCCGGGCTCGCCGGGTTCTACGCCTCCGTCCGGACCTACGCCGACTTCTTCGCCTTCCACGACCTCGCCGCCGAGCAGGACACGGTGGTCGAGGCGTTCCGGGCCGGCGCCCGCGCCGACGACCTCGCCGCCGCCGTGCCGGACCGGATGGTCGACGCGCTCACCCTGGCCGGCACCGCCGACCAGGTCGCCGAGCGCATCGCCGGGTACGCGGGGCACGCCGCGACGATCAAGCTGACGCCGCCCACCCACGGGCTCGCCGCCGCGGAGATCCGGACCGCGCAGGCCCGGATCATCGACCTGATCAAGGAGCTGACATGAGGCCGCTGGAGGACGTGCGCATCGTCTCGCTGGAGCAGTACGGCGCGGGACCGTTCGGCTCCCTGCACCTCGCCGACCTCGGCGCCGAGATCATCAAGATCGAGGACCCCCGGACCGGCGGCGACGTCGGCCGCTACGTCCCCCCGTACGCGGAGGGCGAGGACTCGCTGTTCCACGAGGCGTTCAACCGCAACAAGCGGTCGGTGTCGGTGGACCTGTCCACCGCCGCGGGCCGGACGGTGTTCGAGGAGCTGGTCCGGGTCTCCGACGCGGTCTACTCCAACCTGCGCGGCGACGTCCCCGCCAAGCTCCGCATCACCTACGACGACCTCAAGCACATCAACCCGCGCATCGTGTGCTGCTCGCTCACCGGGTTCGGGATGACCGGGCCGCGCTCGAACGAACCGGGCTACGACTACATCCTGCAGGGCCTCGCCGGCTGGATGGACCTGACCGGCGAGCCGGACGGGCCGCCCGCCAAGTCGGGCCTGTCCCTCGTCGACTACTCCGGCGGCTACGTCGCGGTGCTGTCGCTGCTCGCCGCGCTGCACGCCGCGCGCCGCGACGGCGTCGGCATGGACTGCGACGTCTCCCTCTACGACACCGCCATCTCGATGCTCACCTATCCGGGCGTCTGGCACCTCAACGCCGGGTTCACCCCGGCCCGCACCCGGCACTCGGCGCACCCGTCGCTCGTGCCGTTCCAGAACTTCCGCGCCAAGGACGGCTGGCTCGTCGTCGGCTGCGCGAAGGAGAAGTTCTGGCGGCGCCTCACCGCCGTCCTGGAGCGGCCCGACCTCGCCGAGGACCCGCGCTTCGCGACGTTCGCCGACCGGCAGCGCAACGCCGCCGACCTCCTCGGCGTCCTCGAACCGCTGTTCCTGGCCCGGACCGTCGCCGAATGGCTGGAGCCGCTGTACGCCGCCGCGATCCCGTGCGGGCCGGTCAACGACGTGGCCGCCGCGCTCGCCGAGGAGCACACCGCCGCGCGCGGCCTGGTGGTGGAGACCGAGCACCCCCGCTACGGGACGCTGCAGAACCTCGCCTCGCCGGTCCGGGCGGGGACGGAGCCGCCCGCCTACCGGCGCGCCCCGCAGCGCGGCGAGGACCTCGCGCACGTCACCGCCGAGGTGCTCGGCCTGACCGGGGAGCGCGTCGCCGAACTCGCGGAGGCCGGCGCGTTCGGCCCCGACCACCCGTTCGGCACCGACCACCCGTTCGGCGCCGACGAGCGGGACCCGGCATGACGGTCGCCCGCGAACTGGCCGGCTGGGCGCTCGGGCTCACCCTCGACGACGTCCCCGAGACCGTGCGCCGCGCCGCCGTCCGGCACCTGCTGGACGGTCTCGGCTGCGCGGCCGCCGCCGCCCGGCGCGGGGCCGCGACCGCCGCCGTGCGCACCGCCCGCGACCTCGGCGGGGGCCGCGCGGAGGCGACCGTCATCGGCGGGCCGCCCGGCGCGCCCCGGGTGACCCGCGCCGAGGCCGCGTTCGCCAACGGCGTCCTGATGCACGCGCTCGACTTCGACGACACCCACGCGGGCGGGCTCGTGCACGCCTGCGCCCCGGTCGTCCCGGTCGCGCTGGCGGAGGCGGAGGCGCTCGGCCGCACCGGCGCGGACCTGCTGCTCGGCGCCGTCGTCGGGCTGGAGGCCGTCTGCCGGCTGGGCGCCGCCGCCCCGCACGGCTTCCACGCCCGCGGGCTGCACGCCACGGCCGCCTGCGGGGTGCTCGCGGCGGCGCTCACCGCGGCCCGGATGCGCGGGCTGCCCCCGGACACGGCCGTCCACGCGCTCGGCATCGCGGGCAGCCAGGCCGGCGGGCTGCTGGAGTTCCTCAACACCGGCGCGTCCACCAAGCAGCTGCACCCCGGGTTCGCCGCGCGCGGGGGAGTGCTCGCCACGACCCTCGCCTCCCACGGCGCCACCGGGCCCGACTCGGTCGTGGAGGGCGAGTACGGCCTGTACGGGGCGCTGCTCGGCCGCCGCGTCGAGCCCGCCGCCGTCCTGGACGGGCTCGGCGAGCGGTGGGAGCTGGCCCGCATCACCGTCAAGCCGTATCCCGCCTGCCAGCTCATGCACGCGCAGCTCGACGCCGCGCGGCGGCTCCACGGAAGGGCGGTCGAGAGCATCACCGCCGAGGTGCACCCGGACGCCGCGTCCATCGTCTGCGGCCCCGGCAAGGAGCGGCCGCGCACGCCCTACGACGCGAAGTTCAGCCTGCCGTGGAGCGTCGCCGCGATGGTGCTGGACGGCGAGGTGACCGCCGCGACCTACGACGACATCGACCGCCCCGAGGTGCTCGCGCTCGCCGCCCGCGTCCGCACGGAGGTCGTCGCGTTCCCCGGCGCCGCCGCCGACCAGCCGGGGCGGCTGCGCGCGGTCGCCCCGGACGGCGAGGTCGTCACCGCCGAGGTGGCGCGCAGCGGCGGCGGCCCCGACGACCCGCGCATCGACGCGACCGTCCGCGCCAAGGCGGTCGCCAACCTCGGCTCCGCGGACCGCGCCGACCTGATCCTCGGCCTGGCCGATCTGCCGTCGGTCCGGCCGCTGCTCACCAGTCTGGAGGAAGAGTGACTGTTCGGCTGCCCGCCTTCGCGGGGACGATCGAAGGCGCCTACGAGCGGGCCTTCGCCGAGCTCGGCAAGGCCGGCGCGGTGCCGGGCGACGTCGTGCACGTCGTCGAGTACGCCACCGCCGCCGCGCTCGGCGCCTACGCCGAGGTGGAGGCCGCCCGCGGCGCCGCGCTCGGCGGGCACCGCGCCCCGGTCGCGACCGTGGCGGTGGAGGCCCTGCCCGGCGGCGAGGACCTGTCGGTCGAGCTGACCGCGTATCCCGGCGGCGGCGAGCTGGTCGAGGCCGCCCCGGACGACGGCCTGCACCGCGGCGCCCTGCGCATCGCGGGCGGCATCGTCTACCTGCCGAGCGTCCACCCGCGCGGCGGCGACTTCCGCGCCCAGTACCGGCAGTGCCTGGAGCAGGCCGCCGATTTGCTGAAGGCCGCCGGGCTCGGGCTCGGCGCGCTCGTGCAGACCACCGACTACACGGCGTCCGAGACCCGCGCCGAGTACCCGCGCTGCGGCCGCCCGCGCAGGGAGCTGCTCGGCACCGCCGACGGGGTCTTCCCCGGCGCGGCGGGCATCATCGTCGACCAGCCGGTCATGCCGGGCGCGATGGTGTCGCTCGACGCGATCGCGTCCACGGCGGAGCTGCGCGCCGTCAACCCCGGCTGGAAGAGGTACGACACCCTCACCTACAAGCCGGGCGTCGCGGCCGGCGACACGCTGTTCATGTCGGGCTTCGGCGCGCTGGAGCCGGCGACCCAGAAGGGCATCTTCGACGGCGATCTGCTCGCCCAGGCCGAGTACACCTACGCGTCCATCGCCGCGACGCTCCGCGAGGCGGGCCTCGGCGACCGTCCTCCCTACCCGAGCGTCGTCCGGCTCGTCGAGTACATCACCCCCGCCGCGGTGGACGGCTACGACGAGGTCGCCGAGATCCGCCGCAAGTACTTCGGGGACGCACCCGCGGTGTCGTCGGTGGTGTGCTCGGCGCTGCTGCGCCCCGACTTCCTCATCGAGGTCGTGCCCACGGCGGTCCTGAAATGAGCGGAGCGAACCGGGACGTGCGAGGAGTCGTCCCGCCTCGAAGGAGCACACCATGAGCCTGCTGACCGAGGAGATGAAGGCGCTCGTCGGGCGCGAGGTCGTCTACACCGCGCCCGAGGAGCTGGGACGCGCCTCTATCCGGTACTTCGCCGAGGCCGTCGGCGACGCCAACCCGCTCTACACCGACGACGCCCACGCGCGCGAGCACGGCTACGGCGGCGTGGTCGCCCCGCCGACGCTCATCTTCGAGACGAACCAGTACACCGGCCTGCGCCGCGACGACGACGGGTTCGCCGGGCACAGCTGGCACCTGGACGTGCCCGGCACCCGGCTGGTGCGCGGCGGCAACTCCTACGAGTTCCACCGGCCCGTCCGCCCGGACGACGTCGTCACGGCCACCTGGCGGATCACCGGCATCACCGAGCGGGTCAACGGGCGCGGGCAGGCGATGCTCATCGTCACCTCCACCGCGACCTACACCGACCAGCGCGGCGAGCCGCTCGCCGCCAACGAGGAGACCCTGATCTACGTGGAGATCGCGTGACGGCCGCGGGGGAGGCGGTGCCGGAGCTGGTGCGCCGCATCGAGCTCGCCGACATGGTCGCCTACGCCGGCGCCACCTGGGACTGGCACCGCATGCACTACGACCCGGCGTTCCTTGAGCCGCGCAAGCTGCCCGCGCCCGTCGTGGACGGCCAGGTGTTCGGGGCGCTGCTGGCCGAGCAGGTGCAGGACTGGCTCGGCCCGTCCGCCCGGCTGGCGAAGCTGTCCTTCCGGTTCAAGAACCTGGTGTTCGCGGGGGAGACCGTCCGCTGCACCGGCACCGTCACCGCCGCGGAGGACGGCCTGCTGACCATCGAGCAGCAGGTCGTGGTGGTGGACGACGGCCGGGTCGCGGTCGCGCCGGCAGGCTGCCAGGTACGGCTCGGTGAGGGGACGCCGTGACCGTCGCCATCGCGGGCGCGGCCGAGTCCGACCTCGGCGTGACCGGGAAGTCGATCCTCGGTCTCCAGGCGCAGGCCGTCACCCGGGCGCTGGACGACGCGGGCCTCGCGCTCGCCGACGTCGACGGGATCGCCACCACCGGGATCTCCCGCTTCTCCGCCACCCAGCTCGCCGACTACCTGGGGATCGAGCCGTCCTGGACGGACTCGACGTTCGCCGGCGGGTCCGCGTTCGAGATGTTCGCGGCGCGGGCCGCGCAGGCGATCGAGGCGGGCCAGTGCCGCACGGTCCTCATCACGTTCGCGTCGAACCAGCGGTCCGCGCGGTCCCGGTCGCTCGGCGGCGTGCTCGACCCGCACACCCCGGAGGCGGTGTTCGAGTCGCCCTACGCGCCGCTGTACCCGATCTCGTACTACGCGATGGCGGCGCAGCGGTACCTGCACGCCTACGGCGCCACCCGCGAGCAGCTCGCCGAGGTCGCCGTCGCCGCCCGCGAATGGGCGCTGCTCAACCCCCAGGCGTTCCGGTACGGCAAGGGCCCGCTGACCGCGCCGGACGTCCTCGGCGCGCCGCCGGTGTCCACGCCGCTGACCACCGCCGACTGCTGCCTGGTCACCGACGGCGGCGGCGCGGTCGTGCTCACCTCCCTGGAGCGGGCCCGCGACCTGCGCAGGCCCCCGGCGATCGTGCTCGGCTACGGGGAGTCGACGACCAACACCAGCATGACCTCGGCCGGCGACCTGCTGCGCCCCGGCTCGTTCGACTCCGGGCGGCGGGCGTTCGCGATGGCCGGGCTCACCCCGTCGGACGTCGACGTCGCCGAGGTCTACGACTCGTTCACCATCACCGTGCTGCTGACCCTGGAGGGCCTCGGCTTCTGCGCGCCGGGCGAGGCCGCCGGGTTCGTCGCGGACGGCCGGATCCGCCCCGGCGGCGGCCTCCCGCTCAACACCAACGGCGGCGGCCTGTCCTACTGCCATCCCGGCCAGTACGGGCTGCTGCTGCTCGTCGAGGCCGTCCGGCAGCTGCGCGGCGAGTGCGGGGACCGGCAGGTCGCCGGCGCCGAGATCGCGCTCGCGCACGGCACCGGCGGCATCCTGTCCAGCCACGCCACCGTCCTGCTGGGAGCGGACCGATGATCGAGGACGAATGGTGGGACGCGACCCGCGAGCGGCGCCTGGTCGTCCAGCGCTGCGCGTGCGGGCACGCCCAGCACTACCCGCGCGAACTCTGCACGGCCTGCGGCGGCACGGCGCTGGAGTTCGCGGAGGCGTCCGGGCGCGGCACCGTCGACTCCTTCACCGTCGTGCACCGCGCGCCCGCCCCCGACGTCGAGGTCCCGTACACGGTCGCGCGGGTCCGGCTCGCCGAGGGCCCGATCATCCTCAGCCATCTGGACGGCCCGGGGCCGTGGGCGTGCGACGAGCCGGTGCGGCTCGGCTGGCGGCCGCTGCCCGACGGCCGCAACCTCCCCATCTTCACCAAGGACGCCTGATGGACTTCGAACTGACCGAAGAGCAGCGGCTCTTCCGCGACACGCTCCGCGACTTCGTGGACCGCGAGATCCGCCCCGTGGTCCAGGAGTGGGAGGCGGCCGACCGGTACCCGGCCGAGATCGTCGAGACGATGAAGGGCCTCGGCCTGTTCGGGCTGACCGTCCCGGAGGAGTACGGCGGGCTCGGCGCCGACATGGTCTCCTTCGCCCTGGTCTTCGAGGAGATCTCCAAGGGCTGGATGGGCATCGCCGGCATCCTCGGCAGCCACTCGCTGTCCTGCTGGATGATCGCCCGGCACGGCACGCCGGAGCAGCGGGAGCGCTTCCTGCCCGACCTCGCCGCCGGGCGGCGCCGCACCGGCATCGGCCTCACCGAGCCGGGCGCCGGCACCGACCTGCAGGGCATCGCCACCACTGCGCGCCGCGACGGCGACCACTACGTCGTCGACGGGCGCAAGACGTGGATCACCAACGCCCGGCACGCGAGCCCGCTGCCCGTCCTGGTCAAGACCGACCCCGCCGCGTCCCCGGCGCACCGGGGCATGTCCGTCCTGCTGGTGGAGGACGGCTTCGAGGTGCTGCGGGACCTGCCCAAGCTCGGGTACAAGGGCACCGAGTCCTGCGAGATCGTGTTCGACGGCGTGCGCGTCCCGGCCGCGAACCTGCTCGGCGGCGTCGAGGGGCGCGGCATGCAGCAGGTGCTGTCCGGGCTGGAGACCGGCCGCATCAACGTCGCCGCCCGGTCGCTCGGCATCGCCCAGGCCGCCTACGACGAGGCGCTGCGGTACGCGGCGCAGCGGGAGGCGTTCGGCCGGCCCATCCAGGACTTCCAGGCGGTCCAGCTGAAGCTCGCGGACATGGCGATCAAGGTGCAGGCCGCGCGCCTGCTGGTCTACTGGGCCGCGTCCCGCGCCGACGCGGGCGACCGCGTCGACATGCAGGCGGGGATGGCCAAGACGTTCGCCAGCGAGGCCGCGATGGAGTGCGCGCTCGCCTCGATGCAGGTCCACGGCGGGTACGGCTACTCCAAGGAGTTCGCCGTCGAGCGCCTTTACCGGGACGCGCCGCTGATGAGCATCGGCGAGGGCACCAACGACATCATGCGGACCGTCATCGCCAAGGCCCTGACCTCGGGCAAGGAGACCGTCGGATGAGGACCACCGCGCTGTACGTGCCGGGCGACCGCCCCGACCGTCTCGCGAAGGCCCTGCGCAGCGGCGCGGGCGAGCTGATCGTCGACCTGGAGGACGCGGTGCCGGTCGCCGCGAAGGAGCGCACCCGCGCCGAGGTCGCCGCCTGGCTGCGGACGCTGCCCGCGGACCGGCCGGCGGTGACCGTCCGGATCAACCCCGGCGAGCACGGCCTCGCCGACGCCCGCGCGGTCGCCGGGCCGGGGCTGGACGGCCTGTGCGCCGCCAAGACCGAGAGCGCCGCCGGGTTGCGCGCCCTGGACGCGGTCCTCACCGGCGCGGGCCTGCCCGAGCTGCCGGTCGTCCCGCTGCTGGAGTCGGCGGCGGCGGTGTTCGCGGCGCGGGAGATCGCGTCCGCGCCCCGCGTCGCGGGCCTCCAGCTCGGCGAGGCGGACCTGGCCGCCGATCTCGGCGCCGCGCCGGGGCCGGACGAGTCGGAGCTGCTGTGGGCGCGGTCCCAGGTCGTCGCGGCGTCCGCCGCCGCCGGCCTGCCCGCGCCCATCGCCCCCGTGTCCACCGAGTTCCGGGACCTGGACGCCTTCCGGGCGACGACGCTGCGGCTCAAGCGGCTCGGCTTCCACGGCCGCGCCTGCATCCATCCCGCCCAGCTGCCGGTCGCCGACGAGGTCTTCACCCCGTCGCCGGAGGAGGTCGAGCGGGCCCGCGCGCTGCTCGCGGGCTACGAGGCGTCGCTCGCCTCCGGCTCGGCCGTCTTCACCGACGCCGACGGCCGTCTCGTGGACGAGGCCGTCGTCCGCGCCGCCCGCCGCCTGCTGTCCTGACCCGGCGGGCGCTCAGCCGGTGACGCGGTGCGGGACCATGCAGACCGGGACGTCCGGGACGTGCTCGCGCACCGCCTCCGCGAGGAGCAGGCTCCGCTGGTCGTAGAGGAACCGGTACCGGGGCCGGCTCGACTCGACGATCGGGATGAGCACCATGGACGGGCCGCCGTCCGCCGCCACCCGCCGGACGTGGTCGACGACGGGGCGGATCCTCGCGTCCTGCGGGCTGTCGAGGACGGTCAGCCGCACCCCGGGGTCCCAGCGGTCCCACCGCTCCCGGAGGGCGCGGGCGTCCTCCTCGCCGGTGCGCACCGCGACCGCGGCGACGTCGCCGCCGATGCTGAGCGCGGTGCTCAGGGCCCGTTCCGCCACCGTGCCGATGTCGTCCACCGGCACGATGATCTGCCACGCGGCGGGGGCCGCGTCCGGCCGGTGCGCCGGGACGCGGCCGAGCCGGAGCTCGGCGCCGACGCGGTCGTAGTAGCGGCGGATCCGCGCGAACAGCAGCATCAGCAGCGGCACCGCGACGACGACCGCCCACGCGCCCTCGGCGAACTTGGTGACGAGCAGGACCGCGGTCGCGACCGCGGTGAGGACCGCGCCGGTGCCGTTCAGCAGCGCCTTGCCCGCCCACTGGGGCGGGCGGAGCCGCGCCCAGTGCAGGACGAGCCCCGCCTGGCTGATGGTGAACCCGGTGAACACCCCGATCGCGAACAGCGGGAGCAGCCGGTGCGTCCGGGCGTCCACGGCGATCAGCAGCACGGCGGCGGCCGCCGCCACGGCGAGGACGCCGTACCGGTGCACCGGCCGCTCGCCGCGCAGCGTGAACAGGTGCGGCAGCCTGTGGTCCTTGGCGAGCAGGCTGAGCAGGACGGGCAGGCCGCCGAAGCTGGTGTTGGCGGCGAGCGTCAGCGCGACCGCGACGATCAGCCCGGCCGCCTGGTAGAGCCAGCCGGTGCCGTAGGCGCCCGCGGTGAGCTGGGCGAGCAGCGTCACGCCGGCGCGCGGGGCGAGGACGTCCCGCCGGATCAGCAGCGCCAGCCCGATGAGCATCACGCCGAGCAGCGCGCCCAGCATCAGCTCGGTGCGCTGCGCCCGCGCGACGCGCGGCCGGCGGAACATCGGCACCCCGTTGGCGATGGCCTCCACCCCGGTCAGCGCGGCGCATCCGGCCGAGAACGCCTTGAGGATGAGCAGTACGCCCAGCGCCTCGTGCGGCTGCGGGAGGACCGCGCCGCCGACGGACGCGACCGGGTGCCCCCGGACCAGGCCGACCACGATGATGCCGAGGACGGTGGCGATGAACAGCAGGGTCGGCGCCATCAGGAAGCGGGCGCTGTCGGTGATCCCGTAGAGGTTCACCGCCGTGAGCACCAGCAGCACCGCCAGCGCCACCGCCAGCGTGTGCGGGCGCAGCGCCGGGAACGCCGAGGCGAGGGTGGCGGCGCCCGACGCGAGGCTGACCGCCACGGTGAGGACGTAGTCCACGATCAGCGCGGCGGCGGCGAGCATGCCCATCCGCGGCCCCATGTCCGTCTTCGCCACCGCGTAGGACCCGCCGCCGTCGGGGTGCACGGCGATCACCTGCCGGTACGACACCACCAGCACGATGAGCAGCGCGACGATGGCCAGGGTCACCGGCAGGGTGCGGCGCACCTCGGTGAGGCCCGCGGTGACCAGCACCAGCGCGATCGCCTCCGGCCCGTAGGCGACGGAGCTGAGCGCGTCCAGCGACAGCGCGACCAGTCCCTGCGGGCTGGTGAGGTGGCTCTTGTCGCCCTCCCCGTGCCGCCGCTGGAGCTTCGGCCGCCGCGGGCCCGAGAACGGCCCGCGCGCGTGGACGAGCGCCCGGCCGGGATCAGTCATCGGCGAACGCGGCGTCCATGCCCCGCGCCTGCTCCTCCTCGGTCGTCCGCATCCGGAACAGCCGGTCGATGATCTTGCCGATGAGGTAGGTGGCGAGGAAGGCGTAGGCGGCGACGGCGAGCACCGCGACGACCTGCTTGCCGAGCACCGAGGCCGGGCCGCCGTAGAACAGCCCCGGCGTGCCGCGCTCCCAGCCGGTGGACAGGAAGCCGAGCGCCACCACCCCGACGATCCCGCCGGCGCCGTGGATCCCGACGACGTCGAGGGTGTCGTCGTACCCGGCGACGAGCTTCAGCTCCACCGCGTAGCTGCACACCAGCGCGGCCAGCACGCCGACCGCGAACGCGCCCTCGACGCTGACGAAGGCGCAGGACGGGGTGATGGCGACCAGCCCGGCCAGCGCGCCGCTGGTGGAGCCGAGCTTGGTCAGCTGCCGGAAGCGGAGCCATTCCAGCGTCCGCCAGGCCAGCATCCCGGCGCAGCCCGCGATCATCGTGCTGACGAAGGCCCGGGTCGCCAGCGCGCCGTCGGTCAGCGCCGATCCGGCGTTGAAGCCGAACCAGCCGAACCACAGCAGGCCGAGGCCGAGCAGCACGAACGGGATGTTGCCCGGGCGGGGGCCCTCGCCGCGCCGGAACGCGATGCCCGGCCCCAGGACGATCGCCATCGCGAGCCCCGAGATGCCGGAGTTCAGCTCGACGACCAGCCCGCCCGCGAAGTCCATGACGCCCCATTTGCTGAGCCATCCCGAGTCGGCGAAGACCCAGTGCGCGATGGGGAGGTAGACCACGGTCACCCACACGATGACGAACAGGACCCACGGCCCGAACCGGGCGCGCCCCGCGATCGAGCCGCTGATCAGCGCGACCGTGATGATCGCGAACGTGAGCTGGAAGCAGACGTAGATCTGCTTCGGGATGGCGCCCTGCAGCGCGGTGGGCGCGATGTGCCCGAGCCGCCAGTCGCCCCAGCCGATGAGCCCGAGGCCGCCCGCGTCCTCGCCGAACGCGATCCCGTACCCGTAGAGGAACCACAGGATCGTGACGAGGCTGATCGAGATGAAGCTCATGTAGAGCATCGACAGCATGTTCTTCGAGCGGACCATGCCGCCGTAGAAATAGGCGAGGCCGGGAGTCATGAGGAGCACCATCGCGGTGCTCACCATCAGCCAGGCGGAATCCCCCGTATTGAGGCCCGTCGACATATGCGAACCAATCGTCGATCCGTCTCGACCCGAGAGCGCGGCGGGTGAGCTTCCGCATTTATGGTTCGCGTCCGGACGGTCCGGCAAACTCGACATTCCATGCCTTGACCAATGATTTGCCGCCAACGGTTTTTCTCGGTGCGGAAACGTGGGAAGCGTCCTGGTTGTCGTGCACGTTGTTGAACGCGGGCCGTTGGGGCGACGCGGATCCGGGCCGTCCGAAGGAGCATCCATGGCGTCATCGCCGCCGTCCGAGGACGCGCCCGGCGAGCAGCACGGCGAGGACCCGGCCCCCGCGGCGGAGCGGGCGCGGAACGCCCTCCTGACGATCCCGCGGGGCATCGCGCAGGTCGAGTTCCAGCCCAACGTCTGGACCGGCCTGATCTTTCTCATCGCGCTGTTCGTCGGCGGCTGGCAGTTCGGCGCGTTCGCGCTGCTCGGCGTCGGCACGGCCACCGCGACCGCGTACCTGCTCGGGGTCGACCGGAACCGCGTCTCGCTCGGCCTCGAAGGCTTCAACGGGACGCTGATCGGCGTCGCGCTGGTGCTCTACCTGGGCACGGACTGGTCGACGGTCCCGCTGGTCGTCGGCGGGGCGGTCGCGGGCAGCGTGCTCACGGCGGCGCTGAACTCCGTGCTCACGCCGTACAAACTGCCCACCTTCACCGCGCCGTTCTGCGTGGTGGCCCTGGTGATGGCGATCGGCGCGCCGTCCTACGCCCGGGTGTGGGCCGGGCACAACAACTCCGCCCCGCCGTCGGCCACCGACCCCGGCACCGCGATGACCTGGACCGACTTCTGGCACGGGTTCTTCAACGGGATCGGGCAGGTCTTCTTCCAGGACAAGTGGTACGTGGGGCTGATCTTCCTGATCGGCCTCGCGGTGTCGAGCCGGCTGGTCGCCGCGGCCGCGGCCGCGTCCAGCCTGATCGGCCTGCTCACCGGCTGGTGGCTCGGCGCGCAGGCGGCCGACCTCGGCGCCGGCCTGTACGGCTACAACGCGGTACTGACCGGGATCGCGCTGACCGGGACGTTCGTCGTGCTCAGCCCGGCCGGCGTGGCCTACGCGGTGGTCGGGGCGGCGACCGCGGCGGGCCTGACCGCCGGTCTCACCAACCTGTTCAACGTGGTCGGCGGCCACACCCTGACCTGGCCGTTCGTGCTGGTCACCTGGGTGTTCCTCGCCGCCGTCCCGATCTTCTCCAGGATCCGGCGGGCCGCATGAGGGGTGCGCCGCCGTCCGCGTCCCGGCGGAGTCCGGGCAGAAAGGGGCATCGATGAACCTGTCACCACGAGAGATCGACAAGGCGCTCATCTTCACCGTCGCGCAGATGGCGGAGCACCGCCGGCAGCGTGGCCTGAAGCTCAACCACGGCGAGACGGTCGCGCTGATCAGCTCCGCGATCGTGGAGGCCGCGCGGGACGGCAAGACCGTCTCCGACTGCATGGAGCTCGGCAAGAAGGTCGTCGGACCGGACGACGTGATGCCGGGCGTGCGCGGCATGCTGTCGCTGATCCAGGTCGAGGCCGCGTTCGACGACGGCACCAAGCTCGTCTCCTGCCACGACCCCGTCGGCGGCGGCAAGTGACGGGAGCCCCCGGCCGCGCCGTCCTGCCGGTCGGCGGGCACGAGAGCGCCCCCGCGGCCGGGGTGCACGGCCCCGGGCGGGGGCTGCGGACCGCGCTGCGCGGCCTGCCGCGCGCCGTCGCGGTCCCGATGACGCTGGGCCGCGACCCGGACCTCGCGCCCGCGGCCGCGCAGACCCTGGCCTGGGCGGCGCGGGACCGGGCGCCGGGGGACCTGCTGCTCGCCGAACCGCTCGGCACGGTGACGCATCTCGTGGGATGGATCCGCGCGGTCGCCACGCGGGTCGCGCGGACGGTGGACGGGCCGGACGCCGTGCTGCTGGTGGCGCCGGCCGCGGGGCCCGACGCCGACGCGGAGCTGTTCAAGGTCGCGCGGCTCGTCTGGCACGGCCTGCCGGTCCGCCGGGTGGAGGTCGCCTTCGACGGCGGTGAGCCCGGCGTGGCCGAGGGCGTGGAGCGCTGCCGCCTGCTGGGGGCCCGCGGCGTCGCGGTGGTGCCCGCCTCGCTCGTCCCGCCCCCGCCGTGCCCCGGCGCGGTCGCCGCCGGGCCGCTGCTCGCGCCGGCGGCCGTCGCGGCCCTGGTCCGCGAGCGCGCCGCCGAAGCGGAGCGGCGCTGGGCGCACGCCCGCGACGACGGCCTCGGCATCGCCGCGGGGCACGGCCACGGGCACGGGCATGGCCACGGCGACGCGAATTACCACGCTTTTTCTGAGAACACCGAGACGACCCTGGAGGGGATGGCCGCTCATGGCTGACGAGATCTATATGTTCGGCGACGGAGAGATAGAACTGAACAGCGGCCAGCGCCGGGAGACGCTGACCGTTGAGAATACCGGGGACCGGGCCGTCCAGATCGGCTCGCATTTCCATTTCTTCGAGGTCAACCGGGCGCTGAGCTTCGACCGGGAGAAGACCTTCGGGATGCGGCTCGACATTCCCGCGGGAACGGCCGTCCGGTTCGAGGCGGGCGACACCAAGAAGATCCGGCTCGTCGAGTACGGCGGCGGAATGCGCATCGTCGGGTTCGGCGGGCTGCTCAACGGCAGCGTCCGGTCCAAGTCCGCGCGCGAGGCCGCGTTCACCCGGATGCACGAGTGGGGCTACCTGGACACCGAGGTGCCGAGCGGCGACGGGTCGGGCAACGGGCACCGGGCCCCCGCCAAGCGGGGCGCCCGCGCGAAGGCCGGCGCGGGCCGGTCGAGGAAGGGCTGACGATGGCGACCACGATCTCCCGCGAGAAGTACGCGAGCATGTACGGCCCCACCGTGGGCGACCGCATCCGCCTCGCCGACACCAACCTGGTGGTGGAGGTGGAGAAGGACTTCAACGAGGGCCACTACGGCGACGAGACCCAGTACGGGGGCGGCAAGACCGCCCGGGACGGCATGTCCGCCGACCCGGCCTCGCTGAGCGCGACGACCACCCTGGACACGGTCATCACCAACGCGGTGATCATCGATCCGCTGCTCGGCGTCGTCAAGGGCGACATCGGCATCAAGAACGGGCGGATCGCGGGGGTCGGCAAGTCCGGCAACCCGCACACCCAGAACGGGGTGGACCGGCGGCTGATCGTCGGGGTGGGCACCGAGGTGATCTCGGGGGAGAACCTCATCGCGACCGCCGGCGCGATCGACTCCCACGTCCACTTCCTCGCGCCGCAGCAGGCGCAGCACGCGCTGAGCAACGGCATCACCACCCTGCTCGGCGGCGGCACCGGGCCAGCGGACGGCAGCCGCGGCACCACCTGCACGCCGGGACCGTGGAACATCTCCCGCATCCTTCAGGCGTACGAGGACATCCCGATCAACATCGCCGTCTACGGGAAGGGGAACGGCAGCCTGCCCGGCTCGCTGGACGAGCAGCTGCGCGCCGGCGCCTGCGGGCTGAAGGTGCACGAGGACTGGGGCACCACGCCCTCGGTCATCGACTGCGCGCTGCGCGTCGCCGACGACCACGACGTGCAGATCTCCATCCACACCGACACGCTGAACGAGGCCGGGTTCGTGGAGGACACGATCAGCGCGATCGACGGCCGCGCGATCCACACCTACCACTCCGAGGGGGCCGGCGGCGGGCACGCGCCCGACATCCTGCAGATCACCTCCGAGCCGAACGTCCTGCCCGCCTCGACCAACCCGACGCTGCCCTACACGGTCAACTCGGCGGACGAGCTGCTGGACATGACGATGGTCTGCCACCACCTCAGCTACGACGTCCCGGAGGACCTGGCGTTCGCCGAGAGCCGCGTCCGCCCGGAGACCATCGCGGCGGAGACGGTGCTGCACGACCTCGGCATCATCAGCATCATCGGGTCGGACTCGCAGGCGATGGGCCGGGTCGGCGAGTCGGTCACCCGCGCCTTCCAGGTCGCGCACCACTGCAAGGACAAGCGCGGCCCGCTGCCCGAGGACTCCGCGCGCAACGACAACACCCGCGTGCTGCGCTTCCTGTCCAAGGTCACCATCAACCCGGCCCGCACCTGCGGCATGGCGAACGAGATCGGGTCGCTGGAGGACGGCAAGCTCGCCGACATCGTGCTGTGGCCGGTCCGCTCGTTCGGCGCGAAGCCGGCCATGGTCATCAAGGGCGGGCTGATCAGCTGGGCGGAGATGGGCGACCCGAACGCCTCGCTGCCCACCCCGCAGCCGGTCTACTTCCGGCCGACCTTCGGCGCCTACGGCAGGGCGCTGCGCGAGACCTGCGTGACGTTCATGTCGGACGCGGCGATCTCCGAGGGCGTCCCGGAGAAGCTCGGGCTGGAGCGGATCATCCGGCCGGTGCAGCAGTGCCGCACCGTCGACAAGCGGCACATGATGTACAACTCGACGCTCGCCGAGGTCAGGGTGGACCCGGAGACGTACCGGGTGACGGTGGACGGGGAGCGCGTCACCATCGACCCGGCCCGCTCGCTGCCGCTGAACCGGCTGCACTACATCGCATGACCGACGTCCGGGCGGAGGGGAGGCCGGAGGCCGGCGGGCTGGAGACGCTGCTCGCGCAGCTGCAGCTCACCGACTCCGGCTTCCCCAGCGGGCTCTACACCCTGTCGCACGGGCTGGAGGGCCACGCCCAGCTCGGCCTGGCCGGCGCGGACGACCTGCCGGCGCTGGTGGCGGACCTGGTGCGGGCGGCGGGCACCGGCGACGCGGCGGCGCTGGCGCTGGCGCACCGGGCGGTGACCGCCGGCGACTGGGACCTGCTGGTGGAGGCCGACCGCAGGCTGCACGCGCTGAAGCTCGGCCGCGAGCAGCGGACGGCGTCGGTGCGCACCGGCCGGCAGGTGCTGGAGAACGCCGGGCCCGCGTTCGGCTCGGCCCCGGCGGCGCGGCTCGCCGGCCTCGTCGCGGACGGCGTCGCGCCCGGCACCCACCCGGTCGCCGTGGGCGCGATCCACGCGGGGCTCGGCGTGCCCGTCCGGGACGCGGTGGCGAGCGACCTGTACGCGTTCGCGGCGAGCTGCGCGGCGGCGGCGGTCCGGCTCGCCCGGATCGACTTCCGGCGGGCGCAGGCGCTGCTGCGGGAGCTGCGGCCGGAGCTGGTCCGCGCGGCGGAGACCGCGCTGGCCGCCCGGGACCCCCGCGACCTGCACGCCTCGACGCCCGCCGCCGACGCGGTCGCGGCCTTGCACGAGCGGGCCGAGGCCCGCCTGTTCATCACCTGAGAGAGCGGAGGACGGACGCCATGGAACTGGACCAGGTGTACAAGGTCGGCATCGGCGGGCCGGTGGGGTCGGGCAAGACGGCCCTCATCGAGGCGCTGGTCCCGATCCTGGTGGAGCGCGGGCACCGGCCCGGCGTGATCACCAACGACATCTACACGCAGGAGGACGCCCAGCACGTCCGCCGCACGCTGGCGGGCACGCTCGACGCCGAGCGCGTCGTCGGCGTCGAGACGGGGGCGTGCCCGCACACCGCCGTCCGGGACGACCCCACGATGAACCTCGCGGCGGCGTCGGAGCTGCTCGACCGGTTCCCCGACATCGACGTGCTGCTGTTCGAGAGCGGCGGCGACAACCTGACGCTCACCTTCAGCCCGGCGCTCGCGGACGTGTACGTGTTCGTCCTGGACACCGCCGAGGGGGAGAAGATGCCGCGCAAGCGCGGGCCGGGCACCACCGACTCCGACCTGCTGGTCATCAACAAGATCGACATCGCCCCGTACGTGCGCACCGACCTCGCGGTGATGGAGGGCGACGCGCGGAGGGTGCGCGGGACGCGCCCGGTCGCGCTGACCGACTGCCTCACCGGGACCGGGGTCGCCGAGGTGGCGGACTTCGTCCTGGAGCGCCGGGAGGCGCTGTGCTCACCGGCGTGACGGCCCCGCCGGACGGCGTCTCCGGCGACCTCGCCCGGGCGGCGCCGGAGCGGTGCGCCCCGGCGTGGCTGCCCCCGGGGGTGGCGCGGTACGCCGCGGCGCCGGACACGCTGCCGGTCGGCTCGCCGGGCAAGGTCGGCGTGCTGGAGCTGGGCTTCGCGACGGCCGGCGGCCGGACGGAGCTGACCGGCTGCTTCCAGAAGGCGCCGCTGCACACCACCCGTCCGCTGTACCTGGACTCCGCCCGGCCCGACATGCCGTACGTGCTGTTCATGACGGCCGGCGCCGGCGTGCTGCAGGGCGACCGGTACCGCCTCGTCCTCGACTGCGGGCCGGGGACGGCCGTGCACTTCACCACCCAGACCGCCACGCGGATCTACCGGATGGAGCACGACTACGCCACCCAGGTCGTCGATCTCGCCGCCGGGCCGGGCAGCCACGTCGAGTACCTGCCCGCGACCACGATCCCGTTCGGGGAGTCGCGGTTCTACCAGCGCATGAGCGTCACCGCCGACCCGGAGGCGACCGTCGTCGTCGGCGAGAAGCTGATGGCCGGGCGGCTCGCCCGCGGCGAGTGGCACGCCTACGACGCCTACTGCACCGACCTGGAGGTCCGCGACCCCGGCGGCCGGCTGCTGTTCGCCGACCCGCTCCGGCTCATCCCGGCCGAGCACGGACCCGCCGGCCCCGCGGTCATGGACGGCTTCGGGCTCATGGCGTCGCTGTACGTCATCACGGGGGCGAAGCCCGCGCGGGAGGTCGCCGACACCATGCACGAGGCGCTCGCCGGGACGGGGCTGCGCGGCGGGGCGAGCGTCCTTCCCGGCGGCTGCGGGGCGTGGGCGCGGATGCTCGGCGACCGCTCCCCGGAGGTGGACGCCGGGTTCCACCGCACCTGGGACGCAGCGCGTCGGCTGCTGCTCGGCGTCCCCGCGATGCCGCCGGGGGCCGGCGCGTGAAGGAACCGCTGTGGGGGCGCCTGCACAACCGCGAGCGGGCCGAGGCGCGCGTCCTGCACCCGCACAAGGGGCCGCCGCCCCTGCCGGGGCTGAAACCGAGGGTGATCGCGGACATCGCGGTGGGCGGCGCGCTCGGCGCGCTCGCCCGTTACGGGCTCACCCAGGCGATCCCGGCGGCCAAGCTCGGCTTCCCCTGGAACACCTTCACCGTCAACATCCTCGGCTGCCTCGTCATGGGCGTCCTGACCAGCTACCTGCTCGGGGGCCGCGCGCACCCCTACGTGCGGCCGCTCGCCGTGACCGGCTACCTGGGCGGGTTCACGACGTTCTCGCACCTGATCGACGGCGTCTACACCCTCGGCGACGGCGGGCGGCCGTCCCTGGCCATCGCCTACGCGCTGGTCAGCGTCGCCGTCGGCTGGGCCGCGATCGCCGTGGGCCTGGCGGTCGGCCGCAGGATCCCGCACCACGACCCCGGGAGCGCGCCGTGACGACGTTCATCGTGGTGCTCCTCGTCCTCGCCGGCGGCGCCGTGGGCGCCTCGATGCGCTACGTCCTGGACGGCTACGTCAAGGCCACCGCCGGCAAGTCCATGCCGTGGGGGACGCTCGCGGTGAACCTGCTCGGCGCGGGCGCGCTCGGCGCCCTGCACGGGGCGGGGACCGGAACCTACGTCGAGGCGCTGATGGGCACCGGCCTATGCGGCGCGCTGACCACGTTCAGCACCTTCGAACTCGACACCGTCCACCTGATCCAGGACGGCGCGTACACCAGGGCGGCCGTCAACGCCGCGGGCAGCCTGATCCTCGGGTTCGCCGCGTTCATCGCCCTGCACGCCGCCTTCGCGCAGCTGGCCTGACGGCCGGCGCGCCGAAGCCGCCCGGCGGGTCCGGGGAGGCAC
>NZ_VCKZ01000481.1 GCF_005889745.1 Actinomadura geliboluensis
CGGGCAGGACGTCCAGCAGCGGCGCCTCGCGGGGCGGCGGGCCGACGGGCAGCAGGTCGCCGGGCTTGAGCGGGGCGGGGCCGAGGCCGGCGAGGGTGTCGGTGGCGCGGGAGCCGAGGACGGGCGGGACGGCGATCCCGCCGCGCACCGCCAGGTAGCTGCGCAGCCCGGCGGGCGGGGCGCCCATCCGGAGTTCGGCGCCGTCGGGCAGGTGGAGCACCGTGTAGGGCGCCTCGGGGCGGCCGTCCACCAGCAGCGGGGCGGGCGCGCCGGTGACGGCGGCGAAGACCCCGCCCCGGCAGCGGACGCGCAGCCCGCCGAAGGTGACCTCGACCGCGGCCGCGCCGCCGGGGTTGCCGACGGCGCGGTTGGCGAGGCGGAGGGAAACCGGGTCAGCGGCGCCCGACACCCCCACACCGAGCGCCGCGTGACCCGGTCGGCCCATGTCCTGGACTGTCGCCAGGGGCCCTGTGTCGAGAACGTCCAGGCCGCGCTTCATGGTTCCGGTTCGACGAAGCGGACCGAGATTCCGGGGCGGAGCAGGGCGGGCGGGTCGCGGTCGAGGTCCCAGAGGACGGCCTCCGTGCGCCCGATGAGCTGCCAGCCGCCGGGCGACTCGGCGGGGTAGACCCCGCTGAACCGCCCGGCGAGGCCGACCGCGCCCGCCGGGACGCGGACGCGGGGCACGGCGCGGCGCGGGACGTCGAGCCGCGGGTCGCCGCCCTCCAGGTACCCGAAGCCGGGCGCGAACCCGGTGAACGCGACCCGCCACGGGGTGCCGGTGTGCGCGGCGACGACCTCGGCCGGGGTGAGGCCGGTGCGGTCGGCGACCTCGTCGAGGTCGGCGCCGTCGTAGACGACGGGGATCTCGACGGCCCCGGCGCCGCCGCCCGCCGGGCCCGGCCGGGCGGCGCGCACGGCGGCGGCGACCGCGGCCGGGTCGGCGGACGGGTCGAGCGGCAGCGTCAGCGTGCGGGCCGCCGGGACGACGTCGGCGACGCCGGGCGGCGGGGACGCGGCGAGCGCCGCGTACAGGCCCAGCATGGCCGCGAGGTCCGGCAGTTCGACCAGCAGCGCGGCGTCGCCGCTCGGGATGATCCGCACCCGTCACCTCCAGAGGTCGTCGAGTCCGGACAGCGAGTTCCAGCCGAGGTAGAGCGAGAGCAGCCAGGCGGCGGCGCCGAGGACGAGCAGCCAGAGCGGGTACCGGTAGCCGCCGAGCAGGTCGCGGCGGCGGCCGGCGGCCCACAGCAGCACCGCGAGCCCGAACGGCAGGATGAGGCCGTTGAGCGCGCCGGCGAGGACGAGCAGCTTGGCCGGGGCGGTGCCGATCGCCAGGTAGACGGCCGCGGAGACCAGGATGAACGCCACGACCAGGCGGTTGCGGTACCGCTCGACGAACGAGGAGAACGAGACGAGGAACGACACCGAGGTGTAGCTCGCGCCGATGACCGAGGTGATCGCGGCCGACCACATGATCAGCCCGAAGACGCGCAGCCCGGCCTCGCCCGCCGCGTGCTCGAACGCCGACGCGGGGGCGTTCTCCTTGGCGAGGGTGACGCCGCCGGCGACGACGCCGAGGACGGCGAGGAACAGCAGCACCCGCATGAGGCCGGTGACGAGGATGCCGGTGACGGCGCTGCGGTTGATCTCCCGGACGTTCTCCGGGCCGGTCAGCCCGGACTCGATCATGCGGTGCGCGCCCGCGTAGGTGATGTAGCCGCCGACCGTCCCGCCGATCAGGGTGGTGATGACGAGGAAGTCGACGGTCTCGGGCGCGACGGTCTGCCTCAGCGCGTCCCCGAGCGGCGGGTCCGACACGAACGCGACGTAGAGCGTCAGCAGGATCATCACGGCGCCGAGGACGACGACGATGCGGTCCATCGCGACGCCCGCGCGCCGGCTCAGGAAGATCGCGATGGCGACCAGCGCGGAGATCCCGCCGCCGATCTTGACGTCCAGGCCGAGCAGCGCGTTCAGCCCGAGCGCGGTGCCGGCGATGTTGCCGATGTTGAAGACCAGCCCGCCGAACACGTCGAGGGCGGCGAGGCCGTAGCCGGCGCCGGGCAGGACGCGGTTGCCGAGCTCCTGGGCGCGCATTCCGGACACGCCGACGACGCGCCACACGTTCAGCTGGATCGCGATGTCCACCAGCACGGACACGACGATCGCGAACGCGAACGCGGCGCCGAGCTTGGCGGTGAACACCGTGGTCTGGGTGATGAAGCCGGGGCCGATGGCGCTGGTCGCCATCAGGAACATGGCGCCGAGGAGCGCGCCGCGGCGGGACGAGGCGGGTGGTGCCGGTGGGGTGTCCAGGGCGGTCCGGTCCGTCATGGGGGTGACCCTTCTCGGGTGTCGGCTTTCCGTCAGGGTAGAGATTGTTCAACAATCCAGCAATCCCCTTGTTGAGAGATCTTCCGGCCGATGGGATACGCTTGCCCCCCACGCACGCGGAAGGGCGGTCGATGGCGGAGACCTGGCTCGACGAGATCGCGGCGGCCCGGCACGATCTGGACCGGTCGAGCACCGCCGCACGGGTCGCCGACCTTCTCCGCGAGCAGATCACCGACGGCCGGCTGGTGCCCGGCGCGCGGCTCCCCGAAGAGGACCTGTGCCGCGCCGTGAAGGTGTCCCGCAACACGATGCGCGAGGCGTTCCGGCTGCTCGTCCAGGAGCGGCTGCTCGTGCACGAGTTCAACCGCGGCGTGTTCGTGCGCCGCGTCACCGCCGACGGCCTCGCCGACCTGTACCGGGTCCGGCGCATCCTGGAGTGCGAGGGCGTGCGGTGCGCGCCGGACGCCCCGCCCGCCGCGCTCGCCCGGCTGGAGGCCGCCGTGCTGGACGGCGAGCGCGCCGCCGCGGCGGGCCGCTGGCCCGACGTCGGCACCGCCGACATCCGCTTCCACCAGGCCCTCGCCGCGCTGGTGGGCAGCCCGCGGGTGGACGAGATGACCCGGCACCTGCTGGCCGAGATGCGGCTCGTCTTCCACGAGATGGGCTCGCCCCGCGAGTTCCACGAGCCCTACCTCGCCCGCAACCGGCGCCTGTACGACCTGATCGCGCGGGGCGAGGCCGCGGCGGCCGAGCGGGAGCTGCGCTCCTACCTCGACGACGCCGAGGCGCAGCTCACCAAGGCGTACCGCGCGCAGGGGTGAGCGCCCCCGCGGCGGGGTTCACGACGCCGGCGCGTAGTTCATGACGTGCTCGTGCAGCAGCTGCGGCGCCTCGGGGTCGCCGCGCCGGAACGCCTCGATCAGCTCGGCGTGCTCGGCCGACTTGGAGTAGATCTCCGTCTGGTGCAGGCGCAGCGACAGCGTCGTCCACAGCTCGATGCCGAGCCCCTCCCAGACCGAGACGAGCAGCCGGTTCCCGGCCGTCTCGACGATCTCGCGGTGGAAGGCGATGCTGAGCCGCATCTGCGCCTGCAGGTCGCCGTCCCGCGCGGCCTCGGCCAGCCGCTCGTTGTGCTCCTCCAGGGCGTCCACGCAGCCGGCCAGGCGGGGCAGGGCCAGCTCGACGGCCGTCCGCTCCAGCCCGGCGCGCACCGGGAAGATCTCGGCGAGGTCGCGCTCGGTGAACTCGCGGACGCGGGCGCCGCGGTTCGGCAGCGACTCGATCAGCCGCTGCGCCTCCAGCTGGCGGAGCGCCTCCCGGACGGGGCCCTGGCTGACCCCGAGCTCGGTGGCGATCCGGCGTTCGACGACGCGCTCGCCGGGCTCCCAGCGGCCCGAGCTGATGCCCTCCACGATGAACTCCCGGATCTGGTCGGCGAGTCCGGTGCGCAGCAGCTGGGCGGGCGTGTTCACGAAACTCGATCGTAGCGCCACGATGGGTAAGTACCTCGTGATGGGGTAGGCGAATCCTGACCGCGTGGAATATGATCGATCATAGATCAATGATGATCGGGAGTGTCGTGGCGATCCTACGGCGCTACCCCGGATAGAGGAAGGTCGCCGATGGCTGAGACCGCCAAGGCCGCTCCGGCGCGGGGCCGGAGAACGCGCGGCGCCAAGGCCGCCGGGCCGAAGTCCGCCGCGCCGCCGCCGAACGGATCCGTCCCGGCAGAGGACGCCGAGACGCTCGTCGGCTACTACCGGCAGATGCTGCTGATCAGGCGGTTCGAGGAGCGCGCCGCCCGCGCCTACACCGAGGCGAAGATCGGCGGGTACTGCCATCTGAACCTCGGCGAGGAGGCCACGGTCGTCGGGCTGATGGCCGCGCTGCGCCCCACCGACTACCTGTTCACCAACTACCGTGAGCACGGCTACGCGATCGCCAAGGGCATCGGGGCCGACCGCGTGATGGCCGAGCTGTACGGCCGCTCCACCGGCGTGTCCAAGGGCTGGGGCGGGTCGATGCACCTGTTCGACGTCGAGACCCGGCTGCTCGGCGGGTACGGCATCGTCGGCGGCCAGCTGCCGCTCGCGACCGGCGCCGCGCTCGCCGTCTCCTACAAGGGCGGCGACGAGGTCGTCATGTGCCAGATGGGCGACGGGACGGCCGCGATCGGCGCGTTCCACGAGTCGCTGAACATCGCCGGCCTGTGGGACCTCCCCATCGTCTTCGTTGTGATCAACAACGGCCTGGGTATGGGCACCACCGTGGAGAACTCCGCCGCCGAGCCCGAGCTCTACAAGCGCGGCGCCGCCTACCGCATGGAGAGCGCCCGGGTGGACGGCGCCGACGTCGTCGCGGTGCGCGACGCCGCGGCGGTCGCCGTCGAGCGCGCCCGCGCCGAGAGCAAGCCCTACCTGCTGGAGACCCTCAGCCCCCGGCTGAAGGGCCACTCGGTCGTCGACCCGGCCCGCTACCGGACCAAGGAGGAGAAGGAGGCCCTGAAGGCCGCCGACCCCCTCGCGAAGATGGCGCTGGACCTGGAGGAGGCCGGGATCCTGTCCCACGACGACCGCGACCGGCTGGACGCCGAGGTCACCGCGGAGGTCGACGAGGCCGCCGCGTTCGCCGACGAGAGCCCCGCTCCCGACGTCTCCACGCTGTTCGACTACACCTACGCCACCCCGGTCCCGGGCGACCTCCGCCGGTTCCCCGCCGACCCCGTATTCCGTTCCTGAGAGGCACCCCCATGGCAACCGTGACCTACCGCCAGGCCCTCCGGGACACCCTCCGCGCCGAGATGCTGCGGGACGAGAACGTCCTGCTGCTGGGCGAGGAGATCGGGCTCTTCGAGGGCTCCTACAAGATCACCGAAGGGCTGCTGAAGGAGTTCGGGCCGAAGCGGGTCCGCGACACCCCGATCGCCGAGGAGGGCTTCGTCGGCGCCGCGATCGGCGCCGCGATGCTCGGCCTGCGCCCGGTCGTGGAGATCATGACGATCAACTTCTCGCTGCTCGCGCTGGACCAGATCGTCAACCACGCCGCGAAGATCTACGGCATGTTCGGCGGGCAGACCAGCGTCCCGATGGTGATCCGCACGCCGGGCGGCGGCGGGCAGCAGCTCGGCGCCACCCACTCGCAGAACGTCGAGCTGTTCTACTCGTTCATCCCCGGGCTGAAGGTCGTCGCGCCGTCCACGCCCGCCGAGGCGTCGGCGATGCTGAAGGCCGCGATCCGCGACGACGACCCGGTGCTGTTCCTGGAGAACCTCGCCCTCTACAACACCAAGGGCGAGATCCCCAACGCGATCGAGGACGTCGAGCCCGCCGAGATCGGCCGCGCCGGCGTCACCCGGGAGGGCACCGACATCACGCTCATCGGCTACTCGCGGATGGCGCGGGTGGCCGGCGAGGTCGCCGACAAGCTCGCCGCCGAGGGCGTGTCCGCGGAGGTCGTCGACCTGCGCAGCCTGCGCCCGCTCGACCGCCAGACCATCGTGGACTCGGTCCGCAAGACCGGCTGCGCGGTCGTCGCCGAGGACGACTGGCTCACCTACGGCATCGGCGCGGAGATCGCCGCGACCATCCAGGAGGGCGCGTTCGACTGGCTGGACGCCCCGGTCCGCCGCGTCGCGATGGCCGAGGTGCCGCTCCCCTACGCCAAGTCCCTGGAGTCGGCGGCGCTGCCGTCCGCCGAGTCCCTGCTCACCGCCGTCCGCGACACGCTCCGCGCGACCGGCCGCCCGGTTCTGGAGAACGTTTCATGACCGAGATCCTCATGCCCCGCCTCTCCGACACCATGGAGGAGGGCGTCATCAGCTCCTGGCAGAAGCAGCCGGGAGACGAGGTCGCGGTCGGCGACGTCCTCGTCGACATCGAGACCGACAAGGCGGTCATGGAGTACGAGGCCTACGAGGCCGGCGTGCTGGAGGAGATCCTGGTCCCCGAGGGCGAGTCCGCCGCGATCGGCGCGCCGATCGCCCGGATCGCCCCGGCGGGCGGCGCCGCGCCGGCCGCGCCGGCGGAGCCCGCCGCCGAGCCGGAGGCGAAACCGGAGCCCGAGCCGGAGCCCGCGGCCGCCGCACCCGAGGCCACCGCACCCGCTGGCTCTTATACACATCTGACGCTGCCGACGACGCGG
>NZ_VCKZ01000482.1 GCF_005889745.1 Actinomadura geliboluensis
GCCCGTGCAAAGACACGCCCCATGCCCGTGAGTCCTCTCCCCATACCGGCCCTGTCGCCGCGTTCGCCGTAACGGTGGCAGCGCCGTCGCGGGACCCCTCCCGGGAAGGCACGCCACCGCGTAACTTCGCCGTATGAATGTGGGCATTGCGGTCGTCGCGACGCTGCTGGTGACGTGGGTCCCGGCGCTGGTGTGGCTGTGGCGCCGCGGGCGCGGCGGCGATCTCGGCGGGCCCGCGCGGCGCGCGACGTTCGAGATGCTGCACACCGCGTCCCGCGCGGCGCCCGCGTTCCGGGCCGGGCTGACCGAGCAGGGCGCGCAGAAGGCCGCGCGGCACCTGCGGGCCCTGCTCGACTGCCGGGCGCTGGCGATCACGGACGGGGAGCGCCTCCTCGCCTGGGACGGCGAGCACGACCACCACGCGGAGGAGGGGCCGCGGCACGCCGAGGCCACGCTGGCGAGCGGGCGCACCCAGGTCCACGACGTGGTCTGCGACCGGCTCGACTGCCCGATCCGCCGCGTCGTGGTCGTCCCGCTCGCCACCGACGACCGGGTGGTCGGGACCCTGGCGGCGTACGGGGAGGACGTCCCGGCCGGGCTGATCCGGGCGGCCGAGGAGGTCGCGCAGTGGGTCGACGCCCAGCTGGAGCTCGCGGAGCTGGACCATTCGCGGGCGCTGCTGATGGAGGCGGAGATGCGGGCGCTGCGGGCGCAGATCTCGCCGCACTTCATCTACAACTCGCTGACCACGATCGCGTCGTTCGTCCGGTCCGACCCGGAGCGGGCGCGGGAGCTGCTGCTGGAGTTCGCCGGCTTCACCCGGTACTCGTTCCGGCGGCACGGCGACTTCACGACGCTGGCGGAGGAGCTGCGGTCGATCGACCGGTACCTGCTGCTGCAGCGGGCCCGGTTCGGCGAGGAACTGCGGGTGACGCTGCGGATCGCGCCCGAGGTGCTGCCGGTCGCCGTGCCCTTCCTGTGCCTGCAGCCGCTGGTGGAGAACGCCGTCCGGCACGGGCTCCAGGACAGGTCCGAGCCGGGCCTCATCACGATCGTGGCGGAGGACGCCGGGTCCGACTGCGTGATCAGCGTCGAGGACGACGGCATCGGCATGGACCCCGAGGAGGTGCGGCGGCTGCTCGCGGGCGAGCGCCGCATGCCCGGCGCGGACGAGTCCGGGATCGGGCTGGCGAACGTGGACGACCGGCTCCGCCAGGTGTACGGGGACGAGTACGGGCTCGCGGTCGAGACGGGCCCCGGCGCCGGGACGAAGGTCATCGTGCGGGTGCCGAAGTACCGTCCGGGCGTCACCGCCTCTTGACTGTGCCGACGGGGTTGACTGGAATGTGGCGCACGACGAGGGAAGGAACGATGCGGTGGGCCTGCGTGTCCTTGCGGTGGACGACGAGCCTCCCGCGCTGGACGACCTCGTCCATCTGCTGCGCGCCGACCCGCGGATCGGGGAGATCCACACCGCGCGGGACGGCGCCGCCGCGCTGCGCAAGCTCGACCGGGCCCTCGCCGACGGGCGCCCCGTCGCCGCCGTGTTCCTCGACATCCGGATGCCCGGCCTGGACGGCACCGTGCTCGGCCGCGTCCTCGCCCAGTTCGCGCGCGCCCCGCAGATCGTGTTCGTCACCGCCTACGAGGGGCACGCGGTGGACGCGTTCGAGATCAAGGCGACCGACTACATCCTCAAGCCGGTGCGGCCGGAGCGGCTCGGGCTGGCGATCACGCGGGTGACGGAGGCCGCCGAGGAGGCCGGCTGGGCGGACGCCGTCCCCGACGCCGCGCCGGCCGAGCCGGAGCCGATGCCCGTCGAGCTGGGCGGAGTCACCCGGTTCGTCACGCCCGCCGAGGTGCTGTACGTGGAGGCGCAGGGCGACTACGCGCGGCTGCACACGTCCGGCGGCAGCCATCTGGTCCGCATCCCGCTGAACGCGCTGAGCGAGCGGTGGAGCGGCGCCGGGTTCGTCCGGGTGCACCGCAGCCACCTCGTCGCGCTGTCGGCGATCGAGGAGCTGCGCCTGGACTCGGGACGCTGCACGATCGTGGTCGGCGGCACCGAGCTGCCGGTGGCCCGGCGGCACGTCCGGGAGCTGCGCGACCTGCTCGTGCGGCGGGCGAGGAGAGCCCGCTGAGCGCGGGGGAGCGGCGCGAGATCGCGCCGGGGCGGACGCTGGTGACCGGGCCCCGGGCCCGGACCGTCCGGCGGCCGCGCTACCCGGTGACCCGGGAGATCGACGAGCAGACCGGGCTCGGCGAGGCGTACATGCGCTCGCTGCTGCGCAGCCAGCTGCGGCTCGCCGTCCGGCTGTGCCTGGTGCTCGCGGTCGTGGTGCTCGGGCTGCCGCTGCTGTTCGCGCTCGTCCCCGAGGTGCGCGAGCGGGAGCTGTTCGGGCTGCCGCTGCCGTGGGTGGTGCTCGGCGGGCTGATCTACCCGTGGTTCGTGGCGTGCGGCTGGTGGTACGTCCGGCTGGCCGAGCGCAACGAGGACGACTTCGCCGACCTCGTCGACCGCGCCGACCGCCCACCGGGCGACCCCAGGTGAACGCCGCGTACGGGCTCGCCGGGGTGCTGCTCGTGGTGGTCGCCACGGTGCTGATCGGCGTGCTCGGCGTGCGCATCTCGCGGACGACGTCCGACTTCTACGTGGCGTCGCGGACGGTGACGCCGCTGCGGAACGCGTCCGCGATCGGCGGCGAGTACCTGTCGGCGGCGTCCTTCCTCGGCATCGCGGGCCTGATCCTCGCCTACGGCGCCGACATGCTGTGGCTCCCGGTCGGCTGGACGGGCGGGTACCTCGTCCTGCTCGTGCTGGTGTCGGCGCCGCTGCGCCGGTCCGGCGCCTACACGCTGCCCGACTTCGCGGAGGCGCGGCTGGAGTCGATGGCCGTGCGCCGCGTCGCGAGCGTCCTGGTGGTGCTGATCAGCTGGCTGTATCTGCTGCCGCAGTTCCAGAGCGCCGGGCTGGTGCTGCGGACGGTGACGGGCGCCCCGGTATGGACGGGCGGGGTGCTCGTCGCGGTCGTCGTCGCGGTGAACGTGCTGGGCGGCGGCATGCGCAGCGTCACGCTCGTCCAGGCGTTCCAGTACTGGATGAAGCTGACCGCGCTCGCCGTCCCGCTGATCTTCCTGCTGCTGGCGTGGCGGGGCGACGGCGCGCCCGGGCTCTCGTCGGACGTCCCGCCGCGCTTCGCCGACCGGACGACCGTCGCGGTCGGCGTCGCCGTCACCGTCGACGTGACCGCGCCCGTCCAGGTCGTGGCGGACGGCCGCGTCGACGGGCGGCACCACGCGAACGTGCCGCTGACCCTGAACCCGGGGCGGCACCACATCGACCAGGACACGTCCGTCACCTTCCCGGCCGGCGCCGACGTCCCGCACGTCAGCGGGCGGCCCGTCACCACCGACCGGGAATGGGCGATGCCGCTCGACGGGCGCGACCACTCGCTGTACGCGACGTACTCGCTGATCCTCGCCACGTTCCTCGGGACGATGGGGCTGCCGCACGTCCTCGTCCGCTTCTACACCAACCCGGACGGGCGGGCCGCGCGGCGCACGACCGTGATGGTGCTGTCGCTGCTCGGCGCGTTCTACCTGCTGCCCGCCCTGTACGGGGTGCTCGGCCGCCTCTACACCCCCGAGCTGCTGATGACCGGGCGGGCCGACGCCGTCGTCCTGACCCTGCCCGGACGGCTGATCGGCGGGGTCGGCGGCGACCTCCTCGGCGCGCTGGTGACCGGCGGCGCGGTCGCGGCGTTCCTGTCGACGTCGTCCGGCATCACCGTGTCGGTGGCCGGGGTGCTCGCGCAGGACATCCTGCGCGGCGGCGTCCGGTCGTTCCGGGTGGGGACGCTGCTCGCGCTCACGGTGCCGCTGGCGCTGGCGATCGCGGCCCGGTCCCTCGCGGTCGCGGACGTGGTGGGGCTCGCGTTCGCCGTCGCCGCGTCCACGTTCTGCCCGCTGCTCGTCCTCGGGGTGTGGTGGCGGCGGCTGACCGTCCCGGGAGCGCTCGCCGGGCTCGTCACGGGCGGGGTGCTCGCCGGCGGCGCCGTCATCGTGACGATCGCGGCGGGGCCGCCGTCCGGGCTCGCCGGGGCGCTGCTCGCCCAGCCCGCCGCCTGGACGGTGCCGATCGCGTTCACCGTCATGATCCTGGTGTCGCTGTGCAGCCAGCGCCGGGTGCCGCCGGGCGTCGCCCGCATGATGGTCCGCCTGCACACTCCGGAGTCGCTCAACGTCGATCGCGGCACCTGGCGGCCCCGCAGGGTGTGACCGGGCGCCTGGCGACCCCAACGGGGGCGACCGTTCGTCGTGCGAAAGCGACCGTTCATCGACGGGGACGACATTCCGGCGACGATGACCGGCACCTTGCCGCAGCCCCGGCGTCGCCCTCTCGTCCCCTCCGAGCTGGATCTTTACCGTGGCGCGTGATTGGCGTCACAACAGAGGAGGGCGGTCGTGTCCGTCGATAAGAGCGCCCCCGGCACCGTCTATGAACGGTTCCAGGGCACCGAGGAGTTCCAGGAACTCCGCCGCAGGTTCCGCCGATTCGCATTCCCCATGACCGCCGCGTTCCTCAGCTGGTACCTGCTCTACGTCATCCTGTCCGGGTGGGCGCGCGGCTTCATGGGCCACGAGCTGTTCGGGTCCATCAACGTCGCGCTGGTCTTCGGGCTGCTGCAGTTCGTGTCCACGTTCGGCATCGCCTACATGTACTCGCGGCACGCCGAGCGGCGCCTCGACCCGCTCGCCGACAAGGTGCGCGGGGAGGTCGAGGCGGCGCAGGCCGGCGGTGCCGCCGCGGCCGCCGGCACCGCCGAGGCCGTCGACACCACCAAGACCACCGGGGCCGGGACCGCCGAGACCGCGGAGGACGCCCGATGAGCAACGAGACCCTGTCGATCATCCTGTTCCTGGTGTTCGTGGCCGCCACCCTCGGGATCACCGTGTGGGCGAGCCGCAACACCAAGAGCGCGACCGACTTCTACGCCGGCGGACGCTCGTTCTCCGGCGCGCAGAACGGCCTCGCGATCGGCGGCGACTACATGTCCGCCGCGTCGTTCCTCGGCATCGCCGGGCTCATCGCGCTGTACGGCTATGACGGCTTCCTCTACTCGATCGGGTTCCTCGTCGCCTGGCTCGTGGCGCTGCTGCTGGTCGCCGAGCTGCTGCGCAACTCCGGCCGCTTCACGATGGCGGACGTGCTGGCGTTCCGGATGAGCCCGCGCCCGGTGCGCACCGCCGCCGGCGTCTCCACCATCGTGGTGTCGATCTTCTACCTGCTGGCGCAGATGGTCGGCGCGGGCGCGCTCGTCGCGCTGCTGTTCGGCTTCACCAGCGAGTTCGCCAAGGGCGCCACGATCGCGATGGTCGGCGTGCTGATGATCATCTACGTGGTGTTCGGCGGGATGAAGGGCACCACCTGGGTGCAGATCGTGAAGGCCGTCCTGCTGATGACCGGCGCGGCCCTGATCACGGTGCTGGTGCTGGGCGAGTTCGGCTTCAACCTGTCGTCGCTGCTGAAGGACGCCGCCACCGAGAGCGGCAAGCCCGACGCGTTCCTGGAGCCCGGCCTGCGCTACGCCACCGAGGAGTCCGGCCTCACCGGCAAGCTCGACCTGATCAGCCTCGGCCTCGCGCTCGTCCTCGGCACCGCCGGGCTGCCGCACATCCTGATCCGCTTCTACACGGTGCCGACCTCCCGCGACGCCCGCAAGTCCGTCATGTGGGGCATCGGGCTCATCGGGGTGTTCTACCTGTTCACCCTGGTGCTCGGCTTCGGCGCCGCCGCGCTCGTCGGCTCCAAGGAGATCTCCGCGGTCAACGCGGCGGGCAACACCGCGGCGCCGCAGCTCGCCGAACGCATCGGCGAGATCATGTTCGGCGACGCGGGCGGCACGATCCTGCTCGCGGTCATCGCGGCGGTGGCGTTCGCGACGATCCTCGCGGTCGTCTCCGGCCTCACCCTGGCCTCGTCCTCGTCCTTCTCGCACGACCTGTACGCGCACGTGTTCCGCAAGGGCAAGGCCACCGAGCGGGACGAGGTCCGCGTCGCCCGCATCGCCGCCTTCGTGATCGGCGCCGTGTCGATCGTGCTGGGCATCTACGCGCAGCGCCTCAACGTCGCGTTCCTCGTCGCGCTCGCGTTCGCGGTCGCCGCGTCCGGCAACCTGCCCGCGATCCTCTACAGCCTGTTCTGGAAGCGGTTCAACACCTCCGGCGCCGTCTCCGCCATCTACGGCGGCCTCGGCTCGGCGATCTTCTTCGTGGCGTTCTCCCCGGTGGTGTCCGGCTCGGAGAAGGCGCTGTTCACCGACCACGACTGGAGCTGGTTCCCGCTGGAGAACCCGGGCATCGTGTCCATCCCGATCGGCTTCCTGTGCGGCTTCCTCGGGACCGTCCTCAGCAAGGAGTTCAACGCCGAGAAGTACGCCGAGATCGAGGTCCGCTCGCTGACCGGAGCCGGCGC
>NZ_VCKZ01000483.1 GCF_005889745.1 Actinomadura geliboluensis
ACACCACGTCGTAGCCCGCCGCCGCCGGCGGACGCCTTGACCAGCACCGGCTTTGTCGGGGGGCGAGGCGCTCACGGTGCTTCGGGGGTGGGCGGAGCGGCATAACAAGGCCATTACCTCTGGGGATGAGCGGCTCTGGCGGGAGGCCGTGACGGGGGCGCTTGCCTTGCCTGTCGAGGCTCGGGTTCGGACCTATGGGAAATTGTCCGCTTCTGCGGAGATTTCGCTGGTCAATCCGGTGTTCTATGTTCCTCGGTTAGGGGGCTCCCCCAAGTGGTTCGGGGTTGCCGCGCTGGAGCGGTCTGGGGGTGTTGAGCAGCAGGTTCTTGGGGTTTTCGTGCGGAGTAGTGGTGGGTGGCGGGCGGCGCATTGGCTGACGTTTCGTGGGGAGCCGCCGCGGATCGCCTTTGATGCGGAGGGGTACGCGATCGCGGTTGGTGATCGGGGGTTGCCGGGCGCGCATGCGAAGTATCTGGCTCGTGGTGATGAGGGCGGTGTGGTGCCTGACGCCTATTCGCGGAATGCCCGGGTGAAGGGTGTCGGTGATTGGCGCGGGGCGGCTGGGGAGTTCACGCCTGGGCCCGGTGCGTCTTACTCGTTGCGGACGACGGATGGTGGGGCGCTCGTCTGGTATGCGGTGCAGCAGGAGCAGGTGGTGAGTGGGGGGACTGCTGCTGGGCTGCCCGTTGAAGTTCGTGACTATCTGGGTGGACGGGCGGGGAAGTCCGTCGCGGTTACGTGGCAGTGGTTGGCCATCGGGTACGCGCCTGCTTCTGGGAAGGAGCGTGTGCTCGGGGAATCGGTTTCGTTGGTGTCCGCGCGGTGATGGCGCCCGTCCCGGGGTGGGACGGGCGCCATCGTGCTACGCCTCGCTGGACGGGAGGGAGCTCGCGGTCACCAGGGTGCGGATCGCGCCCAGGGCCACCGAGAGGGTCGCCAGGTCGAAGCTGTCGCTCTCCCAGATCTCGCTGAGCGTCTGCTGCGCGCGCTGGACGGCCGGCTTGTTCTTGTCCGCCCAGTGGATCATGCGCTCCTCCGGCTGGCCGCCGGGCTCGCTGGTGACGAGGACGTCGCGGGTGAGCGCGGCGTGGGCCGTGTAGAGGTCGTCGCGGAGCGCGGAGCGGGCCAGCGTGCGCCACTTGTCGTCGCGCGGCAGGGCGATGATGCGCTCGCGGAGCCGGGACAGCTGCAGCCGGTCGGCGAGGTCGAAGTAGACCTCGGCGACCTCCTCCACCGGGCGGCCCGTGTCGTGCGCGACGCCGACCAGGTCGAAGGTGGAGTAGGCGGGGACGAACGCGGCGCAGCGCTCGGCCAGGTCGTCCGGGACGCCGAGTTCGGCGAAGCCGTCGCGGCGCTGCTCGAAGGCCGACAGGTCCAGGCCGACGAGGAGCTTGGACACGTGCGCGCCGAGCGTCGCCGCGCCGCCGCTGAAGAAGTCGATGCTCTCCCGGATGTCGAACGGGGGCCGCCGGTTGTGCAGCAGCCACCGGGCGGCGCGCTCGGTGAGCTTGCGCGCCTCCAGCCGCATCGCTATCTGCGTCGACTCCTCCACCTGGTGGGAGAGGCTCTCCACGTCCCGCCAGAACCGCGGCATCTCGAACACCTCGCGGGCGACGAGGTAGGCGCGGGCGATGTCGGACGCCGACGCGCCCGTCTCCTCGTTCATGCGGAACACGAACGTGGAGCCGCTGGCGTTGACCACGTCGTTCACGACGGCGGTGGTGATGATCTCGCGGCGCAGCGGGTGCCGGTCCATGTAGCGGCGGAACCGCTCGCGCAGCGGGGTCGGGAAGTAGTCGACCAGCCACGACTCCAGGTAGGGGTCGTCGGGCAGGTCGGACGCGACGATCTGCGCGTCCAGCGCGAGCTTGGCGTAGGCGAGCAGGACGGAGAACTCGGGGCCGGTGAGGCCGAGCCCGGTCTGGCGGCGCTCCACGAGGGCCTTGTCGTCCGGCAGGAACTCCAGGCGCCGCTTCAGCCGACCGTCGCGTTCGAGCTTGCGCATGTAGCGGGCGTGGACGTGCAGCATCGCGGGCGCCTGCGCGCGGGCCGCGGCGAGCACCACGTTCTGCGCGTAGTTGTCGCGCAGGACGAGCCGCCCGACCTCGTCGGTCATCTCGTAGAGCAGGCCCTCGCGCTGCTTGGCGGTCAGCTCCCCGTCCCGCACCACCTGGTCGAGCAGGATCTTGATGTTGACCTCGTGGTCGGAGGTGTCGACGCCGGCGGAGTTGTCGATGAAGTCGGTGTTGATGATGCCGCCGTTGAGCGCGAACTCGATCCGGCCGAGCTGGGTGACGCCGAGGTTGCCGCCCTCGCCGACGACCTTGCAGCGCAGCTCGGCGCCGTCCACCCGGACGGGGTCGTTGGCCTTGTCCCCCACGTCGGCGTTGTTCTCGGTGGACGACTTGATGTAGGTGCCGATGCCGCCGTTCCACAGCAGGTCGACCGGGGCCCGCAGGACGGCCCGGATCAGCTCGTACGGGGTGAGCGCCTTCACGCCCTCCTCGATCCCGAGCGCGGCCCGCATCTGCGGGGTGATCTGGATCGACTTGGCGGTGCGGGGGAAGACGCCGCCGCCCTTGGAGATCAGCGCGGCGTCGTAGTCGGCCCAGCTGCTGCGCGGCAGCTCGAACAGCCGGCGGCGCTCGGCGAACGAGGCGGCCGCGTCCGGGTCGGGGTCGACGAAGACGTGCCGGTGGTCGAACGCGGCGACGAGCCGGGTGTGCTCCGACAGGAGCATGCCGTTGCCGAACACGTCCCCGGACATGTCGCCGATGCCGACGGCGGTGAAGTCCTCGCTCTGGACGTCCTTGCCGAGCGAGCGGAAGTGGTACTTGACCGACTCCCAGCCGCCGCGGGCGGTGATGCCCATCGCCTTGTGGTCGTAGCCGACCGAGCCGCCGGAGGCGAACGCGTCGCCGAGCCAGAACCCGTACTCGGCGGCGACGCCGTTGGCGATGTCGGAGAACGTCGCGGTGCCCTTGTCGGCGGCGACGACCATGTAGGTGTCGTCGCCGTCGTGCCGGACGACGTTCGGCGGCGGGACGACCTTGCCGTCCACGAGGTTGTCGGTCAGGTCGAGCAGCCCGGAGATGAAGTCCTTGTAGCAGGCGATGCCGGCCTTCTGCCAGGCTTCGCGGTCCACGGACGGGTCGGGGAGCTGCTTGCCGACGAAGCCGCCCTTCGCGCCCGCCGGGACGATGACGGTGTTCTTCACGGCCTGCGCCTTGACCAGGCCGAGGATCTCGGTGCGGAAGTCCTCGCGCCGGTCGGACCAGCGGAGCCCGCCGCGCGCCACCGACCCGAACCGCAGGTGGACGCCCTCGACCTTCGGCGAGTACACGAAGACCTCGTACATCGGCCGGGGCTGCGGCAGGTCGGGGATGCGCGCCGGGTCGAACTTCATCGCCAGGTACGGCTTGCCCTGGTAGTGGTTCGTGCGGAGCGTCGCCTGGACGAGCGCGAGGTAGGCGCGGAGGATGCGGTCCTCGTCGAGGCTGGCGACCTCGTCCAGCTTGCCCTGGAGCTCCTCGGTGATGCCGGCGCTGCGCTCCTCCTCGCCGCCCTGCAGGGACGGGTCGAGGCGGCTCTCCCACAGCCGCACCAGCAGGCGGGTGATGGAGGCGTTGCGCAGCAGCACCTGCTCCACGTACCGCTTGGAGAACGTCGTGCCGGTCTGGCGCAGGTACAGCGCGTAGGCGCGCAGGATCATCGCCTCGCGCCAGGTCAGCCCGACGTGCAGGACGAGCGCGTTGAACCCGTCGTTCTCGATGTCGCCGCGCCACAGCGCGGTGAAGGCGTCCTGGAAGAGGTCCTTGATGGCCTCCTCGGGGACGTCCGCGGGCGGGACGTAGCGCAGGCCGAGGTCGTAGATCCAGAACCGGCGGTCGTCGGTGGTGCGGATCTCGTACGGGCGCTCGTCTATCACCTCGACGCCCATGTTCTGCAGCAGCGGCAGCACCCGGGACAGCGAGATCGGCTCGCCCAGCCGGTAGATCTTCAGCCGCCGCTCGCCCGGCTGCGCGTTGTACGGCTCGTACAGGTTGATCGAGGTGGCGCCGTCCTCGCCGAGCTCGTCGAGGCGGCGCAGGTCGGCGACGGCGGTGCGGGCGGGGAAGTCGGCCTTGTAGCCCTCGGGGAACGCCTCCCCGAACGCGCGGCCGAGGGTGCCGGAGCGCTCCTCGCCGCACTGCTCGACGACGGCGTCGGCGAGGTCGTCCTCCCAGGAGCGGGTGGCGTTGGCGAGCCGGTCCTCCAGCTCGGCGACGTCGACGACCGGCAGCGGGCGGCCCCGCTCGCCGCGCACGACGACGTGCAGCCGGGCGAGCAGCGACTCGGTCACGTTCGCGCTGTAGTCGACGCTGACGCCGTCGAACGCCTCCTTCAGCAGGTCCTGGATGCGCAGCCGCACCTTGGTGGTGTAGCGGTCGCGCGGGAGGTACACCATGCACGACATGAAGCGGCCGTACAGGTCCTGGCGGAGGAACAGCTTCAGCTGGCGGCGCTCGCGCAGCCGCAGCACGCCGAGGGAGATCTTCAGCAGGTCGTCGACGGAGATCTGGAACAGCTCGTCGCGCGGGTAGCTCTCCAGCACCTCGATGAGGTCCTGGCCGTCGTAGCTGTCGGCGGTGAACCCGGCGCGCTCCAGCACCTCCTCCAGCTTGCGCTTGAGGACGGGCACGTGCCCGATCGACTCGCTGTAGGCGACGTGCGTGAACAGCCCGAGGAAGCGGCGCTCGCCGACGACCTCGCCGGACTCGCCGAACTTCTTCACCCCGATGTAGTCGAGGTACAGGGGCCGGTGGACGGTGGAGCGCGAGTTCGCCTTCGTCAGGATCAGCAGCCGCTTCTCGGTGGCCCGCTCGCGGACCTCGGGCGGCAGCGCCGCGAAGCTGTCGGACTCGCGCTTGTCGCTGCGCAGGATGCCGAGCCCGGTGCCCGGCTCGGGGCGCAGCGCGGTGCCGTCGCCGGTGAGCGTGTAGTCGCGGTAGCCGAGGAAGGTGAAGTGGCCGTCGGCGAGCCAGTCGAGCAGCTCGACGCCTTCGGCGAGCTCCTTGTCCGGCAGCGGGGGCCGCGCGTCCTGGATCGCGGCGGCGACCTCGCCGGCGCGGGCGCGCATCTTCGGCTCGTCCTCGAAGGCGACCCGCACGTCCTGCAGGACGCGCAGCAGGTCCTTCTCCAGCGTGTCGAGGACGCCGCGGTCGCTGGTGCGGTCCACCTCGATGTGGATCCACGACTCGTCGACGTCGGTGTCGCTGTCGAGCTTGTGGCGGAACGCCTTCAGGTGGCCCGCGACGTCGCGGTCCACGCCGAGCAGCGGGTGGACGATCAGGTGCGTGGTGAGCTGGTGCCGGGTCAGCTCCATCGTCACCGAGTCGACGAGGAACGGCATGTCGTCGGTCACGACCTGGACGATGGTGTGGCCGGGGTCCCAGCCGTACTCCTCCAGCGTCGGCGTGAAGACGCGCACCTTCGCGCGCCCCTGCGGGCGCTCCTCGCCGAGCGCCCGGTGCGCCATCGCCGGGCCGCAGATGTCCGCCGGGTCGCGGGCCATGAGGTCCTCATGGTCGACCTGCCGGTAGTAGAGCCGAAGGTAGTCGAAGACCTCCTCGACGTCACCGCCGCGCGCCCCCGGACGCTGCGCGCACGTTTCGGCGGCCCGCCTGAGCAGGTCGTCCTTCGCTTGATCGAGCATGCCGCCCATCAACAACAACTCCCCTTGAGACCCTTCGCCACCTCGTTGTGGCGCCGCTCACTGCACGAGCGTAGCCAGGAATCGCCGCAAAGCCGACCTGCTCCGCGGCAAGGTCAACGTGGCCTACGCCACCCTGCCAGCCCGGCCCGCCCCCGCGCCGGTTCCCATGCCGAGGGGGTGAACAGGGGGAGGTCAGGCGTCGCCGCTTCCTTCGGCTCCGCCGCCCGGGGGCGTCTCGGGCGGCGTCTCCGGCGGCGTCTCCGGCGGGGTGCTGGACTGCGTCGGGGTCGGCTTCGTCGTCGACTTCGTGGGCGTCGGCTGGGTCGGGGTGATGGACGTCGTCGGCGTATCGGTCGGCGCCGGGCTGTCGCTCGGCGTCTCGCTGCCGGTCGGGGACGGCGTGTAGGACGGCGACGTCGACTGCTGGACGGGCCGCTGCCGCGACGGCGGCGCCGAGCTCGGCAGGACGTCGGTCGACGCGGGCGGGGCGCTCGGGTCGCTGACCTTCTGGCCGGCCTTGCCCTTGTCGCCGGAGCCGAGCATCAGCACGGACGAGACCACCACGATCGCGACGAACAGCGCCGCGGCGCCGGCGAGGAGGGCGGAGCGTCCGGAACCGGCGAGCGCGTACCGCAGCCCGCCGCGCCCGTCGCGTCCGTCACGCCCGTCGGCTGCGCCGGCCTCGCCGACCGTGACGAGTTCGGGGGGCAGCGTGTTGTCGGCGGCCCACCCGGCGGGGGTGGGCGGGGGGCCGTACTCTTCGAC